>DATBSP010000053.1:0-112819 GCA_036559705.1 Hyphomicrobium sp.
GGCTCATCTCATCCTGGGGCTGGAGCAGGTCCCAAGGGTATGGCTGTTCGCCATTTAAAGAGGTACGTGAGCTGGGTTCAGAACGTCGCGAGACAGTTCGGTCCCTATCTGCCGTAGGTGTCGGAGAATTGAGAGGAGCTGTCCCTAGTACGAGAGGACCGGGATGGACGTACCTCTGGTGGACCTGTTGTCGTGCCAACGGCACAGCAGGGTAGCTATGTACGGACGGGATAACCGCTGAAGGCATCTAAGCGGGAAACCCACCTCAAAACGAGTTCTCCCTCGAGAGTCGTGGAAGACCACCACGTTGATAGGCCGGGTGTGGAAGTGCAGCAATGCATGTAGCTTACCGGTACTAATAACTCGATCGGCTTGATCGCTCTCATTAAGCAATGCTCATCGTAATGCCTTGTGCGGCAAGAGCGCGGTAACTCGCGCTGGTCGCTATGGCAGGGCGGCGTTTGCGCTTTGTGTCCTTAGGGATCCGAACGCGCTGCGTGCGTCGCCTCGATGGGCGTAGGAATACAGAAAGACCAAAACCAGAAGTCATCTCACTTTTTCGCCGACCTGGTGGCTATGGCGGAGTGGCTGCACCCGATCCCATCCCGAACTCGGCCGTGAAACGCTCCAGCGCCAATGGTACTGCGTCTTAAGACGTGGGAGAGTAGGTCGTCGCCAGGTCTGCAAAAAAGTGAGGTGCTTCGGTTTCGAAGTCATCAGAAGTCATCATCCCCTCTTTACAATGTTCATCCGAAAACCGCCCGGGCTTCTCGCCCGGGCGGTTTTTGTTTGTGCGGTGCCCTACGCTCAGGCTTTGCCGAGCGGCGCAGCGAGGTGACGGGCGAGAAGCACCTCGTCGAACGAGCCGTCGGGCGCCCGCGTGATCCAGCCGTGCAGCGGCCGATACTTCTGCGGGTCGTACAGCGTGATGCCCTCGTGCAGCACCCCGGCCGTGTAGCTGAAGGCGCCCTTCGACATCACGAGGATATCCGCCTCGACCAGCGCGCGATGCGTGTCGAGCGCCGGCTCATCGAGCCGCAGGTGCGCGCCGAGCTCGGCAAGGTCGGCGAACATCGTCGGCTCGCCTTGCGAGAAAATCTCGATGCGCAGCTCCGGCGGCTTCTGCCCCACCAGGGCTTTGAGCCGCGTCAGCGTGTGCACGAAAGTGGCGTTGGGCGTGAAATTCTTGGCGACCTTCTTGTTTCCCGCCGACACATCACCGCGCCGCATGTGAATGGCGAGGCGGATTTCGCCGGGCTGCTTCGGCCTCTGCTTGCCTTCCCAGAACTTGGCGCGCAGCTGCGGCAGCACGCGCTCCCAGGCGTCGTTGTCCCGATTGCAAAAGCGCAGATAGTGCTCGGTGGCGACGATCACCGGCTCCGCATGCGGCGCGAGCTTCAAACGATCGAGCGCCACCACCGGTGCCGTTTCGTCGTCGAGATGTCGCTCAAAGGCGCCGAGATTGAAGTACTCCTCCCAAGTGCGCGCCCACGTGGGCATATCCGTCTCGGCATGCTGGATCGAAGTGAATGGCCGGTGGATATACGGCAGCCCGTGCGCCTTGGCAAAACACAGCGCCGACATAGCCGCCTGCGCCTGCGATCCGGCGCCGTCGCCCTTGCCGGTCGCCATGATCGCGAAGTTGCGGCCGATGCGGCCCGAGCGCAGAGCGCGGTCGAAGCGGTCGACGTAAAAGGTCGCGTCGCTGCGCCGGGGCAGTCCGAGTGTTTCCTTCGCCGCCACCCATGCGGCGCGTGCGGCGTAGGCCAGATCATCCTTCACCGAGCGCGTATCGCCGGCATCCGCCATCAAACGCGCGCCTCCCGCTGCTGCCGCGCGATTTTCAACAGCCGCCGCCAGCGTGCGCGGGCGATCTCGTGCGTAATGCGCAAGCCCGTAAGGCCGCCAGTCCAGTTGCGCCGCATGATGTAGTAGCGAAAGAACAGGATCGGATATTCGAATGGCAGACGCGCCAGCACATACCAGCGCGGCTTCTTGAGCTCCTTCGCCTGCAGGTCGGTGTAGCTCTCGAGCTTGCTGCGCACGTGGCCCAGTGAGCGCCAGGAGTAGTGCCAGGCGGCGCCGCGCAGTTGGCCGACGGGGAAGTCCTTGGTGTCGACCGTGTCGTGCACGCGACTTTCACGGAAGCGCACGCTGCGGCGATCGTAAAGGCGCACGTAGTTGTGGTAATCGGCCCACAGCCGCGGCTTGTCGTGCCCGGGATAGACCGTGACCTGCCGGAAGCGATAGGCCGGCAACAGCCCGGCGGGCGCGCGCATCAGCGCTGCGATCTCGCGGGCGAGCTCCGGCGTCAGCACCTCGTCGGCATCGAGGTTGAGGATCCAATCGCAGGAGGCGCACTCTTCGGCGAAGCGCTTCTGTGGCCCATAGCCGTCCCACGCCTTGAAAAAGACCTTGGCGCCGAGAACTTCCGCCTTGGCCACCGTGTCGTCGGTCGATCCGCAGTCGACGACGATGACCTCTTCGACGATGCCGCGCGCTGCGACGATGCAGCGCTCGATGCGGTCGCCCTCGTTGTGAGCAATGATGCAGCAGCTCAAGCCCATTCAGCCCGCCCCGCTCAACTCGGGCGCCCTCCCGTCAGCAGTGGCAGCCGCTTCGTTATCGAGCGCTTGAGGCGCGCCAGAAGCGTCTTGGCGCGCTTCGGTTGGAATGGGTCGGGCGCGTGGCGATCGTCGCCGATATGATCCGCAATGCCGGGCGCGACCATGGCGATTCGCATGTCGCGCCCTTTCAGGAACACGCTGAGATTCTCCTCGGTGACAAATTTGGCGAAAGGGCCGACCTCGCGCCACAGCGACAGGCGCGCCACCGAAGGATTGAAGGAATACGAGAACCACTTGGGATGCGCATCGACATCCCAGACGAGGTAGTCGATACCGCCGTGCTGCTCGCGGCGTGCGCCCTTTTGGAAGCGCGGCTCGTAGACGCGATGCGCAATGCAAACGACGGAAATGTCAGGGCGCGCTTCCATGAACGCGGTGACGCGGTCAAGATCGAGGCTGCGCGAAAAGCCCCAGTCGTCCTCGAGGTGCAACACGTAGGGCGTGCTGAGCTCAGCGTAGTGCGTATCGATGGAGCGCATCTGACCGAGCTTCGGCAAGTTGACGCGTACATCGGCGACGGGGAAGTCGCGCATGAAACTTGCCGAGGCCGCGGTGTTCTCGGAATCTTCGGCGATCAGGATCCGTTCAACGTCGAAGCGGCGCTGGAACGAGGCCACCGTCTCACCGAGCAGGTCGAAGCGGCCGCAGCTCGTCAGGAACGTTGAGAACTTATTGGGATCGACTCTGAATTTCATTGGGCTCGGCGCTAGACGTTTGCGGCGCTCCACGCCTAGAGCCTCAGCTGGGTGAAGGCAAGTATGGCGAGACTAATGGCGCCGATCCACAATGCAAGGCGTCCCCAGCGGGTGCGCCGCCCCTCCTCGTAGGCGATCTGCCGCACCGTCTCGTCGTCAAGGCGGAGACCGTTGCGTGCCATGTCATGCAGTGCAAGGGCCGTCTGCTGTCCCTGAGTGAGGAGGGCGGGCAGGTCGGCGATGATCTTGCCTATGGCCGAGGCGCCTTCGCCCGCTTCGCGCAACCGGCCGAGCGGGCCGAGGTTATCCTCGATCCACTTGCGCGCCACCGGCTCGGCGGCGATCCACATGTTGAGGCCGGGGTCGAGACCGCGCGCGACGCCCTCGACGACGACCATGGTCTTCTGCAGCAGGATAAGCTCGGGGCGCGTCTGCATGTCGAAGACGTCGGTGTAGGCAAAAAGCTGGCCGAGCAAGTCGGCCATGGAGATATCCTCGGCCGTGCGTCCATGGATCGGCTCACCGATGGCGCGCAACGCCTGCGCGAACACTTCGACCGGGTGATGTGGCGGCACGTAGCCCGCCCAGAAGTGCACCTCCGCGGCGCGCTTATAGTCGCGCGTGATGAGGCCGAAGAGAATCTCGGCGAGGAAGCGCTGCTCCTTCATCCCGAGTCGGCCCATGATGCCGAAGTCGACGGCAACGAGGCGTCCCGTGTGATCGACGAACAGGTTGCCTTGGTGCATGTCGGCGTGGAAGAAGCCATCGCGCATAGCGTGCTTCAAGAACGTGCGCATCACCGTGAGACCGAGTGCCTTGCGGTCGAGATTAGCGGCGGCGACGCGGTCGTGATCCGAGAGCGGGATGCCGTCGATCCATTCGACGGTGAGGACGCGGCGCGCGGTGCGCTGCCAGTCGACCTCGGGCACGCGGAAGTCATCATCGCCCGCTGTGTTCTCGGCCATCTCGGAGATGGCAGCGGCCTCGAGGCGCAGGTCCATCTCCAGCTCGGTCGACGCTTTCAGCGTGTCGACGACGGCGACAGGCTTCAAACGCCGCGTTGGCGGATGCAGACGCTCGATGAGGCGGGCGGCGAAGTAATAGCTGTCGAGGTCGCGGCGGAACTGCTTCTCGATACCGGGGCGCAAGATCTTCACGGCAACCTCGCGCCGGCGGCCGTTGGCGTCGATGACGGCCGCCTTATGCACTTGGGCGATGGAGGCGGCGGCCACGGCAGGGCCGAACTCGGCGAAGTGATCATCGAGCTTCCCGCCGAGCGCTTCCTCGACGGCACGGCGGGCCTCCGCCATGGAGAACGGCGGTAAATTATCCTGCAACAGCGCCAGCTCGCCGGCGAGCTTGGGGCCGATGACATCGGCGCGCGTCGCCAGGAACTGGCCGAGCTTGATATAGCTGGGGCCGAGGCTGGTCAGGGCACCCGAAAGCCGCGTCTCGCGCGTCTCGCCGAGGCGGAACGGCGCTGCCACAAGGCGGATTGGGGCCGTTACAATGCGGGCGAGGCGTAGTGGGAGCGGCACCGGAGTGCCTGCCGGTACGAAGCGGACGCCGTGCTGCGCGAGCACGAGACCGGCCCTGGCGAGCCGCAGAAAGTTGGTGATCGATCCGGCCATCGGCGCGGCTTCATCCTTAAAGTTGTTGGCCGATCGGCTACCCGGCAGATTGCGCCGAAGGCCTATCGGGTCAAGGATCATATGCGCGGAGGGTTTCGAGGTCGCGACCGCGAACGTGATGCTGCAACTCGAAGCGGCGACGGCTGAACATCCGACGGCGGCGGGAGGGCTATTTAGCGAGTTTCGGGGGCATACTTCGCGTAACATGCACCGGCATGGTGAATACGGCGCATAGGATGACTATTCCGCACCGGAGGAGGCAGTTTTGCCGACCGGCATTCTGATCGTCGACGACCATCCGCTCTTTGTCGAAGCTCTGGAGCTGGTGATTCAGGGCACGTTTCCCAACGCTGCCGTAGCGAAAGCGACGTCGATCGATTCGGCGCGCGCGGTCCTCGACAAACACGGCTCGATCGATCTAGTGCTGCTCGACCTGTCGATGCCGGGAACGCGCGGTCTCGAAGGTGTCATCGAGTTGCGCACGCGCTACCCCAAGCTGCCGATCGTCGTCGTCTCCGCGCTCGAGGACGCGCGCATCATCCACGAGGTGATGCAGTGCGGCGCCGCCGGCTTCATCTCAAAGTCGACGCGCGGCCCCGACTTGGGGCGCGCACTCGAGGACGTGATGTCCGGCTCGGTGGTGCTGCCGAAAGGCTATCAGCCGCCGGCTACCGGCGCCTCCGGCGCGTCGGATCTGGCCTCGCGTATCGCTACGCTGACGCCGCAGCAGGTGCGGGTGCTGCACATGCTGCGCTTGGGGCGGCTGAATAAGCAGATCGCCTTCGACCTTGGGGTCGGCGAGACGACAGTCAAAGCGCACGTCTCCGAGATCTTGCGCAAGCTCAAGGTGGCATCGCGCACACAGGCGGTGATCGAAGCTTCGAAGATAGATTTCGATTCGATCCTCGGCGGCCAGCGCGACGACTAGCCGGCTGCCGGCTGCGCCGCGCGGGCGAGCAGGTGCAGCATCAGGGCGCGCAACTCCGCCGGCTTCACCGGTTTCAGGAGAAGCTCGCAATCGAGCTCGCGAGCCGCATCGGCGATGGCCGGATTACGGTCGGCCGTAATGACGATGGCGGGAATGGCGACGCCGGCTTCAAGGCGCAGCGCGTGAACGCAGTCAAGGCCGTTGCGACCCTCATCCAGGTGATAGTCGGCGAGAATGATGTCGGGTCGAAAGTCGTCGACATCGGTGCGCGCCGCAAGGTCTGCGAGGCTGCGCCATGAGCGTGTGTCGCATTCCCAACGCTCGAGCAACCCCTGCAGGGCATCGAGCACCGTCGAGTCGTTGTCGATCACCGCGACCTTGGCGCCGGTGAGTGCCGAGACGCTGAAATTGAGCGCCCCCGGCGCGATGCTCGAGGCGTTGGCGGCGTTGGCGGCGCGCGGCGCGCTGAGCGAGAAGCGCGTACCATGGCCGACGCGCGAGCACAGGTCGAGCGGATGCCCGAGCGCCTCGGCCATGCGCTGCACAATCGACAGGCCGAGGCCGAAGCCGCCGATGGCTGGGCGATCCGATGCCGGTCCGCGCTGAAACTCCTCGAAGATCATCTCGCGGTCCGCCTCGCCGATACCCGGACCGGTGTCCCATACCTCGACGCGCACGTCGGGGCCGCGGCGTCGCGCCAGCAGCCTGATACCGCCCCTCTCCGTGTACTGGACCGCGTTGACCAAAAGGTTCTGCAGGATGCGGCGGAGCATCAGCGGATCGGAGACGACGGCAAGGTCTGTGGGGCGCCAGGTCAGCGACAGGCCCTTCGTCCGCGCCTGCGGCTCAAGGTCGAGAATGATCGAGGCGAACAGCTCGTCGAGCGCCACCGGCCGCAGGGTTGGCGTCACGACACCCGCCTCGAGTTTAGAAATGTCGAGGATCGACTTCAGCAGCTCCTCGATCGTCGTCAGTGCGTGCTCGATGCGCTCGGCGATGCGACGTTGGTGTTCGTTGCCGTTCGGCTCGGCGAGTGCGCTGGCCGAAAGGCGGGCGGCGTGCAGCGGCTGCAACAGGTCGTGGCCGACGGCGGTGAAGAAGCGTGTCTTGAAGCGGTTGGCGCGCTCGGAAGCATCGCGTGCGCTCGACAGCTCGTCGTTGGTGCGCTCGAGGCGCGCTAGCGCATGCGTCACCTCCTCGGTGCGCATGCGCACTTGGCCTTCGAGGGTGATGGCCGTCTGAAACAGCGAGTATGCGTTGGCCTGCTGGTCCATCGATCGCTCGACGCGCTGCATGAGAGCGGCGTTGATCTTCTGCAGCTTGAGGATGCGGCGTTCCAGATCCTCGGGGGTTGGGCCGAGCGGATGCAGGTCGAACAGCGAATCCACGGCTAGTGTCCCGCTTCTGAAGTTCGCCGAACCTCGATGCTAGGGCCCCGAGCGAACTTCGGAAACAAAAGAAACACTAGAATCATAGCTTTGCTACTGTGATTCAGATCGAGGAATTCGCTCTGAAGCATGCAACTGGCGTTGGCGAATTTCTCAATCATCACACTATGCCTCCGTCGTGCGCTGCCCGAAGGCGATGCCGGTGAGCGTCTGATTGAGGTGCATGGCGTTGTACTGTTCGCCATAGGTGTGGAAGCCGGCGACCGAGTATTTCCTATACAGCTCGTCCATCTGATGGCGGATCTGATGCGTCTCGGCATCAAGCCGCCGCAGGATGCAATCGAACCCCACGACGAGGTCGACCCCGCCGAGCACGCTGTCGAGCTCCTCGAACATGCTCGTCGTGGCGCTGAGCATGTCGCGCGGGCGGGCCACGGTGAACACCAGGCCCTCGTCGATGGCGCAGAAGAACGACAGGCTCCCGTCGGGGTTCATGTTGCGGATAGAGCGGCAGTAGTAGTCGCCGCCAACCTTAACGACGAGCGGATAGGACGCGAAGCTGAACGGCCCGAGGTCGTCGGGCAACAGGCCGATGGCGGAGGCGTACTCACGCGCGGCCGGCTCGGCGTTGAGTTCATGGACGATACGGTTTTCGGTATCGGCGGCGGTGACGACGAGCTTGATGCCGGTCGGCTCGAAGTTCTGCGTTTTGAACACTCGGAACGGATAATCGGTCTCGATCATCATCAGGATGGCGGCGCGCTGCGCGACCTCGCCGTTATGGATCATGACCGTGCGCTTGAAACAGATGCCGTCGCCGGCCGAGCCACCGATGAGCTCGATGTCGTCGATCTCCCAGTGGATCGCCGCGACGATGTTCTCCTCGGCGTTCGATAGTCCGTCGACAAGCAACATCGCGAACACATTTTTCGGCTGTAGGCGCTCCGTTGGCGGGGACACCTGTCCCCTCAACCGGCGCGCAGCGTCCGTTGCCCGCTCGACGCCGAAGCGGTCGATGTCGGTGATAAGCTCGCTGTGAACGCGAAAGCCTTCAGACGGGAAGGCTATGAGAACAAGGCCGCCCTGCATCATGCCGGATGGGCCGATCTCCCCGGCCGTCGAGCAGCCGGAGACGGGAACGCCGGGGAAAGCCTCGCTCAGCGCGTCCGCCAGCACGCCGGCGTCGTGATCGATGCCGAAGAACGCGACAATGTGCTGGGAGTCGCTGTGCATCTCGGCCTTGAGTTCGCGCACAGCTTCGCGCGTTGCCGAAAGGGTGCTCGCCGCGACGCGGATGCCGCAATTGCTCAGCGTGGAGTGAGACGCCACGGTCGCTTCCTCCGCTCCAACGGGCTTATGTTAGGGTTTTGGGTGCCCGGAAGCTTGCTGCTGAAATTGCCACAGGCGGAAAGCCGCGGCAAATCGTGGGCTTGGCCGAGTTCGAGAACGAGGCCGTCAACCTGAAAGTAGCGGGTCGTTGGGCAGCAACGGGCGGGAAAAGCGCACGCCCGCCGACGAGCCGCTGCACCAGGCGACGACGCCCGAAAACCGCCGTCCGCTCGGCAGCTCGATCTCCACGGCCGTTTTGGGGACGAGCTGCGGTACGCGCTCGAGGCCGAAGCCGCCCGGCGAGACATCGCGCACGAAGGCCTGCGACGACGCCCGATTGTAGGTAAGCACGCATGGCTGGCACACGATGCGTCGCGCCGACTGTCGCCGTTGCGGCAGATCGGGAAGGGCGATCTGACCGTTGGCGTCGAGGCACGACGAGCCTCCCATGATCACATCCTGCAGCAGGTTGTTGAGCAGCTTGGAGTTGCTTGTGTATTGCGCGGGCAGGCGAGACAGGTCAGCGTGCAGCTGGCGCACGGCGAGCAGCGCGTCCTGGCACGCGCGGCGCCAAGTGGTCGATACGGTCAGCAGGTGCAGCGTCGCCGCGCGATCTTCGCCGATGTGGTTGGCGTCGGCGAAATAGCGGTCGAGGGCGATGCGCGCCGGGCCGAGGTCATCGAAGAACTGAATGAGGAGACGCATGGTGTCTTCGTTGAGGTCGGTCTCGAGCATGCCGTTGCGCAGCACGGAGATGATCGCCGGCTCTGCCGGGACGTAGGGTTTGAGATCGGCCTCGCTGCGGGCAGCGCCAGCGCGCCTGAACGAGTTGATGGCGCTGGCGATGGTGGCGGTTAGCAACGCCGCCGAATGCACCTCGCAGACCAGCGACGCCTCCAGCATCGGCATGCTGGCATCGGGGAGCTCAGGTCGCTCGCGCGCTCGCTGGGCTTCGCTTGCAGCCGCAAATCTTGCGCGGTTCAGTTTACTGAAGGGCGGCACGGCCGTCTCTAGGCGCTGTTAATGAACGTGCCAGAGTAGCGGCTTAAGCTCTAACGGGGCGTTAGTTGGAACTCTTAGAAATACGCCGCCTCGGGTAACCTAAACGCCCAGCTGCAATCCTGAGGCTCCTGCAACGCAGGAGCCTCAGCTTAACGCGTCAGGACGATGAAGTCGGTCTCGTTGTCACTCATTTCGTAGCTGCGCGGGTGGTCGGAGACGACCAGCGATCCGCCGGTCCACAGTAGCTCGGCTATGCGCTCGCGCGCGCCGTCGGGCAGCTCGATCCGATCGAGCGCGCCGGCGGCCGTTTCCGGTATTGCGGGGGCGACGGCCGCGGCCGGCTCTCGACGGTCCTTCGAACGGCTGCGGCGTGTCTCCGTCGCCGGACCCTCGGGCGGCATGGAGATCGCCGTCCAACGCATCGACGAGCCGTCGGGCGCGGGTTCGACGGCGGTAAAGACGTGCGTGCCAAGCGGACGGTCAGGATCGCGGATGGTGACGGGCGCCTCCCAGACGTCCTTCCAGTCCTGGCGGATGAAGATGCGGCCTTCTTTCTTGCTGATGAACACCGACACCTGCTCGCGGCGGCGGGCGGCCTCATCGACAAGGCGCTCCGCGGCCTCGCTGGCGGTCACGGAGCGCTTGTAGGCTTCGACGGCGGCGAATGCGGCCGGCGACTTGGCGGCCTCGCGGGCGCGCGCCTCATCGAGCGCGGCCCGCGCGCGGGTGAGCTCGGCCTGCGCCGCTGCCTTGTCCGCCTCGATGGTTGTTGCGCCGGTCGTTTCGGGTGCCGCAGTTACTGGCGTCGCGGTTGCTGCTGGCGTGACCGGACGGGCTTCGATCGCGGCAACCTTGGCTTCGGCGGCGGCGAGGTCGGCCTCGGCCTTGCGCACCTCGTCATTGGCCTGCCGTGCTTCGGCGCCGGCGGCTTGTGCCGCGGCAAGTGCGTCCTTGGCGGCCTTATCGGCGACAACCTTGTCGGCGGTGGCGCGCTCCTTCAGGGCAGCGGCATAGGCGATCGGGTTGAGCGGCTTTGCCGCATCGGCGTCGGAGTTGGTTTCGGGCGCCGTGGCGGTCGCTATCGTCGAGGTCGTACCCATGCTGGCGAGCTCGACCGATACATCGGGGGCGGCAGCCTGCTGACCGGCGGCAGGCTGCATCTTCGGCAGTGGCAGCAGGCTATGAGTGAATTCGACCGGCTCGATGTCGCGCGGCGTGACGACAACGCGGGCGCCCATCTTGGTCATGCCGTAGAGTTGCGGCGCGAAGCCGGCCGGAAGGCGGATGCAACCGTGCGAAGCCGGATATCCTGGAACGACACCAGCGTGCATGGCGACGCCCGACCAGGTGATGCGCTGCATCCACGGCATCGGCGCGCCGGAGTAGATGTTCGAATGGTGCCAGCGTTCCTTGCCGATGACGCTGAACACGCCCGTCGGCGTACGGTGACCAGCCTGACCCGTCGATACGCGCGAGCGCGCGATGCGGCCGGTGCTGTCGTAAACCGTTACGTGCTGGTCGGACAACGAGACGACGGCGTAGACCGGATCCTTGGGTCCGGTCTTCTCGGCGGCTTGCTTCTTGGCCGGGTCGGTCTTCCCCGCTGCCGTCTCGGCGTCCGGTGCGCGGCGCTTTTTCACGACGCGCTTACGTGGTGCGCCTTGGTAGCTGAAGAAGTTGCCGAAGCCCTGCTGGGCGGCCGCTGGCTGAGTGGTCGCGAACAGGCCTGCGTGCAGGGCGACGACGCCGGAAATCGCGGCGAATGTGGCAAACGTGCTGGCGGGGATGGCGCTGAGATCGCGTTTGGGCACGGCCTGATTGCTCCGAATCTTCATGATTTGGCAACGCCAATTGCTATACCGCAGCGGCCAATAGCGTGCGCGGACGATTTGCCTTCGGCGCCGCATATCCGGCGACGTGTTGCACCTGTGTCGCTCGCCTTGGCCGTGCATCGCCGACAGGGCAGCCGTTAACGAATTCCCATCAGCCAGAGACGCGCAAAAATCGTCCTCATCGAGGCGGGTGACAGCAGTTGGTCAGGCGGGCCACGTTTTGGCCGGGGTCGCGTCCTAAGTGGGCGCCCCACCACCGTTTCCGGCCGCTGGCCCAAAAAGAAGAATGCCGAGCACATGAACGCATCCGAGCGCGACAGAGCCTTCGCCACCGCCGCAGCGGCACAGAAAAAGCAGATGTCGATGCCCGAGTTCATCGGGCTCGTCGCCATGATGATGGCGCTCACCGCGCTATCGATCGACATCATGTTGCCGGCGCTCCCCGCGATCGGCGAAGCGCTTGGCATCGCCGACGCGAACGATCGCCAAATCGTCATCATCAGTTACATGTTCGGCTTCGCCGCGGGGCAGCTCGTCTACGGACGGCTGTCGGATCGCTACGGGCGCAAGCCGGTGCTCATGGCGGGCATGGCGATCTTCCTTGCCGGCTCACTGGTTGCGGCGCTGGCCGGCGATTTCACGCTGCTGCTTGCAGCCCGCACCGTGCAGGGAATCGGTGCCGCGGCGCCGCGCGTCATTGCCTTTGCCATCGTGCGCGATCGCTACTCTGGGCGCGAGATGGCGCGTGTGATGTCGTTCGCCATGGCCATCTTCATCATCATTCCCGTGCTGGCACCCGCCATGGGCCAGGGTCTGCTGTTCGTTGGCACTTGGCGGCTGATGTTCGATCTGTTGCTCGTTGCCGGGATCATCGTGGCGCTGTGGGCCGGTCTCCGGTTGCCGGAGACGATGCGCGCACAGGGGACGCAGCCCTTGCCGTTGGCGGTGTCCGCCCGGCGGGCGCTGGAGACGCCGCAGACCATCGGCTATGCGGTGAGCGGCGGACTGCTGTTCGGCTGCGTGCTCGGCTACGTTAGTAGCGCCCAGCAGGTGTTCGTCGATGTCTTCGGCCTCGGCGCGCGTTTTCCACTCGCCTTCGGCGCGACGGCACTGATGATAGCGCTCGCCTCGCTCACCAACGCCATGTTTGTCGAGCGGCTCGGCATGCGCCGCCTGTCGCATACTGCGCTGGCAGCATTCATCGTGCTGTCAGCAGTGCTCGCTGCTTCGGCGCTGCTCGGCGCGCTGAGCTTCTGGCTTTTCATCGGATTGATGGTTCCGCTGTTCTATCTGTTCGGCCTCATCGCCCCGAATTTCAACGCCATGGCCATGGAGCCGCAAGGCGACAACGCCGGCATGGCATCGTCGGTGATCGGTTTCGTTTCGACCGACATCGGGGCGTTGGCGGGAGGTATGGTCGGTCATCTGTTCGATGGCACGGTGCTGCCATTGGCGCTGGGCTTCTTCGGTCTGAGCAGCCTGTGCTTCGCTCTCGTCGTCTGGATCGAAGGCCCGCACGGCGTGTTTCACCCGGCGCGCTAGCGCTCGCGCATCGCAAACCTTTTGCTCCTCCTGGCGAAGGTTAAGCCGCCGCATGGCGGCTAGAAAAAGGGGCTAAAGCCCATCTGAAGATCGTTGAAATACAAGAATAAAATGTTGGTTGCGGGGGTAGGATTTGAACCTACGACCTTCAGGTTATGAGCCTGACGAGCTACCGGGCTGCTCCACCCCGCGTCACCTAACAAGCTCCCCCGCGGCAGGGACGATGGGATCGTCTGCGGGGAGCGGCCGTCGCGCGTCCGGAAGGGGCGACGACAAAGGCCGCCCGTCACCAAGCGGCCTCTCGATGGGGCGGCTTATAGCATACTTTATGCGCCTGGGAAGCCCGCCGTCCCCAGCTGAGCAACCTTTGGCTCGCCTTGACGTTTTGGCCCGGAAGGCCCGGCGCTACGCCAAGAAAAGTGGGTCCCGGGCGGCTTCGTTTTCAACCAAGGACACCGCCAGATGTTCGATCCGACCACTACGGCCCTTTCGGAGGGCGTCATCGCCGCACGCCTGTTGCTCGCCGTCGGTCTCGGCGCCGTCATCGGCTTTGAGCGCGAGCAGCTGGCGCGTCCCGCCGGATTGCGCACGCACATGCTGACGGCGCTCGCCGCGGCGCTATTCACCATCATCACCATGGAAATCCATGCTGGCGTCATGCGTGAAGGGGCCGGGCAAAGCACCGACCCGATCCGCATCATCGAGGCGGTGACCGCCGGTGTCGCCTTTCTGGCGGCGGGCGCGATCTTCCGCTCGCAGGGCGACGTGAAGGGGCTGACGACGGGTGCAGGAATGTGGCTGGCGGGCGCCATCGGCGTTGCCTGCGGCGCCGGCTTCGGCATCTTCGCCGTCATGGCGACGGCGCTGGCCGCCGCCATACTCTTCGTGGTGCGGTGGCTAGAGACCTACGCAGGCAAGGAGAGCCGCTCCTCCGACTCGACGTAAGCCAAGGTCAGTGCGTGGACGGCGAGACGGTAGCCGTCGTGGCCGCGGCACTCGCCTCGCTCTTATGGTGGGCGCGGATGAAGTAGATGTTGCGGCCATAGATTATGAGACCCATCCCCTGCCCCAGCATGAACACCGGATCGAGGCGGTAGATAGCGTAGGCGAACAGCATGGCGCCGCCGACCATGCTGAAATACCAGAACGTCTCGGGCACGATGGAGCGGCGGGCGCGCTCGCTGGCAATCCACTGCACAATGAAGCGCATCGAGAACATGAGCTGAGCGAGAAAGCCGACGCCGAGCCATGCCTTTTCGGCGACCGGCGTCGATACCCACCATTGGCTGAGCAGCGCAACGAGGTTGTGGAGATGATCCATTGTGAAGCGTCCCGAAGCGGATGTGTGCTGCTTAATTCTTGTCGCCGGCGCTGGCGCGCGCATTGTCGTCGTTGACCGGCTTTAGGCGCATGGCGATGTCGGCCACGGTATGCGTCTCCGGATGCCGGTCGATGATACGCGGCATGCGCGTTCGCCGCCTGAGCCAAGTGACGCCGATGAGGTCGTAGATCCCGACCAGCGCCCGATTGAGGTTGTTGTACTTGGAGACCCCCGCCTGCCGCGGCCTGTCGTTGACCGGGACATAGGCGACCTCATAACCGTACGTCTGAAAAAACGCCGGCATGTAGCGGTGCATACTGGTGAAAAATGGCAGCCGCAGGAAGACCTCACGCCAGTAGACCTTGATGCCGCAGCCGGTATCCGGGCAGTCGTCCTTCAAGACGGCGTCGCGAATCCAGTTGGCTGAGCGCGAGGCCCAACGCTTGGAGCCTGTATCCTTGCGCTGGGTGCGCCAGCCGCTGACGAGGGCGGGGCCCGGCTGCCCTGGCACTGCCAGGGCTTCGAGCAGGCGCGGGATGTCGCGCGGGTCGTTCTGGCCGTCGCCGTCCATGGTGGCGATGATCGGGCTTGTCGCCGCAAGGACGCCGGAGCGCAGCGCCGTACTCTGCCCGCTGCGGCGCTCATGCCGCAAATAGCGCAACCCCGGGTATAGGCCGGTGTCTATGAGCGACTTGATCTCGGCCGGTGTTGCGTCAGTGCTGGCATCGTCGACGACAATCAGCTCGGCAAGGCGCGTTGCCGGCACGGCCGCATACGTCTCTTCGATGAGGCGGCCGATGTTGCCGGCCTCATTGAGTGCAGGAATAACGACGGTGACGCGCATCAAGTGCCCCTATCCCACAGGACTCGCCGCGACGCCCCTCCATAGCCCGTAAGTGGCCGCAAGGATACCAGTCTTCGTCCCGGTCTTCCAACCTAGTAAATGCGACGCCGACACAGCCGCGGACGCAGAAACGGCGGGGCCACCCCGGCGGCGAGAAGCATTACGGCAAGTCCGCCCACACCATGCCGGCCTGCTCCAGATAGACGTTCCTGCGGCGCGGGATCATGGAAGCGGCCGAGGTCGTTGAAGCCGTCGTGCCAACGCCAGTCGCGGTCATGGAAGGGGGCTGCGAACAGCGCGCCAGCACGCAGCCCAGCACGCCTTTACCAACGCCCTATGCACGTTCGCCGGCGAAATCGGTCGGGCCAAGTTGCGGGCAGGAAAAGGGCGCGACTAGGGCGGCCTTCCCGTCGGACTTCCAACCTAGTAAATGACCCGCATCGCGGCCATTGCGCCCAGCTTCCCCTTGCAACAAGCACACTTGCAGAGTGCGAGCCATGTCTGTCTCCACCGGCCTCGGTACGAGCGGCCGCGACGTCAACTGGGTCTCGGTTCTCCTAACCGGCCTTGCCGTGCTGCTGTGCGTGCGGCTGTTCGCACTCTCTGTGAACGGCACCGATCTGTTTTTCGACGAGGCGCAGTACTGGGCGTGGAGCCAGGACCCGGCCCTCGGATATTTTTCCAAGCCGCCGCTCATCGCCTGGATCATCGGCGCGGCGACCACGGCGTGTGGGGCCGAGGAGGCGTGCGTGCGCCTGCCCTCGCCACTCTTGCACACGGCAACGGCTCTCGCCGTGTTCTGGCTCGGCCGGCGCTTGTACGATGCGCGCATCGGCGCCTTGGCGGCGCTCGCATTCGCCACGCTGCCGGGCGTCTCTCTGTCGGCGGGGTTGATCTCCACCGACGTGCCGCTGCTGTTGTGCTGGGCCTTGGCGCTCGTCGGCTTCACGGCGCTGTTCGAGACCGATGACCTGTGGCCGGCGCTGCTGCTCGGCGCTGCCTTCGGCGCCGGGCTCAACGCCAAGTACGCCATGGTGTGGTTTGCCCTATGCGCCGCGGTCTATCTGTTGCTGACGCCCGATCGCCGCCGCGTGCTGCGCGACTACCGGCTGTATCTGGCGCTGGCCATCGGCCTTCTCCTCATTGCGCCGAATCTCGCCTGGAACTACAGCCATAGCTTTGCGACGTTCTCGCATACGGCGGCCAACGCCAACTGGGGTGGCTCGCTCTTGCATCCGAACAAGGCGCTGGAATTCGTCGCCGCTCAGTTTGGTGTTTTCGGCCCCATCCTGTTCGGTGCCTTCCTCGTCATCGCCTGGCGCGCGCGCCGCGAACGGCTGCCCGAGGCGGACCGGCTGTTGCTGGCCTTTTCGCTGCCGATCATCGCCATCATTCTCGTGCAGGCGTTCTTATCGCGCGCCCATGCCAATTGGGCGGCGCCGGCCTACGTCGCGGCAACCGTGCTCGTCGTCGCCACCATGGTGCGCGACGGCGCCTGGGGTTGGTTGAAAGCTTCCTTTGCCCTGCATGCGGTCGTGTTGGCGCTGCTCGTGTTCGGCACGGCGACCGCAGGCCGCGTGCCACTGCCGCTGAAGCCAGATCCGTTCGCCCGCACACTCGGCTGGGCCGAGGTGGCGGAGGCAACGCGCGCCGAGCTCGCTAGAGCGGCCGACGCCGGCAAACCGTACGCGGCCGTGCTGGCGGACGACCGGGCGGTGACTGCCGAGCTGCTCTACTATATGCGCAACGAGCCGACGCCGATCCTTGCTTGGCGCGATGGCGCGCCACACGATCACTTCGAGCTGACGCGGCCGTTTACCGCCGCAACACCCTCGCCGGTGCTCCTCGTGCGCGTCGATGAGGGGGCGGGTCCGGCGGTGAGATCCTTCGCGGAGGTGGACAAGGTCGGCGACAAAATGTTGCCGGCGGGAGAGAACGCGCAGCGGCATGTGACGTTCTACTCCCTCGCGGGGTACAAGGGCTAATGACGGCAGCCGACCGCACGCGCGAGGGGCCGGACCTTCCGACCGAGGAAGCCGCGGCGCTTTCCGAGACGTTTGTCCTGCTCGACAACAACTCGGGCTCAGGGGCGCCATCGCTGCTGTTCACCGAGCCGCTCGACATCATCGCTGCCTGGACGCCCGGGGAGGTTCCCGAGGCGCTGCGGCGCATTGAGGAGGGCGTCGACGGCGGGCTCCATGCGGCGGGTTTCTTCGCTTACGAGCTCGGCTACGTGCTGGAGCCAAAGCTGTCGGCGCTCATGCCGGAAAAGCGCAACGTGCCGCTCATGTGGATTGGCCTTTACAAGGCGCCTGCCGAGATGACGAGCGCCGAGGTCGAGCATTGGCTGGCGACCCACACGCGTTCTGGCTCCTTCCATTTCACGGACGTGAAGCTGAGCTGGGACGAGGCGCAATATCTGCGGCGATTCACCGAGGTGATAGAGAAGATCCGCGCCGGCGACATCTATCAGCTCAACCTCACCTTCAAGGCGCGCTTCAAGCTGTCGGGCTCACCGCTGACGTTCTTTCTCGACTTGCGCCAGAAGCAGCGCGTCGCTTACGGGGGCATCGTCGATACGGGCGAGGTGACCGTGCTGTCGGCTTCGCCGGAGCTGTTCATCGAGCAGGACGGCCGCACGGTCTTCACGCGGCCGATGAAAGGTACCGCGCCGCGCGCCGGCACCGAGGAAGCCGACGCTGAGGCACGCAAGCAGCTCGCCGAGGACGTGAAGCAGCGCGCCGAGAACCTGATGATCGTCGACCTGATGCGCAACGACATTGGGCGCATCGCCGAGATCGGTAGTGTCGAAGTAACGGACCTGTTCACCGTCGAGACCTACAAGACGCTGCACCAGATGACGTCCGGGGTGCGCGCCACGCTGAAAAAGGGCGTCGGTACGGCCGAGCTGTTGCGCGGCGTCTTCCCACCCGGCTCGGTGATCGGCGCACCGAAAATCCGCGCCCAGGAGCTGATCCGCCAGTTGGAGACGGAGCCGCGTGGCGTCTACTGCGGCGCTATCGGCTACATCTCGCCGGAAGGGCGCTCGCTACTCAACGTCGCAATCCGCACGGCGGTCATCTTCCGCAACGCCGACGGCGAGATGGGCATCGGCTCTGGCGTCGTCTTCGATTCGCAAGGGCCGAAAGAATACGCCGAGTGCCTGTTGAAGATGAAGTTCCTCACCGATCCGGTAAAGCGCTTCGATCTCATCGAGACGATGCTGTTCGATCCGCGTGCGGGCGGGTTCGTGCTGATCGAGCGGCACATCGAGCGGCTCAAGACCTCGGCGCGCTATTTCGCCTACGTCTACGACGAGCATGGCGTGCGCCGCGCGCTCGATGCTGCCGTCGCCGGCAAGACGGGCCGTCTGCGCGTGCGCTTGCTGTTGGCCGAAGGCGGTGAAATTACGGTGACGACGACGCCAATGCCGCCTGCCGACCCCGAAGCCGTCATGCGCTTTGCCATCTCGTCATCGCGCGTCGACAGCTCCGACCTTTTCCTGTTCCACAAGACGACGCGGCGCGAGCTCTACGATCGCGAGTGGCAGGAGCATTCAGAGCGCCTCGGTACCGACGAGGTCATTTATCTCAACGAGCGTGGTGAGCTGGCCGAAGGCAGCCGCACGACGATCTTCATCGAGCGCGACGGGGAGCTGCTCACACCGCCGCTGAGCGCCGGGCTGCTGCCCGGTACGCTGCGCGCCGAATTGTTGGCTGAGGGGAAAGCGCGCGAGGTGGTTCTGACGCCGGCCGACCTCGAAGCGACCGAAGCAATCTTCCTCGGCAACTCGGTACGTGGCCTCGTGCCGGCCCGGCGCATTGACGCGTCGGCGTAGGCTGGCGCGGCCAGCGTGGCTGTAATCTACTTGATGACGGTTTCGTCCGAGGCGACGGCACCAACCTTCGGGTTGGTGACGACCGCTCCCCCGAGCATCGCGGCGATCAAGAAAGCAAACGCCGCCACCGTCAGCACCGCCGCGATGATGATCTCGCGCGATGAGCGACGCATGCGATCGGCGTATGAATCAAATTGATCGAGTTTCCATTTCATGGCGCGAGAATTCGTCGATCGAGCACGTCAACGCCAGAGCGCTGAGTGCCGCGCGACAGAAGCGCACACAAATTGTCTTATGCGAGAAGGGTTCTAAAGACCGCGCATGATGCAGCCGAGAACGAGGATGACCTGAGCCAATAACAGCGCCCAGAATTCGTTGCCGGTGACGAAGGGAACCTGGGCCCCGAAAAACTTGATGATCAGCACAGTGACCGTCAAAATAACGGACAGCATGAACGTCACGATGCCAGGTGCTTTGAGTCCCATCGTCTCCACTCCCCTCGATGCCATGCGATCGATTGACGCCTCGCAGGGCGCTCCCCTGAGCCGACGCTGATTCGGACGGCCCCCGGCAGCTTATAGCAGGGGCAACTCGGTCTGGCACTCAGATGCCGGGATGCGCTGGGGATGGCTGGGAAAATCGCCTGCTTGCTATGCGGCCGCCCTGGTCCGCGGGCGCGCAAACAGCAGGCGGCGCAAAAGCAGCAGCAGCAGCAGCGCGAGGAAAAACAGCCCCACAATCACGACGGGGTGCTTTTCCCAAAGCAGGATGGGGCTGACGCGGCCGTCGGCGACAAGGCGCAAGTCCTCGGCGATGACCGCCGGGTCGAAGGCGCCCCCCTTGCGCAGCATCATGGAGACAGCGGCCGACTGGTCGGCGCTGGCTACGACGGCCTGGCGCACGCGCTCGGACGACAACGAGTGGATCCGCGCCGGATTGGCGGCGACGGTTCGCAGCACGTACTCACGCGGCTCCTTCTGCAGACCGGTCAAGTAGCGCGACAGGCTCGACAGCTCGTCCTCCGTTAGGCTGCGTGAAAGGTTCTTAAGGTCGGTGTCCTGCAGCTCGAACAGGGTATCGCGTGCCCCGCGGTCGATGGAAGCTAGGCGCACGATGGCGAGCGGATCATCCAGTGCCAGTAGACGTTGCAACGAGGCACGGCTCAGCTGGTCGGGCTCGGTGCGGCGGTAAAGGCTGAGCTCGACGACCTTCGTCAGATCCTCCCCGGCAAGCGCCGACCACTTGAGCCCGGCATCGATCGAGCGCGTCTCGCGCGCAATGTCCATGGCCGGGGCCGGCAAAGTGTTGATGGCGGTGCCGAGCGTGCCATCGTTAAGACGCCGCAATATGCCGGCCTCGCCTTCGCTGGCGAGCAGAAGCGCGACGACCTCGTCGAGACGCGGCAGTGCCGCGGGAGCGAGAGAATCGACGAATGCCTTGAATTTCGGGTTGCGTTCGGCGAGGGCCAACGCCTCGGCGTGGGCACTGCGGAAGTCGCGCCAGATCTCGATCACGCGGTCGGCGGTCGCCGCGCCGATCTCCTGGATGTGGCCGGAAATCTGCTCGGCAAAGGTCTTCGCCAGCTCCTCCTGCACCTTGTCCTTGTTCTCTTTCGACTTCATCTCGGTGGCGATGATCGGCAAGACGCCGTTGCGCAGGTCCCAAATGTCCTTGGCGATGAGCACCAGGCCAATGCCGCCGGCGACGACCGAGACGAGACGCGCCAGCACGCTGCCCACGAGGCGCTGGCCGACGCGCGCCGCCATGTTGGCGAGCTGTCGGCGCATCAACAGTACGGCGGCGCCGGCAATGCCGCCGCTCGATTCACGCAGCACGGCGCCGGGCGACATCTCGGCGGCGCCCTTGCTGGGCTCAAGCGTGATGTCTTTGCCGGCGTCGCCGACAACGGCGCGCGAGGCGGTCTCGCCGTAGCGCGCCCCGACGAACGCCTTGAGGCAGGCGAGCGCCGGCTCGGCCGCGTCCTGGCTGGCAAATTCCATCTGCTTGCCGATCTCGTTGCCAACGCCCACGGCGAGCTGCTCGAGCGCGGCCTTGATGGCGTCGGAGCGATAGACACGCTCGGCGACCGCGGTGGCCAGCTCCTGCGCCTTCTGCTGATTGGCGAGCGACTGGAGAAGATTGCCCCAGCTCGTCTCCTTACGGACCTCCTCGATGGCGAGGTCGACGCGGTCATCGACAATCCGATCCATGCCGATGCGTCGCCACTGGTCGCCGACGGCAGCGCGATAGTCGACATTGGTGATGCCAGCCTGCAAGGCTCGCACGGAGATGGCTTGGATGGCCGTCTTGAAGGTCGCCTCGTCGCGCGCCTGGCAGGCTTCGTAGTCAGCCTTCGACAGCGGCTGCGCGAAAGACGGGCTGACCTGTCCTACGGCGATGGCGAAGGCGACGAAATGGGCGATGAGGCAACGTACGCAGGCGAGCAACGCGGCAGTGTCCTTCGGTCCGCAGCCGCTCCCGTCCGGGGCTGCACTTAACCATCTAACCACCTCGAATATGGGGTGTCGATTGCGCTCGCAGCGTGACAGACCGCTTCAGGGCTCGGCGAGAGCCGGGTCAAAGCAGGGATATCGCCAAAGACATTGGGACGTGAGGGGCGGGTCGATGGCGCCGACGAGGCCGACGGGTGCCCCGGTGGCGGATCACAAATTCTTTCACACCCGTACCATCCGGGAGGGGTCCCCCGACGCGGTAGTTGCCGCTCGCGTCGCAGCTGCACTACTATTGTGCGCAGGACTGACTAATTGCCTAGCAGTTGCCTTAATTGTGGCGAGGGCACAACACCTAGTTGAACGATTAATTATGTTCGCAGAGCAGTAATTCGCAAAATCCAAGAACACGCGTAGACTTGGTAACATTAGTAGTCTTGAGAAGCGGCGTATTTTCAATGCGTTGTGCCGCCGTCCAGCAAACGGGTCGCTTCTTGAGCGGCACCCGCCCCACCGGTCCCGGCGCCCCGCCGGGGTGGCAGTGGGCGCGACACGTTTGCGCCATCGTCCCGCCCCAAATCGCGAAGAGTTGGCCGACGCCGGAAGCTGCCGGCATCCCTTTTACCTGCACCCCAGGCGGATGGGGGGCGGCACTCATGAGCGCGGCGGAAAAGGACATCGCGGGTGGCTGCGGCAAGGTGCCCAATCGAACTTCGCGGTCGATCCGGTCAGTGAGGGACTTCCAGCGTATCTCGTGCAGTGCGGGCGCGAGATCTCTTCCAATGCGGCTTCTCCATAAGAGTTCCGAGCCGGAATTTGATCGGCACCGGTGCTCACCGAGGAAACGAAAAAGAGAGAGTTTCAACGACATGCTCTGGTTAGCGCGGCATCTTGCGCGGTCCGGAGTCTGTTAGGGACTGATTGACTTCGTCCAGTATGCGAGCGAGTTCAGTTACGGAAATGAAAAATAGCGAGAAAATGAAGGCAGCTTGGGGTAGCATCTATGTTCCTGGTGGGCGCAATGGCGTCCTGCTTGTTCATAGCCTCGGCGGTTCGCCCGTAGAGCTGAAGTTTGTGGCTCATACGTTGGCCCAGCTTGGCTACACCGTTTACTGCCCGCTGCTCCCCGGCCTCGCCGGCGGCACCGACGTCTCCGGCCTTTCAAGCTGGCGCGACTGGTATGCGGCACTCGAGCAGGCGCACGACGAACTGACCCAGCAGTGCGATGCGGTCATCGTCGGCGGCATCTCCGCCGGCAGCATGCTGGCGCTCCGTCTCACTGCACTGCGGCCCGAAAAGATCCATGGCCTGATGCTGTTCTCACCGACCTTCTGGCCGAACGGCTGGGCCATTCCGTGGTACTTCAGCCTGTTCCGCATCGTCCAGCAGAAGTGGGCGGCGCGCCTCTTCAAGTTCCGTGCGCGTGCGCCGCACGGCATCAAGGACGAGCGGCTGCGCAGCTTCATCCTCGACAGTGTGCAGTCGGAGACGGACTCCATCGAAGATCTGTTTGCGCGCGGCGGCGGTCTCGTTCTCGAATTCCGCCGGCTGGTGCGCAACGTCAAGCCGCTGCTCGGCATGATCAAGCAGCAGGCGCTGGTGTTCCATCCGCGCAATGACGACCAGAGCGATCTGTCGAACGCGATGACCTTGCAGCGCAAGCTGGCCGGCATCGTCGAGGTGTGCGTGCTCGATGACTGCTATCACATGGTCACGCTCGATCGGCAGCGTCCGATCGTGATGGAGCGCGTCAAGGAATTCGCCGAGCGCCTGACTGCGCGCCTCACCAAGCTGCGTACCGAGGAGGCTGTTGTCGAGGCCGCCGACACCCAGCAGCATCAGGGGATGAGCCGCGGCGAGGGTCGAGGCGCGACGACCTGAAGTCGCCCACCCGGCCACCAGCGAATGCAAAAGGCCCGGCCGAAACGCCCGGGCCTTTTTTGTTTTTCAATGGTGTTGGCGTCACCCGCCTATTCGACTTGAACCGCCTCGGGCCGCACGGCCGGAACCGGACGCGGCACTTTCAGTTGCGGTGCCGACGCTTGTGTGGCTGTGGCCTTGGCCACGGCGGCCGACCCATCGCCGGGGGTTGCGCGCGCTTCGCGCGGCTGGTCGCAGCGCGGCAGGTCGGCCGGCGCGCGTTTCCAGGTGAACGACTTGGAGAAGAACTTCACGCCCTTGTAGCCGGTGAGCACGAGCCTATCGCGCGCGGTGAGCTGGATCGCCGCGTCGAACTGCGAGCCCTGCTCGGGATCGTAGACCCAGCCGTTGTCCCAGCCCCCGCTGACGCGCTGCAAGGAGCCGAGCACTGGCAGCCCGCAAATGGTCCGGCGTCGCTTGGAAGGCTCGGGATTGTAGCTGTCGGTCAGCGGCTCGCCGCGCTTATTGTTTGGCTCCTTCAGCCAAACAATAAATCCGCACAGTCGATTGGCGCTGGCGCCAGAGGCGCCGCATGGCCGGATCTCAACAGCGCCTTTGCCCGTATGGTTGATCCATATGCCGGTTTCCATGGGTGGTGCAGCATTGGCGACGCCGGCGCTCAAGCTGAACGCAAGTCCGGAAATCGCCACGGAAGCCCAGTATTTCCGGGCGTTAGCTGGATGAAGATCATGACGCATGGCGGCATCACCAATATTGTGCCAGAGATCAGGAACGCATTAGGCTTTGAAAGCGGCGAAAGCTGGTCGGAGGATCAAGTGCCGCAAGTCTTGGCGTACCAAGGTATACGAAACCTTTCCTTGAACGCTCGACTTTACCCTTTTCTTGACCTCTTCGCGTTAATGCTTCGTGAGTGCGCTTGCCCCACTCTCGTTTCTAAATGAAGCGCTTTCGCGTTATACTTAGGCAACTCTTAAGCATGAGACTGCCTTTCAGAGGCCAAGTTCGGGGGCTATCAGCGGTGTGAGCCGCGCTGTCGGCGCTCGGCTGATCTTTGCCCAACTTAGTGCGGAACCGATCGATGATCTTGACGCTTGCCTTTCGCAATCTGTTACACGACCGCATTCGTCTGGCGGTTACGCTCGTTGGCATTCTGTTTTCGATCGTGCTGGTCGCTGTACAGCTCGGCCTTTATCTCGGCGCGAGCAACATGATCACGGCCAACATCGATCACGCCAAGGCCGACCTGTGGATCACCGTCTTCGGTGCGAAGAGCTTCGAGGACGGCGGCATGCTGCTGACCTCGCGTGAACGGCACCAGGCGCTGGCGACCCCGGGCGTCAAAGCCGTGATCCCGCTGATCGTGCGCTTCGCCGAGTGGCGCAAGCCCGAGGGCGGCTCCACTCGCGTCGTCATCGTCGGCACCGACGCCGAGGACGGCGGCCTTACACCCTTCAACCTGGTCAACGGCACGTGGGAGGACATCAAGGCCCCGGAAGCCGTCGCCGTAGACCGCACCTACTTCAACGAGCTCGGTATCAAGGGCCTTGGTGATACGGCCCAGATCGCCAACGGCCGCGTGCGCGTGCGCGCTCTAACCGACGGCGTACGCTCGTTCACGCAGTCGCCCTATACGTATACGACGCTCAATCGCGCGCGCAGCCTGTTCGGCGATAGCGACGGCACGACCTTTTATCTTGTGCAGACGCAACCCGGCGCCAACATCGAGAAGGTGCGCCAAGACCTCAAAGGGCGCCTCGAAGGCGCCGAGGTGCTGACGCAGGCCGAATTCCGCGACCGCAGCCTGAAGCAGTGGCTGTTCCGGACCGGCGCCGGTGTCGCCTTGATCGGCGGTGCGCTGCTTGGCAGCCTCGTCGGCACCGTGATCGTCGCGCAGACGCTTTATTCCAGCACCAAGGACCACTTGGGCGAGTTTGCCACCCTGCGCGCGCTGGGTTCATCTTCGGGATATATTCATCAGGTTATCCTGGCACAGGCCGGCATCAGCGCGGTCGCCGGCTACGCGCTCGGCATTTCGATCGCACTTACTATCTTAGTACTCAGTAAGAACACCGCCTTGCCGATGGTGATGACACCCGGCTTGGCGTTCTGGCTGTTTACATTGACCGTCGGCATGTGCGCCATCTCGGCCCTGTCGGCGATCGTCAAGGTCACCAAGATCGATCCTGCAACGGTATTCAACAAATGAGCGAAGAGCCCGTTCTGGAAGCCATCGACATCGTCAAGGACCTAGGCTCCGGCGCCGGTAAGGTGCGCGCTGTCAAAGGTGCCAGCATGACGCTGGTGCCAGGTGAGCTGACGCTTCTCATGGGGCCGTCGGGCAGTGGCAAGACCACGTTGCTGTCGATCCTCGGCTGCATCCTCTCGCCCACCTCGGGCACCCTGCGCATCGCCGGCGTCTCCACCGACAAGCTCAATGCGGAAGAGCTGGCCCGTCTGCGACGCAAGCACATGGGCTTCATCTTCCAGTCCTACAACTTGTTCCCCACGCTCACCGCGCTGGAAAATGTGCGCATCTCGCTCGACGTGCGCGGGCAGAAGGGCTTCGCCGCCGCCAACCGCGCCGAAGAGGTGCTGCGCGATGTCGGCCTCGCCTATCGCCTGAAGAGCTATCCCGGCAATCTCAGCGGCGGTGAGCAGCAGCGCGTCGCCGTTGCGCGCGCCATCGCTTCCTCGCCGTCCATAGTGCTGGCCGACGAGCCGACGGCCGCTCTCGACGGCGAGAACGGACACGCGGTGATGGCGCTCTTGGCGCGCATCGCCAAGGAACAACACCGCAGCGTTCTAGCGGTCACGCACGACCCCCGCACGCTGAGCTATGCCGATCGGGTCGTGCGCATCGAAGATGGTCGTATCGTCGGCGAAGAGCGCCGCCCTGAGGGCCTTGATGCCCCGGAAATTGCAGATCTTACAAAGAGACGGAAGGCCCATGCTTAAGGTCAATCCCACTGTCATTACGCTTGGTATCGCCGGCATCCTGGCGATCGCCGTCGGCTTTTACGTCAACAGCGTCAGCTGGGGCCCGATCGGCGAACAGAAGTCCACTCAGGCGGCGGCCAACACCGACGCCGCCAAGCCTGCCGCCGACGTCACCGCGGCCATCAAGCCGACCTGGGCGGCTTCGGCCACTGGCCGCGTCGAGCCGAAGAGCGGCGAGGTTCGCGTCACTGCCGAGGTTCCCGGCCGCATCGTCGACCTTGCGGCTGGCCTCAATGATCGCTTGAAGACCGGCGACTTGCTCATTCGCCTCGATGACGACGATGCGCTAACCAAGGTTGCCGGCGCCAACGCCGAAGCCCAGGTGCGCGTGCGCGAGCGCAACGAAGAGGACGCTCGCGGCTTGCAGCTCGAACGTCGCAACGCCGAGGATGCAGTCGCTTCGGCCGAGCGCGCGGTGTTCGGTGCGCAGCAGGAGTTCGACGATGCGCTGCATCAGAAGCGCAACAGCAACGGCTCCGACGATGCCGTCGACAAGGCGCGCACGAAGCTGACCGATGCCAACAAGAAGCTTGCCGACGAGCGCGCCGATCTCGCATCGGTGAATGCCAAGGCCAACATGCCGCTGCCGACGCGGCTTGAAGCGGCGCTGTCCGTGGCGCGTGCAGAGTTGACCGCGGCCGAGCTCGGCGTCGAGCATACGCGTGTGCGCGCGCCGTTCGACGGTACCGTGCTCAACGTTATCGCCAAGGAAGGCGAGGTCGCCGCGCCGTCGCCGGAGAACACGCTGCTCGTGTTTGGCGATTTGAGTGCCATGAAGGTACGTGCTGAGGTTGAGGAACGCGACGCCGCCAAGATCCACGTCGGTCAGCGCGTGATTGTCCGCGCCGATGCCTACCCCGACCAGGACTTCGAGGGCCGCGTCGGCTCCATCGCTCAGTCGTTATCGCAACCCAACATTGTCTCGCGCGGCCCGCGCCGTCCGAATGACGTCGAGGTGCTTGAGGCGGTCGTCGATCTGGACGGCCTGCCGCCGCTGCTGACCGGCATGCGCGTCGACGTGTTCTTCAAGCATGACGCAACTGCTTCAACCAAGTAAGCCGTCAGGCGCATTGCCGAGTTTGACGCGGGCGCATCGATGGATGCGCCTGTCGTCGTTTGTGCGTGGCTGAAGCCTACTCCGCCGGGGCGGGGCGGTTGTGCGGAGTTTCAGCGCTGTGCTCCGGCGGCTCGTCGGTCGGGCCGATGAAGCGGCCGAAAATGAGCCAGATCAGATTGCCGATGTCGTCCATCACCATGAAGAACGACGGCACGAACACCAGCGACAGCACGGTTGAGACGAGTAGGCCGCCGATCACAGCGATGGCCATCGGCGCGCGGAACTCGCCGCCATCGCCGATCGCCATGGCGCTGGGGATCATGCCGGCGACCATGGCCAGCGTCGTCATGACGATGGGCCGAGCGCGCTTGCGGCCGGCGTCGATGACAGCATCGAAGCGCGGCACGCCCTTGGCCACCTCCTCGACGGCGAAGTCGACCAGCATGATGGCGTTCTTGGTGACGATGCCCATGAGCATCAACAGGCCGATGTAGACCGGCATGCTCACCGAGTCTCCGGTGGCGAGCAGCGCCAGCACGACGCCGCCGAACGACAACGGCAGCGACAGCAGGATGGTGATCGGCTGCGCCACGCTGCCAAACAGCAGCACCAGCACGCCGAACACGATCATCAGACCCGTGCCCATGGCGGTCATGAAGCCCGTCGCCACCTCGTCCTGGATTTCTGCGTCGCCGGATGGCTGCAGACGCACGCTGGCCGGCAGTTTCTGTTCGTCGACGACCTTGAGGAAGGTCTCGCGCGCGCTGCTCATCGCATAGCGCGATTCCAGATCGACGCCGATGACGGCTCGGCGCTCGCGATCGTAGCGGTTGATCGAGCTCGGGCCGCGCCCGAAGGTGACATCGGCAACGGCGGTCAACGGAATGGCGACGCCGCTGGAATTCGTGACGCGCAGGTTCTGCAGGCGCTGCATGTCGGTGCGGGCGTCCTCGTCGATCTGCACACGGATGGGGACCAGCCGGTCGCCGGCATTGAACTTGGCGAGGTTGGCATCGATGTCGCCGATGGTGGCAACGCGGATGGTTTCGGCGATCTTGCTCGGCGCAACGCCGAGGCGCGCGGCGGCATCGAACTTCGGCACGACACGCAGCTCCGGCCGGTCGATCGACGCGTCGGCGGCGACGTTCTTAAAGCCGGGCACCTGGCGCAGCGCGCCTTCGAGCTTGCGGACCGCCTCGCTCAGCTCCTCGCCGTTCTGCGACAGCATCGAGAACGACAGCTCGCGCTCGCCGCGCTCGTTGATGTACCAGGCGCGCGTGTCAGGCACCTCGGCCAGCTTGTCGGAGATCGTCACCTTGATTGTTTTTTGCGGTAGGGCCCGTTCGGTTTTCGGCACCAGTTGTACGAACAGCGAGGCCTTGCGAACCTCGAGGCCACCCGTCGGGGTGCTGCCGCCCAGAGCAAAGACGCTCTTCACCTCGGGGATGGTCCTTAGGATTTCGACCATCTTGTCGGTGGTCACGCGCGTATCCTCCAGCGTCGCGCCCGGTGGCAGCTCCACCGAGACGACAACGCGCGAGGTGTCCTCGTCGGGCATGAAACCGGTCGGCAGCAGCGTCGTCGCGTAGATCGAGCCCGCGAAAAGTCCAAGGCCCACGACCAGCGTGAGGTAGCGGACCTTCAGCGTGGCGCGCAAAAAGGCGATGTAGCCGCGCATGACGAGGCCGGCGCCTTCGTGTTTCTCGGGGATGGGCCGCAGGAGGTACGCAGCCATCATGGGGGTTATGAGGCGGGCGACGAGCAGGGAGATCAACACGGCAATGGCGACGGTGAGGCCGAACTGGCGGAAATATTGCCCGGCGATACCGCCCATGAACGACACGGGCGAGAAGATGGCGACGATCGTGAGCGAGATGGCAATGACGGCGAGGCCAATCTCGTCGGCCGCCTCCACGGCGGCGCGATAGGGAGATTTTCCGGTGCGCATGTGGCGCACGATGTTCTCGATCTCGACGATGGCGTCGTCGACGAGAATGCCGGTGACCAGCGTAATGCCGAGCAGGCTCACGAGGTTGAGCGAGAAGCCCAACAGCTCCA
This sequence comes from Hyphomicrobium sp., assembly GCA_036559705.1. Taxonomy (GTDB): domain Bacteria; phylum Pseudomonadota; class Alphaproteobacteria; order Rhizobiales; family Hyphomicrobiaceae; genus Hyphomicrobium_A. Next base: position 29,421 of record DATBSP010000053.1, read on the forward strand.
TGGCCCAGAACGTCGGTATGGCCGACAGCGGCAAGGCGATGGCTGAGATCAGCGTGGCGCGCATGTTGCGCAGGAAGATGAGCACTACGAGCACGGCCAACGCGGCGCCTTCGAGCAACGTCTCCATCGCGGAGGTGTAGTTGCCGCGCGTGTAAGCGACCGCGTCGTCGACCTTGGTGAGGCGAACGTCGGGGTATTGCTTGCCGAGCTCGGCCAGCCTGACGTTGACGACGTCGGCAACGGACAGCTCGCTCGAACCTTTGGAGCGGAACACGGAGAAGGTAACGACAGGCTCGCCGTTGAGGCGCGCAAACGAGCGCTGCTCGCTGGCGTCGTCAATCACTTGGCCAAGGTCAGACAGGCGCACATGGCGACCGCCCGGCAACAAGATCTTGGTTTCGGCCAGGTCACCGACCCGGCGAGCGCCGGCCAACGTGCGGATCGCCTGCTCCTGTCCGCCGACCTCGCCGCGGCCGCCGCCCAGGTCGACGTTGGTCGCGCGTACCTGGTTGTTGACTTCGGCGGCGGTGATGCCGAGCCCCAGCAGGCGGTCGGGATCGAGGAGAACGCGGATCTCGCGGTCGACCCCGCCGTAGCGTTCGATGCGACCGACGCCCTTCAGCCCCTGCAACTGGCGCTTGATGACGTCGTCGACGTGCCAGGAGAGCTGCTCCAGCGTCATGCCCGGCGAGGAGGCGGCGAACGTCAGGATCGACTGGCCCTCGACGTCGATGCGCTGGACGATCGGCTCGTTGATGTCGCGCGGCAGGTCGAGGCGGATCTTGTCGATCGCGTCCTTCACGTCGTTTAGGGCGCGGTCCTGGTCGATCTCGAGGCGAAATTCAATGACTGTCGTCGAATTGCCGTCGGTGACGGTCGACATGATGTGCTTGACGCCGGGAATGTTGGCGACGGCGTCCTCGACCTCCTTGGTGACCTGGCTCTCCAGCTCGGCCGGGGCGGCGCCCGATTGAACGACGGTGATAGAGATGAGCGGAATGTCAATGTTCGGGAAGCGCGTGACGGGCAGCGTCATGAAGCTGATGACGCCGAGCAGGGTCAGCACGGAGAACAGAACGATGGCCGGCACCGGCCGGCGGATCGACCAGGCCGAAATGTTGAGGCGCATTATTGTGCCTCGCTGATCTTCGAATCGAGCGTTTCTGGCGCAACGGCGCGCACGGCATCGCCATCGCGCAGGAAGGTGCCGGCGCGGGCGACTACGATATCGCCGTCGGCGAGGCCCTGGCGCACTTCGACGAGGCCGCCGGCGATCAACCCGGTTTTCACATTGCGGCGCACGACGCGGCCGTCGCGCACGATCTGCACAAAGGTGCCGCCCGAGTTGAATACGACGGCCGCCGACGGCACAGCGATGCCATGGCTCTGCGCGGTCTCGATGGCGCCACGGCCGAATGTGCCGATGCGCAGGCGAGGGTCATCGCCAAGGAACACGCGTACGCGGCCAAGGCGGGTCTGCTTGTCGACCTCAGGCGATACGAGGCGCACGGTACCCTCGACGTCGCCGACGCCGGCGACATTGACGCGCGCTTTCTTGCCGGTCGTCACTTTGGCAAGCTCGGTCTCGATCACCTCGGCATCGAGTTCGATCTCGCTGCGGGCAACGATGCGGAACATCGCGTCGGCAACGCCGGAGGCCATGCCGCCGATGCGCGCGGTGCGCCGGCTGATGAGGCCGTCGGCGGGTGCCGTCACTTGCGTGTTGGTGCGCTTCCACATCAGTTCGCGGCGTTGGGCCTCGACCTGCTTCTTTTCGGCTTCGGCGAGCCTCAAACCGTCCTGTGAAGCCGTGAGCTGTGCGGCGGCACTCTTGGCTGCCGCCTCGCGCTGGTCGTAGGTCGTGCCAGAAAGATAGCCGGACGTCTTCAGCGGCTTGGCGCGCTCGAAGTTGGCCTGCGCCTCGCTAAGCCGGGCAGTGGCCTCGACGATCTGACTGCGCGTCTGCGAGATCGCCGCCTCGGAGCGGGCGAGCGAGGCATCATTCTGCGCCAGCTGGGCGTCGAGCGATTCTTGCACGAGGATGGCGAGCACGTCGCCCTTCTTCACGCGATCGCCCTCATCGACCTTCAGCTCGAGCACGCGAAAGCCTTCGACTTCCGGCGCGACGAGAATCTCGTCGCGTGGGACGAGCGAGCCGGAGACGGTGACCATCTCGGTGAAGTCGGCTTGTGCTGCCTTGACGACCGACACGGCCGGAGGCGGCGCGACGGCTTCTTCTTTATGTGCGGCGTGCTGAGGTGTTTTGTGCCAATTGCCGAAAGCCGTCAGATACGGGACAAGCTCAGGCGCCACGTGCGGGGCCAGAAAAATTCCGGCGGCACTGCTGGCGGCCAGCACCACGAGGGTGAAAAAAAACGTCTTCATCGTTTCTGCTCCGCGGCTTGGTCTTTTTCTGCTGTTTCCGCTTCGGGCTGGACGTTGAGCAGCTTGCCGATAAGTCCCATGACTGCGGGGATGAGGGTCTTGGCATCAAAGTTGGGATCGAGCGCACGGCGCATGAACATGCCGTCCCCGATCATGGAAAAGACCTTGGTGAGCGTCGGGATGTCGAGGTCGGGGGCGATGTGGCCCTCGGCGGCGAGCTTCGCAAACAGCTTCTCGAAGCTGTCTTCGACGAAGCGATCGACCGAGCGATAGATTTCGCCGACGCGCGGGTTGCGGATCGACTCGAGGCCGATCTCGAGGCACATCGTGCGCTTATGAGGCGGCTCCTCGTCGAAGTAATGATTGCCCAGATCCGAGAGCGATCCCATGAAGTTGGGCGAAGCGGAAACCTCGGCGAAGCGCTCGGCGAAGTCCGCGCGATCGCGCTCGGCGAGACCGGCGATAAGGTCTTCCTTGGAGTTGAAATATACGTACAGTGCGCCCGGGCTGATCAGCGCTTCCTTGCAGATGTCCTGCATGGTGGTGCGATGAAAGCCAGCGCGCGCGAAACAGACCTCGGCGGCGTCGAGGATGTGTTCGCGGCGGGCGCGCTGGGTGGCTGGTTTGAGCTTCGGCATGGGCCCTTTTGGCGAAGAGTTGCTGACCAAGTGCCTCGCAATGGCACAAAACAAAACGAACGACCGTTTTGTTTGCACTCTATCGTGGCAGGCTTATGGCACCCGTACCCTGGGTGACAGGAGCGTTGGATTTTCCCGGCGAGTGTCGCATTGGCGCCGCGACGGCCTCAGAATTGGGTCAGCCAGTTGACGGTCGCGTAGGGATCCTGGAGCGACTGCGCAAATCTCCGCCAGCGAGAGCTTGCCGCCGTCCCACGCATAGCGTCCGAACAGACCGGCGCGGGCATCCTCGCCTTGGCGGTTGGCGTTGAGGCCGGCTTCGAGGCCGAGCGATACGTCGCCGTAGACGCGGTAGGCGGTGCGCAGACGGGCCGCCGACGTCTGATGCGCACTTGTCCAGGAAAGGTCGGCTGAGGACCAGGCAGAGGCTCCCATATTGAGCCACAACTCGGCCACGAGCTTCGGGCCAAGCTCTTGGCTCTGCACGGGTTTTTCAGGGTCGACCGGCTCGATATCGTGTTCGATTGCGGCGGCGCCGACGAAGGCCTTGGCGGTCAGCGGGCCGAGGCGCTTGAGGTAGCCAACCGAGGCTTCCGCAAGGGCGGTGTCGGCGTTAAAGGACATCAGTTGTCCGCGCCGTCCCCGACATAGCTATAGCCGCCATACCCAACAGCAAAGCGCAAGCGCAGGCCGGCAGTGGATTAATGAGCATTACGTACAACTTGTAGTCAACGATATTCGGTGGGTGACCCTTCGCCAGAGTTGGCGAATGGTCGATAACGTTTCCGCGACATCGGCTGATTCGCTCCTGTGCATAGCGCTAATTTCTGTCATCCTCTTGTGGCTTCAGCCTGATAAGATTTTATTCGCAGGGTTGCTTTAAACCCTCAACGGAGACGGCCTCAAGCCCCCGGCTCCCCCGCCGCAATCAGGCCGTCCACACCTAGGGAGGACGTACCATGGTTGCTCATGCGTCGAATTCGCATGCGAACGGCAAATCCCCTACACACGGCGCTTTTCAGATGTACTTCGGCGGGCTGGAGGCACTCGGCCAGGCTTATGACCCATTCTTGAAGGGGTTGGCCCGTACCCAGCTCGAGGTGCTCGGTTTCGTCAACCGCCGGACCCAGGCGTACATGCAGATTCCGGCCGCTGCCGCGCAGTGCCGCACGCCGCAGGATCTTTTCAACGTCCAATCGCAGTTTTGGCGCGCAGCATACGAGGACTATACGGAGAGCGTTGGGCGCGTGACCAATGCGCTTGCCGCCTGCGGGGTGCCGAACTTTGCTACGCTTGCCGAAGAGGCGCTCAACAACGCGCACGACTACATCGCCTTCCCGGACTCTAAAGAGCAGCCCAGCAGCGGCCGCTCACGCGAGCGCAAAGCGGCATAAGCTCGTTACGACGAGATCGGATTAATCAAACCGGAGGCGCGCCTTGCGCCCCCGCAGATGTTGGGCGGCCCGCGCCCGTCATTGCTTTGCGCTATTTCAATTCAGCCAGAGCTTCTTTGAAACCGGTGAGCGAGATCGGAATGCCGATACCCGCCTCCTCGGCCTGGAAGATGATGAAGATAGCCGTCTTGCCATTCTTCAGCTGCTCGATCAGCGGATCTTCGACCACCACCTGCGCGTAACAGGCGAACGTGTGGCAGCGCAAAAAGGGCGCATGCCCAACATCCTTCTCGTCGATCTTCAATCCGAGGCCAGGCGGCAGCAGGATGCCGAGTGGTGCGAAGACGCGCAAAACGCGCGTGCCGTTGGAGAACTTCTGGAAGTAGACGGTTAGGCCGATATTGTCCTTGTCCTCGGCGGTGACGCTTTGCACCAGCGCGCAGACCTCATTCTTGGCACCGGGGGGCGGGTCCTTGCAGACGATTTGCCAATCGCCGTGCTGGCCCTTCACCGTGCCTTCCTGCGCCGCGGCAGGAATTGCCAGGAAGGCCAGAAGTATCAGGAAGCCTGCGGCAAATCGCTTCGAAAGCCATCGCGCAGCAGCGCCGTGTGCACTGCGGCAAAGTTGGCCGTCGGGCAATCCAATGTTCTGCACGCGCTGCTCCTGAGATCCGCCCGGGCGTCGGGCTCGACGCGCGCAATGTGGAAGGCACCGTGAGGTGTTCGTGGTGTTCCCGGAATCGGGCCAAAGTTTGTACCTGACGCACGTCAGATTGATCGCATATGCGAGGCGAATTCTTAGCGATGCCACAACGCGTGGAAATGCCGCATTAAGCTTGACTTGAGGCACGGAAGTCGGTTGTGCTCTTAGTTGACTAGGGGACGTGCGTCCTGCGTTCGGTGGCTTCGGCATCGGCGCGGTTTGTGCGGGCGAACTGTTCGAAAAAAGCAGCGCCTGTCGTGGGGAGGGTCTCGGCCAACGAGCCGAGCAGCACTGGGAGCGGATGAATGTTGAGACGACTGCTTTGCTCGGCACCTGCCGCAGCATTTGCAATACTGTTGCTCGGAGCTTCGTTTGCGTGGGCCGGTATGGGCCAGCCGTCGCCGGGCGAAATGGGTTTTCAGGGCGCCGCCTCGCCGGTAGCCGAGGAAATCCATAGAGTCCACGACTTCGTCAACATCATCATCGTGGCGATCACCGTCTTCGTCATGCTGCTGCTGCTCTACGTAATCTACCGCTTCTCGGAGCGTGCCAATCCGACGCCGTCAAAAGTGACGCACAACACGGTTCTCGAGGTCGCTTGGACGGTCGTTCCGATCCTCATCCTCGTCGCCATCGCCATCCCCTCCTTCCGCCTCCTCAATCTTCAGTACAGCTACCCGAAGGCAGATATCACCCTAAAGGCCACCGGCTATCAGTGGTATTGGGAGCACGCCTATCCGGAACTCGGCCTCTCGTTCGAGACGCGCATGCTGGATGATGAAGCGCGTCAGGCGCTGATCGCTGAGAACCTTCCGGCGCCACGCAACCTTGCCGTCGACAACGAGGTCATCCTCCCGGTCAACAAGGTCGTCACGGTTTTGATCACGGCGGCGCCGGATGGCGTCATTCACGACTGGACCATTCCTTCCTTCGGCTCGAAGGTCGACGCTGTCCCCGGACGCATCACCTCCACGTGGTTCAAGCCGACCGTCGAAGGCATCTTCTACGGCCAGTGCTCGGAATTGTGCGGCAAGGATCACGCCTTCATGCCGATCGGCGTGCGGGTCGTGAAGGAAGAGGTGTACGCCGCCTGGACTGACGCCATGAAGCAGGCGAACGAAGTAGGCAAAGCCGCCGGCGCCGAGAAAGACAAGGAAAAGCGCAAGCAACTCCTACAGCAGAAGAAGGAGCTGCAGGAGAAGGCCAAGGGCATCGTTCGCCAGGCCGCTCTCGAGCAAGCCGGTGTACGTCAGTTCGCCAAGACCAACGACGCGGCTCAGGCCAAGTGAGCACGCCGTAGCGCATTCCGCTGACATCCGGGTGAGCCCGGCAACAAAACACCGACTGACAGGGCGAACGCACAATGGGAAGCACGACACATACGGCACATGACGGCCACGACCATGCGCCGACCGGGCTGGGGCGCTGGTTGTTCTCGACGAATCACAAGGACATCGGGACGATGTACTTGATATTCGCGATTATCAGCGGCCTTATCGGCGGTGCTCTGTCGGTCGCCATGCGCCTCGAGCTTCAAGAACCGGGGCTGCAGTATTTTGCCGACGGCCACATGTACAACGTGTTCGTCACCGGCCACGGCCTCATCATGGTGTTCTTCATGGTGATGCCGGCCATGATCGGTGGTTTCGGCAACTGGTTCGTGCCGCTGCAGATCGGCGCGCCAGACATGGCCTTTCCGCGTATGAACAACGTCTCGTTCTGGCTGCTGCCCGCGGCGCTCACGCTGTTGCTTATCTCGCTGTTCGTCGAAGGACCGCCCGGCGGTCTCGGCGTCGGCGCCGGTTGGACGATCTATGCACCCCTGTCGACCTCGGGCCATCCCGGGCCGGCCATGGACTTCGCCATCCTCGCGCTCCATCTCGCGGGTGCCTCGTCGATCCTGGGCGCCATCAACTTCATCACCACCATCTTCAACATGCGCGCGCCCGGCATGACGCTGCACAAGATGCCGCTGTTCGTGTGGTCGGTGCTGGTGACGGCCTTCCTGCTGCTGCTGTCGCTGCCCGTGCTGGCCGGCGCCATAACCATGCTGCTCACGGATCGCAACTTCGGCACGTCGTTCTTCAATCCGCAGGGCGGCGGCGATCCGCTGCTCTACCAGCATCTGTTCTGGTTTTTCGGGCACCCCGAGGTCTACATCCTCATTCTGCCGGGCTTCGGCATGGTGAGCCACGTCGTGTCGACCTTCTCGCGCAAGCCGGTGTTCGGCTATCTCGGCATGGCTTACGCCATGGTCGCCATCGGCCTCGTCGGCTTCATCGTGTGGGCACACCACATGTATGCGGCCGGCATCAGCGTCAACACGCAGGCTTACTTCGTGTTCGCCACCATGGTGATCGCGGTGCCGACAGGCGTGAAGATCTTCTCCTGGATCGCCACCATGTGGGGAGGCTCGATCCAGTTCCGCGTACCCATGCTGTGGGCGCTCGGCTTCATCTTCCTGTTCACGGTGGGCGGCGTGACGGGCGTCATGCTCTCCAACGCCGGCGTCGACCGTGCGCTGCACGACACGTACTACGTCGTCGCGCACTTCCACTACGTGCTGTCGCTGGGAGCCGTCTTCGCCATCTTCGCGGGCTGGTACTACTGGTTCCCGAAGATGTCGGGCTACATGTACAACGAGGCCATCGGCAAGCTGCACTTCTGGCTGACCTTCATCGGCGCCAACGTACTGTTCTTCCCACAGCACTTCCTCGGCCTCTCGGGCATGCCGCGCCGCTACGTCGACTATCCGGACGCCTTCGCGTTCTGGAACGGCGTGTCGTCGGTCGGCGCCTACATGACGGCGCTGGGAACGCTGGTCTTCCTCGTCGGCGTGCTCGTTGCCTTCATGAGCCGCCGCGTCGCAGGCGACAATCCGTGGGGCGCTGGTGCAACGACACTTGAGTGGACGCTGCCGTCTCCTCCGAACTTCCACTCCTTCGAGACGCTGCCACGCATTCAGGCCACCGAACACCACTGAGGTGCGGTTTATGCATGCAAGACAACGGGCGGGGCGCAAGGTTCCGCCCGTTGCATTGAAAGGTGAAATCCCGGGCCGCGGTCGACACTTGGCGGCAGATCGATGGCTCGGCAAGGCCGAGCAGGACCTCTCCCAATCCTCCTTTGGATATGTGAGGCCGATGCGAGACCAAAGGTTTGAGTGAGATGCAAGGGCGAGCAGATACCGACACCGGCCATATCGGCCCCGTCAGCGGGTCGGGCATCGGCGACTTCATCGAGCTGCTGAAGCCGCGCGTCATGTCGCTGGTCGTGTTCACAGCGCTGACCGGCATGGTCGCCGCGCCCGGCTCGATCCATCCCGTTCTCGGCCTCATCGCGCTGCTTGCCATCGCCATTGGCGCCGGTGCGGCGGGCGCTCTCAACATGTGGTACGACGCCGACATCGACGCCCGCATGGCGCGCACCGCCGCCCGCCCCATTCCGCGCGGTCGCCTGACGCCGGACGAAGCCTTGAGCTTCGGCGCGGTGCTGTCAGTGTTCTCCATCCTGACACTCGGCGTCCTCATCAACTGGACGGCCGGCATCCTGCTCGCCATCACCATCGGCTTCTATCTCTTCATCTATACAATGTGGCTGAAGCGCCTGACGCCGCAGAACATCGTCATCGGCGGCGCCGCAGGCTCGTTCCCGCCGATGATTGGCTGGGCGGCCGTCACCGGTAGCGTCAGCATCGAAAGCGTGCTGATGTTCCTCATCATCTTCGTATGGACGCCGCCGCACTTCTGGGCGCTGGCGCTCTATCGCTGCCGCGACTACGAGCGCGTCGGCGTGCCGATGCTGCCGGTCGTCTCCGGCGCCGCTGAGACGCGCCGCCAAATCTGGCTCTATTCGCTGGTGCTGGTGCCACTCGCCGTGCTGCCCGCGGGCATCGGGCTGGCCGGCATCACCTATGCGGTGAGCTCCGTTGTGCTCGGCGCCGTCTTCCTTTACCTCGCCTGGCGTGTGCGTAAGATCACCGAGGGCCGCGCGGCGGACGCCGCCGCCAAGCAGCTATTCGCCTTCTCAATCCTCTACCTGTTCCTGCTGTTCGCGGTCATGCTCGGTGAGCATGCCGTGACGCGGTTGATGGCGTGAGGAACGTGCGGTGGCGTTGGTCATGAGCGAAATGAGCGAGGACGACAAGGAAAGGCAGAAGCGGCAGCGCATGCGCTCGCTCGCCATCGCGCTCGCGCTCGGCGCTCTCGTCGTGCTGTTCTACGTGGCGACCATCGTGCGCCTCGGCGGCAACGTGATGAACCGGCCGATCTGAGGCGCATGGAAACCCGATGACCGCAACCAACAACCATCAAGACCAGAGGCACCCGGCGAAGAAGCGCCATGGCATGGTCGCTGCGATCTGCGGTCTTTTGGTTCTGTCGATGGCCGGGTTGTCGTTTGCCGCGGTTCCCCTCTACCGGCTCTACTGTCAGGTGACCGGCTATCAGGGCACGACGCAAAAGGCCGCGAAGGCCTCCGACACGGTGCTCGATCGCGTGGTGAAAGTGCACTTCGACGCCAACACAGCCGCTGAGCTGCCGTGGACATTCGAGCCAATGCAGTCCTCGCTTGAGGTGAAGGTCGGCGAAAACACGCTCGCCTTCTACAAAGCCACCAACAACTCCGCTAAGCCGACGACGGGCACGGCGGTTTTCAACGTCACACCCGATTCCGTCGGCCCGCACTTCAACAAGGTGCAGTGCTTCTGCTTCACCGAGCAGCGGCTGGGGCCGGGACAGTCGATCGAGATGGCGGTTTCGTTCTTCGTCGATCCGACCTTCGCTACCGACGAAGAAACCAAGAATCTTTCCGAGCTGACGCTGTCCTACGCCTTCTATCCGGTGGCCGCGCCGAAGAAGAAGGAAGGACAGGCCGCGGCCGCAAGCCCGGACAACGGCGGATGAGGACTTGAATAAGCGGCGCTGCGCCTGAGGACCGGTCCTGAGACGCAGCAGCAAGGCTTTCGCTCAGCAAGGGCGGCAGTCTAAAGACGAGGGATCGGGAGCACCAACGGGGACCACGGGAGAGACAAGACAATGGCCGCGACGGACGCCAAACACCACCACGACTACCATCTCGTAAATCCGAGCCCCTGGCCGGTAGTCGCTTCGATTTTTGCACTGACCATGATGATCGGTGCGGTCATCTGGATGCGCTCGATGAGCGAGGGCGCCGGCCTGTTCGGCATCACCGGACCATGGGTGTTCGCCGTCGGCGCTGTAGGCATCGTGGCCAGCGCCTTCGTCTGGTGGCGCGACGTCATCCGCGAGGGCCAGCACGGTGACCACACCCCGGTCGTGCAGCTGCACTTCCGCTACGGCATGATCCTGTTCATCGCCTCCGAGGTGATGTTCTTCGTGGCTTGGTTCTGGGCCTACTTCGACGCGGCTCTGTTTCCTGCAGGCGTGCACGACCTCTTGAACAGCACCGACGTCGTCGGTCAGGTGACGCGCGATCAGCTGCTCGGCGGCCATTGGCCTCCGGCGCCGGTCGAGGGCACTGGCGTGACGATCCCGGCCAGCGGCGCACCGACGCCGGGCGTGTTCCAGCACACGTTCGATCCATGGGGCATCCCGCTACTCAACACGCTCATCCTGCTGACGTCGGGCGTGACGGTAACCTGGGCGCACCACGCGCTGTTGAAGAACGATCGCCGCGGGCTGGTGCTCGGTCTGATCCTCACCGTGATCCTCGGCGCCACCTTCACCTTCTTCCAGGCCTACGAGTACCAGCACGCCGCCTTCAGCTACGCCGGCCACATCTACGGCTCGACGTTCTTCATGGCGACGGGCTTCCACGGCGCGCACGTGCTGATCGGCACGATCTTCCTGCTTGTTTGCCTCATTCGCGCGATCGGTGGCGCGTTCACGCCGAGGCTGCACTTCGGCTTCGAGGCGGCGGCTTGGTACTGGCACTTCGTCGACGTCGTCTGGCTGTTCCTGTTTGCCTGCATTTATGTGTGGGGTGCGGGTGCCAGCTCGGGCGCCGCCGGCCACTAAGGCGACGCGACATAGCGAGGCGGCCGGTACCTGGCCTCTTCGTCGCAGCGAGAATACGCCGGGGCGGCCATCGTGCCGCTCCGTGCTATTGTCGGGCATCTGATCATTGCGGCGTTGCCCGATTGCCGCCAACCCGGCCGAGGAGCCCGTAGCGTGCCGGAGCAACAATCCGTCTCGCCTCTGTATGCCGCGGTGCTTGCCCGCTGCCCACGCTGCGGCAAGGGCCGGTTGTTCAAGAACGTGCTCGAGATGCGCCAGGCATGCGACCGTTGCAGCCTCGACTATCGCTTCATCGATACCGGCGACGGGCCGGCGGTATTCGCCATCTTCATCCTCGGCTTCGTCATCTTAGGGCTCGCGCTCTACGTCGAGTTCACCTACTTGCCGTCCATCTGGGTGCACGTCGTGCTATGGGGTCTGGTGACGCCGCTCATCGCCCTCGTGGTCCTGCGTTTCCTCAAATCGATGCTCATTACCCTGCAGTACCGCCACAAGGCCGAAGAAGGACGTATCGCCCGTGATTGAGCTTGCTCACGTACCGGTTCACGGCGGGCGCGGCTGACATGCTGCGGACGATCCGCGAAAAGCGTCTGTTGTGGCCGGGCGTTGCCGCGCTTGCCGGCTTTGCGTTTCTTATCGCGCTCGGCAACTGGCAGTTGCGCCGGCTCGAATGGAAGCAGGGACTGATCGGCTCGATCGCCGAGCGCACGCACGCCCAGCCGGTGTCGCTGGCCCTCGCCGAGGAGCGGGCTGCCCTGGGCGGCGACGTCGAGTACACGCGCGTCAAGGTCGAGGGCCAGCTGCTCAACGACCGCGAGATTCACCTCTATGCGCTTGATGTCGAAAATGGCCCGGGTTTCCACGTCATCACGCCGCTGCGCCTCGCCGATGGCAGCCTCGCGCTGGTCAATCGCGGCTACGTGCCGAACGACTTGAAGGATGCGTCCAAGCGCACTGCCGGTCAGCTTGCCGGCGATGTCGCCGTTACCGGCCTGCTGCGGCATGCGGACGTGCAAGCCATGTTCGACCCCGCCAACGACGCGACGCGCAACATCTGGTATTGGCGCGACATCGACGCCATGGCCGCAACGCTCGGTGCCGAGGCGCCCCGCGTGCACAGCTACATTATCGATGCCGAAGCGAGCCCGGCTGCGCCTGGCGGCTGGCCGAAGAGCGGCGTGACCCGCCTCGAGCTGCCCAACCGTCATCTCGAGTATGCCCTGACCTGGTACGGCCTAGCCGGCTCCCTTATCGCCGTTTTTCTGGCCTTCGCCGTCACCCGCTGGCGCCAGTCGGCGCCGCACTAGCGCCGCGAGGCCAAGGCAATTGGGGTTAATCGCAACAAGGCTGTGCGGAGTTGTAAACCGTGCCTGCCGCTTGCTTGTGGGCCCCCGGGCCCGGCACTAGGGTGCACGGCAATCCGCTCTTCGGGAGAATAACGCGCGTTGAATTATATTTCGACCAGAGGCGAGGGTCCCCCGCTGGTGTTTGACGACGTCGTGCTGGCCGGGCTGGCGCGCGACGGGGGCCTCTACGTGCCGCAGGCATGGCCCGTGCTGGCGCCGGAGATGATCGCCTCGTTCGCCGGCATGCCATTCGCCGACGTCGCCTTGGAGGTGATTTACCCGTTCACGGGCGGATCGATTGCGCGCCCAGATCTGCACCGCATGACCACCGAAGCCTACGGGCGCTTCGGGCATCCGGCGGTGACGCCGCTGGTGCAGGTGGGGACCAACCGCTGGATCCTCGAGCTGTTCCACGGGCCGACGCTCGCCTTCAAAGACGTGGCGATGCAGCTTCTGGCGCGTCTCATGGACCGCGTGCTGGACGAACGCGGACAGCGGGCGACGATCATCGGCGCCACCTCGGGCGATACGGGCGGCGCGGCCATCGAAGCTTTTCGCGGTTCGCCGCGCGTCGACGTGGCTATCCTCTTTCCCGAAGGGCGCGTCTCCGCCGTACAGCGGCGCATGATGACGACGCCGACCGAAGCGAACGTGCATGCGATCTCGGTACGCGGAACGTTCGATGACTGCCAGGCGCTCGTCAAAGCGATGTTCAACGACCATGGCTTCCGCGATCGTGTGTCGCTGGCCGGCGTCAACTCCATCAACTGGGCGCGTATCGCCGGCCAGGTGACGTACTACTTCGTCGCTGCGGCGGCGCTGGGCGCCCCGTATCGGCCCGTGTCGTTTGTCGTGCCGACCGGCAACTTCGGCGACATCTTCGCTGGCTACGTGGCCAAGCGCATGGGGCTGCCGATCGAAAGGCTGGTCATCGCCTCCAACCTCAACGATATCCTGCCACGCACCCTGCATGGCGGCTCCTACGAGATGCGCGAGGTGATCGCCACGACCTCGCCGTCGATGGACATCCAGATCTCCTCGAACTTCGAGCGCTATCTGTTCGAAGCCTCGGGCCGCGACGCGCCGCTGATCCGCGCCAAGATGCGCGCGCTGAAGGAAACGGGCAGCTTCGATCTCGGCTCGCTTGGCGACATCATGCGCCGGGAGTTTGCGGCCACGGCCGCGAGCGAATCAGACGTCGCCGAGGCGATCGTGCGCATCAAGGCGGAGAGCGGCTATGTCGCCGATCCGCACACCGCCTGCGCCATCGTCGCCGCCGAGCGCGAGCTGGCCGACAGCAGAAACCCGCAGGTCGTGCTGTCGACCGCGCATCCGGCGAAGTTTCCCGACGCCATGCAGGCGATCACGGGCGAACGCCCGGCGCTGCCCGCGCGGCTCGGGGGCCTGCTTGCCGCCAAAGAACGCTTCACCACCATCGACAACGACATCGGCGCCGCCGAAGCGCACGTCGAATCTCTGACGCGCGCGGTCCTGGAGACCCGCGGATGACCGTCGAGCTGACGACGCTAAGCAACGGCCTCAGGGTCGTTACCGACAACATGCGCAACCTCGAGACTGTGTCGCTCGGACTGTGGGTCGGCACCGGCGCGCGCCACGAAACTGACCGCGAGCACGGCATCTCGCACTTCCTCGAGCACATGGCCTTCAAGGGCACGCGGCGGCGCAGCGCGCAGCAGATTGCCGAGGAGATCGAGGAGGTTGGCGGCGAGCTCAATGCCGCCACCAGCATGGAGTCCACGGCTTATTTCGCCCGCGTGCTGAAGGGGGACGACGGCGTGGCGCTCGGGCTTATCGCCGACATCCTGCAAAACTCAGCGTTCGGGCGCCCGGAGCTGGAAGGCGAGCGGCAGGTGATTCTGCAGGAGATCGCCGCCACCCTCGATAGCCCCGACGACATCGGCTACGACCTGCTGCACGATGCGGCTTTTCCCCAACAACCGGTGGGACGGCCGATTCTGGGCACGCCGTTGAGCGTCGGCAGTTTCACCGGGGGCGATTTGAAGCGCTTCCTGGGGCGCCGCTATGGCCCTGGAAACATGGTGATCTCTGCCGCCGGCGCTGTCCGCCACGCAAACGTCGTTCGCCACGCTGAAGCCCTATTCGGAGGGCTGACTGACGTCAAGCGAACAACGGGGGAACGACCGGCCAAGTACGTCGGCGGCTTGCGCGTTTCGGAAAAGCCTTTCGAGCAAAGCCATCTCCTGATTGGCTTTCCAAGTCCCTCGTACAAAGACGATGCGTTTTACACGGCCCAGGTATTCTCGGGGCTGTTCGGCGGCGGCATGTCGTCCCGGCTGTTTCAGGAGGTGCGTGAAAAACGCGGCCTCTGTTACGCGATCTACTCGACCGCGTGGGGATTGCACGACGCGGGGCTGTTCGGCATCCACGCGGCAACGGGAACGGGATTGATGGGTCAGCTCATCGACGTCATTGGTGCGGAGTTGAAGCGGGTCGCCGGGAGCGCACCCGATGCGACGGAGCTTGCCCGCTCCAAGGCGCAGCTTAAGGCCGGCTTGCTGATGAGCCTGGAAAGCTCCTCGGCGCGGGCCGAGCAGATGGCGCGTCACGTGCTCGTTCATGATCGCGTGCTGCCCAACAACGAGCTGACGCACAAGGTCGACGCGGTAACAGCGGAAGATACACGCGACTTCGCCGCGATGCTGGTGGCGAGCGATGCTTCGGTTGCGGTCGTCGGCAGCGGCCGGCGGTCGCGCAAGTTCGCCGAGCGTGCGCTCGACTTGGTGCGGGCCTAGCGCTTCGGGGGGGAAGCAGCCGATGGCATTTCTGCGATCCAGCACCGGGCACGACAGCGCCGTCACATTGCGCGGGCGCGGCGTGTGGCTGCGTGCACCGCTGATGGGCGATTACGGGCCCTGGGCCGAGCTGCGCGCCATGAGCCGCGATCACCTGACACCCTGGGAACCGGTATGGCAGCGCGATGAGCTGTCGCGCAGCTCGTTCCGCCGCCGTGTCCGCCACTACCAGCGCGAAGCGCGCGAGGATCTCGGGTATGCATTCCTCATTTTCTCCGACGCCGACGATCAACTCGTCGGCGGCCTGACGCTGTCCAACGTGCGCCGTGGCGTCACGCAGGCGGCGGTGGTCGGCTATTGGCTCGGCAAGCCATTCGTCTGCCGTGGTCTCATGACGGAAGCGGTCCGTGCTGCGGTCTGCTTCGGCCTCGAGTCGCTGCATCTGCACCGCCTGGAAGCCGCCACGATGCCGAACAACCTGGCGTCCATCCGCGTGCTGGAGCGCAACGGCTTCCGCCGTGAAGGCTTCGCGCGCCGCCTGTTGAAGATCAACGGCGTGTGGGAGGACCACGTGCTGCATGCGCTGGTCAGCGACGATGCGGGCCACGAGCTCAGCGAGGCGCCATAGCATGAGCTCGATGCGCCTACGAGATGACCGCTCGCGATGCGTCTCCCGCAGCGTTGCGATCTATCTCGTCCTGGCCGTCTTCGCGCTACTTGTCGCCCTGCCGGAACGCGCCTTCGCGCTGAAACCCATCGTCATTGAGCCCGACCAGGACCGCGTCGAGGTGACGACGCTGGGCGAGTTCTACGATGCGCGCGGCGACAGCCTGCAAGTGGAGACGGCACCGACCGCCGACGGCATGACGGGCCGCATCTCCGTTACTGCGAAAACGCCGGGCACCAATCCCAACTGGGTGGTGTTCGCGCTGACCAACCCGACCGACAAGCCGGTCGAGCGCTGGCTCACCGCCGAGCGCTACAACATCATCGGCTCCGGCGCCGTGTGGCCCGATCTCGACGCGCAGCGCATTGAGGCGGTGACGCCGTCGATTGGCTACATCCCCGAGCGCATCAAGAGCGACCGCGCCGACATTTTCCGCATCACCATCGAGCCGGGGCAGACTGTCACCTACGTCGCCGAGCTCGCCTCCGACCGCTTCGCGCGCCTGTACCTATGGAAGCCGCTCGAGTATGAGCTCTATTCGCGCGATCGGCTGCTGTTCAACGGCATCATGCTGGGCCTCACCGGCCTGCTCGCCATCTTCCTGACGGCAATCTTCGCCGCAAACCACAAGGCCATCTTCCCCAGTGCGGCGTTAGTCGCTTGGTGCGTGCTGGCCTATCTGTGCGTCGACTTCGGCTTCTTCCATAAGCTGTTTCAGCTGCGCGCGGAGGATAACGCCGTCTACCGAGCGGCGGGTGAATCCGCCGTCGCGGCCAGTATCGTCATCTTCATTTCCGTGTTCCTGCGCATCGCGTTCTGGCACGGCCTCATCCGCATGCTGTTCACGGTGTGGATCATCGCGCAGCTGACACTAGTCGCCGTGGCGGTGATAGATCCGCGCCTCGCATCGACGTTTGCGCGCATGTCGTTCCTCGCCATCGGCGGCGTCGGCGGCGCCTTCATGCTGTTCCTCGCTCTGCGCGGCCAGGACCGTGCTCTGTCGCTCATCCCGACGTGGATCCTGTTCCTCATCTGGATCTTCGGTGCGGCGATGACGCTGACGGGGCGCTTGTCGGGCGACATCGTCGTGTCGGGCCTTGTTGCCGGCCTCGTGCTCATACTGGTGCTCATCGGCTTTACGGTGACGCAATTCGCCTTCCGCTCGCTTGAGCCGCTGTTCGGGGCGGCGCCGAGCGAATTACAGCTGCGCGCTCTTGCCGTCGACGGCGCCGGTTCGGCCGTCTGGGAATGGAACGCGCGGCGCGATGAGGTGAAGGTCAGTCAGGCGATCGAGGCTTCGCTCGGCCTCAACGCCGGCGAGCTGTGCACCAAGGTCGACGACTTCATCAAGCATCTGCATCCCGCGGATCGAGAACGATTTCGCATGATCCTGTGGTCGATCCAGGAACGCACTTGGGCGCGCATTCGCACCGATTTCCGCATGCGCCATGCCGATAACAGTTATCGCTGGTTCGAGCTGGAAGCGGCGAGCGTGCCCAATGCCGATGCGCGCGCCATGCGCTGCGTCGGTCTGGTACGCGACGTCACCGACGCCAAGCGGGCGCACGAGCGCCTGCTGCACGATGCCGTGCACGACAGTCTCACGGGCTTGCCCAATCGCGAGTTGGTGCTCGACCGGCTCGGCGTTGCCGCGAGCCGCGCCAAAAGCGAGAACTCGGTACGGCCGAGCGTCATCTTCATCGACATCGACAAGTTCAAGAGCGTGAACGTCTCGTTCGGCCTCGTCGTCGGTGACAGTTTACTGCTCACCGTCGCGCGCCGCCTGCAAAGCCACCTTGGACCACACGACACGCTGGCCCGCGTCGGCGGCGATCAGTTCGCCATCCTGCTCGTCTCCGAGCTGAGCCCGCAGGACTTGGCCGGTCTTGCGGAGCGCGCTCGGCGTTCGCTGCGCGCGCCGATCAAGATCGCGGGGCAGGAAATCGTGCTGACGGGGTCCATCGGCATTGCCGTCTACGACGGCGAGACGCCGAGCCACCTCGACCTCTACAAGGAGGCCGAGATTGCCATGTACCGCGCCAAGCGCGGGGGTGCCGATCGCATTGAGATATTCCGCCCCGAGATGCGCTCCGACCGTGACGACCGGGTGGCGCTGGAGAGCGATCTGCGCAAGGCGCTGGCTAAGAACCAGATCAAGGTGCTTTACCAGCCGATCATCTACCTGCCGACCGAGGAGCTGGCCGGCTTTGAAGCCCTGGTGCGCTGGGAGCACCCGAAGCGCGGGCTGATGAGTCCCATCGACTTCATCCCAATTGCCGAGCAGTCGGACCTCATCGTGCGGCTCGGCTCGCACGTGCTGTTGCGCGCGGCGCACGAGGCGGCCCGCTGGCAGCGTGAGCTGCCCCGGGAGGAACGGCCGTTGTTTGTTTCGGTCAACATATCGAGCCGGCAGATCTTCCGTCAGAACCTAATCCAGGAGATCCGTCACATCCTCGGCCGCAACATCGTGCCGAAGGGCTCGCTGCGGCTGGAGATCACCGAAAGCCTGGTGATGGAGAATCCCGAGCAGGCGACGGAGATCCTCGAGTGGCTGCGCGGCGCCGGTGCCAAGCTAGCGCTGGATGATTTCGGCACGGGGTATTCATCGCTGGCCTACCTGCAGCGATTCCCGTTCGACACCATCAAGATCGACCGCGCGCTGGTGCAGGCGAGCGGCGAAAGCAGCGGCGCCGGATCGGCCATCGTGCGCTCGATCGTGGCGCTCGGGCATGAGCTCGGCAAGGACGTCGTCGCCGAAGGTGTCGAGACGCCAGAGGACGTCGGCTTCCTGCGGTCGATCAACTGCCAATACGCGCAAGGCTTCTACTACGGCGAGCCGATGTCGGATCGCGACGTGCTGCAGCTTCTCAAGATGGTGCGCACCGCCGAGCACAAGCTGCGCCCGCGCGGTCTCTTCCGCGCCAAGGCGAAGGGCAAACAGCGCGACAGGAAAGTTGCCAGCGCGGCTGCCGCGAAAACCAACGGGGCAACGCCACACTCGCCGCCGCAGGCGAACGGACGACCGCCAAGCACGCTACCCAACAGTACGGTACGGGCGCGTCCGCGTCCCCCACAGCCGCAGGCTACCGGCATGGCGCCGCTGCTGGCCCAGCCGGGTCCACCCCCGCCGCCTCAGCACATGCAACATGACGAGGTCGCGCCGGTCGAATTCGCAAGCATGCCGCTGGAGTACGGTGCTCCGCCCCCGCACGCCGAGCAGCAACACCACGCCATGTCGCCGGATCAGCACGATTTCGCGCCGCCGCAGGGATTCGCGCCACCCCCTCAGCCGCCGTTTGCGGAGGCTTCTCCACACCACGCGTACACCGACGCGCCGCCGCCATCAGCGTTCGATGCAGGCCCACCACCGCCACCTCCGCCGCTGATGGGCCAGTTCAGCTCGCCGCCGCCCCCGGAACATTACGCCGAGCCGCCGCACGCCTTTGCGCCGCCGGCGCACGTGGTCAATGGCGCGCATTCGCTGTTGTTCGACGACCCGATGCCGTCGTTGGGCGAGCACGGCATGCCGCTGCCACCCGCCGTCGACGAGCCTCCGTTCGAGCCCAATCCGCTGCTCGCCGCACTTGCGCTCGAGCCGCTGCAGCCTTCGCAAGCGCCGCCGAGCCGTCAGCCGGCACACCGGCTGCACGGCGGACCGATTGGCGCGGGCAACGGTGCCTCCAATGGCCCAGGAAACGGCGTGAAGCCGGCCGCGCGTCGGGCGGTGCCGGACTTCTCCGGGTTGCCGCCGGCCATGGCCGAGAGCCTCGCCAAGCTTGCCGGGGTGCCGTGGCCGCCGCGTCCCGAAGGGGACGACCACGAGCTGGGTGAGCAGACAGCCGCGCCGTTACCCGGCACACCGCGCCGCGAGGGCTAACCCCATCGTCGTGTTTTCAGGCGTGGCCGGCGTCGCTGACGAGATGCGAAGGGTCGATGCCGATCTTGGCCAGCGCGCGGCTGTACTTGGCTTCGAGGTTGGGATCGAAGATCAGGTCCGGGTCGGCCGGGCAGTTGAGCCATCCGTTTGCCTGGATCTCGCTCTCGAGTTGACCTGGCGACCAGCCGGCATAGCCAAGCGCAAGGATGGCGCGGTTGGGGCCGCTGCCGGCGGCAATAGCCTTGAGGATGTCGATCGTCGCCGTGAGGCAGACGCCGCCTTCGATCGGCAGTGTCGAGTCGTCGACAAAGTAGTCGGCGCTGTGCAGCACGAAGCCGCGCCCCGTTTCGACCGGCCCCCCGACATGAATCGACAGGGCTTCGACATCGTCGGCAATGCCGTTGTCCTCGCTATTGGAGGCGCCGATGCCGAGGCGTTCGAGCAGGTCCGGAAACGAGATGTGCGATGCGCGCTGATTGATGATGAGGCCCATCGCCCCATCCTCCGAGTGCGCACACATGTAGATGACCGAGCGCGCAAAACGCGGATCGGACATCACCGGCATGGCGATGAGAAGCTGGCCGTCGAGATAGCCTTCGGCGGAGGCGCGGCGCGGACCGGGGCGAGCGATCTTCATGAGGTAACACTAACGCGCCAGCTGGCGCGGTGTGAAGCCGTCAATTGAATGCACCGGCCGCTGCTGACACTTGCAATTTGGCCAGGGCAATCATTTGTTCAGATAGTCATTGCTTGCGGCCACGTAGCGAGGCGTTACAAACGCTAGGGCCGAACGAGACGGCGACCGAAGGATGTGGCGGAAACAGACGATGCGCAAAAATGTGACTTTGCCGGTCGTCATGTTGGCCGGCTTGGCGCTGCTTGCCGCATCAGCGGTGTACGCGGCGATGGCCACCACCGCGTCCGAATGGGTCGAAGGTCATAGCTCGCGCGCGCGCCTCATCAGCAGCGGGGGAATGGCCGGCGTCGAGCTGCAGTTGCCCGAGGGGTGGAAGACCTATTGGCGGTCACCGGGTGAAGCAGGCGGTGTGCCACCGTCGTTCGACTGGTCGAAGTCAACGAACCTCGACAGCGCCCAGGTACTCTACCCGGCACCGAAGCGCTTCACCGACAAGGCCGGAGACACGGTCGGCTACAAGGGCACGGTGCTGTTCCCCGTGCGGCTCAAACCGAAGGACGCTTCCAAGCCGATCGACGTGCAGCTCGCCTTCGCCTACGGGGTGTGCAAGGACATCTGCATTCCCGCCGAAGCTGAGCTCACGCTAACAGTTGCCCCTGCCACACAGCAAGAGGTGGCTGAAGAGCTCGCGGCTGCCATGGCGCGGCTACCGGCGCCCCCGGAGGCGCGGCGTGAAGCCGATCCGGTGTTGAAGCGGGCCGTCGCCGAGTTGTCCGGCGACAAGCCGCGGCTCTTGCTGGAAACGGAGTTTCCCGCTGGCGCCGAGCACATCGACGCCTTCGTCGAGGCGCCGGACGGGCTCTATGTGCCGCTGCCCAGGAAGATCGCCGACGACGGCAAGGGCGCGGTGACCTTCGAGATCGACCTTTCCAAGGACGCCGACATTGACGCCCTCAAGGGCAAACAGCTCACGGCGACCATCGTCTCCGACGAGGGCCAGTCGGAAGCTACTTTCGCGCTTCAGTGAGCGAACGCTTGCTCGCGCCATTCGTTGTTTCGACGCCAATCAACGCAAAGAGGTCAGCCAATGACGATCAAAGTCGGGGACAAGCTGCCGGATGCCGGCTTCACGGTGATGACGGCCGAGGGGCCGGGCAAGAAGACCACGGCTGACATTTTCGCCGGCAAGAAGGTGGCGCTGTTTGCGGTCCCTGGCGCCTACACGCCGACCTGCCAGCAGCAGCACATGCCGGGCTTCGTGTCGCGGGTCGACGAGCTGAAGGGTAAGGGCATCGACACGATCGCCTGCACGGCCGTCAACGACATCTTCGTGCTGACACAGTTCGCCAAGGATACGGGCGGCGAGGGCAAGATCCTCATGCTAGCCGATGGCAACGGCGAGTTCGCCAAGAAGCTCGGCCTCGACGTCGACCTGTCCGGCTTCGGCCTGGGACTGCGTTCGAAGCGCTACGCGATGCTTGTCGACAACGGCGTCGTCAAGGTCCTCAACGTCGAGGATTCCCCGCCTGAGCACGACAAGTCGAGCGCCGCCACCTTGTGCTCAATGATCGACCGCTCGCTCTAGGGCACGCGCCGAAGTCTAGTCGGGATTCGGGCCGCCGCCTTTGCGCGGCGGCTTGAACTCGGCCATGGCCACGCGCGCCAACTCGTCGGCACGCTCGTTCTCGGCGTGTCCGGCATGCCCCTTCACCCACCGCCAGTCGATATCGTGGCTGCGCCGGGCCTCATCTAAGCGCTGCCATAGCTCGGCATTTTTCACCGGCTTCTTGTCGGCGGTGCGCCAGCCGTTCTTCTTCCAGCCGTGGATCCAGGCGGTGATGCCGTTCTTCACATAGACGCTGTCGGTGTGCAGCTCGACGCGGCTAGGGCGCTTCAGCGCTTCGAGGGCGGAGATCGCCGCCATCAGCTCCATGCGGTTGTTGGTGGTCAGGGCTTCGCCGCCGGAGATTTCCCGGCAGGTGTCGCCGTAGGTGAGGATGGCACCCCAGCCGCCCGGTCCCGGATTACCCGAGCAGGCGCCGTCCGTGTAGATGACGACGGGTGCGCGCTCGCTCATTTCGCACCCTCGCTGAGGCCATACTCGGCGATTGAGCGCACGCCCTGGTGGAAGCGCAGGCGGCGCAGATACTCGATCGGATTCTTCGGGCTGACGAGTGCGTCCTTCGGTGTGTTCAGCCAGTCGTAGGCGCGGGTTAGCAGGAAGCGCAACGCGGCCCCGCGGGCGAGCGTCGGCATCGCCCGGCGCTCCGCCTGAGTGATCTGCCGCACTTCTTCATAGCCGCGCAGGAAAGCCTGCCCCTTGGTGATGTTGAACGACATATCCTTCTCAAAGCACCAGGCGTTGAGGCTGACGGCGATGTCGTAGGCGAACGCATCGTTGCACGCGAAGTAGAAGTCGATGAGGCCGGAGAGCCGATCGCCGAGGAAGAACACGTTATCGGGGAAAAGGTCGGCGTGGATAACGCCCTCGGGCAGCCCGCGCGGCCAGTTGGCTTCGAGAAATTTCAATTCGCCCTCGACCAGAGGCCCTAGGTCCGGCGCGATCTCGCCGGCCCTGCCAGCGAAGCGCTCATACAGCGGCCGCCAGCCGTTAAGGCCGAGCGCATTGGCGCGTCGCAACGCAAATCCCGCGCCGCCGAGATGCAATTCGGCCAGTGCACTGCCCACCGCCGCGCAGTGTGCCGCCGTCGGACGCCGCACCCAGAAACCTTCCAGGAACGTGACGAGCGCCGCCGGCCGCCCGGCGATTAGGCGCAGGTTGCGACCTTCGATGTCGCGAACCGGCGTCGGGCAGCTGACGCCGTGCTCGGCGAGATGCTCCATCAGCCCGAGATAGAAGGGCAGGTCGGACGCTTCGACGCGCTTCTCGTAGAGGGTCAAGATGAACGGGCCGCGGCTCGCGTGCACGATGTAGTTGGTGTTCTCGACGCCCTCGGCGATGCCTTTGAAGGACAACAGCTGGCCGAGCCCATAGCTGGCGATGAAGCTCGCCAGCTCCTCGTCGCTGACTTCGGTGTAGACGGCCATGGGTGTTTGGACTTTCGGGGCGGGCGTCAGGAAACGGGAGTGGCGGGACGCAACTCGCGGGGAACGTTGAAGGCGATGCGCTCGAGCGCGGTCGTGATCGTCTCGAGTTTGACATCGAAGCGGCCGCGGAACGCGTCGATGACCGCTTCGACGAGCGTTTCAGGCGCGGAGGCGCCCGCCGTCACGCCGACACTTTCGATGCCCTCGATATCGGCCCACGGGATGTCGCGGGCCCCCTCGATGAGCCGCGCTGTTGGGCAGCCGGCACGCAGCGCCACCTCGACTAGGCGCAGCGAGTTGGAGCTCTGCGGGCTACCGACGACGAGCAGGCAGCCGATTTTCGGCGCGATAGCCTTGACGGCTGCCTGGCGGTTCGTTGTCGCGTAGCAGATGTCTTCCTTGTGGGGGCCGACGATGGCCGGGAAGCGGGCGCGCAACACGGCCACGATCGCCGCGGTGTCATCGACCGACAGCGTAGTCTGCGTCACGAAGGCAAGCTTGCCCGTATCGCACGGCACGAATCTCTGGGCGTCTTCGGTGGTCTCGATCAGCGTCACGGCGCCCTCGGGCAGCTGGCCCATGGTGCCGACGACCTCGGGATGGCTGGCGTGGCCGATCAGCAGGATTTGCAGGCCTTCCTCGTGATGGCGGGCGGCCTCGATATGCACTTTGAAGACCAGCGGACAGGTTGCGTCGAGAACGAACAGGTTGCGCGCCTTGGCTGCCGCTGGGACTGCTTTGGCGACGCCGTGTGCCGAAAAGATCACGGGTTGGTCGGTCTCTGGAATGTCGGCCAATTCTTCCACAAAAACGGCACCTTTGGCCCTCAGGGAATCAACGACAAATCGATTGTGAACAATCTCGTGGCGCACGTAGACGGGGGCGCCATATTTGGCCAAAGCCAGTTCGACGATCTGGATGGCCCGGTCCACGCCGGCGCAGAACCCGCGCGGGGCCGCAAGGTAAACGGTCAGGGGCGGCCGGAAAGGACGCACTGGTGTTGGGGCGGCGGACATTGCTTTCTCTGTCTACCCAGGCGTTTTGCGACGCAATGCGCTTGGTCGGGGTTGCTCGGGGGTGCTAGGCTTGGTCAGGGACAATACAGGAAGCCTCCGTCGCCGGCCTAGGGGTTTGGGTGCCTGCGGCATTGAAGAGGCCAACGCGGGGTCGGGCCGGGGCGCAATGAGGCATTCCGCAACCAAAGCTGCGCGCACGGGTGCGTGCGTCGTCGTCTGCGGACTGTTTACCATGTTAACGGCCGGGTGCGGCCTTTCGTCGATCACCTCCGGCCTCGGGTCCAGTGTTTTCGGCAGCTCCTCGTCGCAAAGCGCCCCGCCGCCCCCAGTTAATGAGGAGCAGCTCCTCTCCGCCGCCAAGTCGGATTCGGGCTCTTCCGCGCCCGTCGGCGAAATAGCCCACGGCTGTCCGCGCCTCAGCGTTTCGCCGCACGGCGGCCATCTGACCATCTATGAGAACGGCCGCGCCGGCGACGGCCTCGCTATCATGCATCGCGGCGAGATCACCAAGACGGCGCGCGAATGCCAAATCGAGCCGGGCCGCGTTACGGTGCGCTACGGCTTCTCCGGCCGCGTACTGCTCGGGCCGCGCGGCCATGCCGGCAACGTCAAGCTGCCGATCAACGTCACCGTCACCGATGCCAAGCGCGCGCGGGTAACCGGCGACACGGTGAGCGTCGAGGCCACGGTCGCCGTCGATAACCCCATCGGTTATTTCTCGACCGTGCGCACGGTGACCTTCGATATCCCCGAAGGCACGCGTCCCGGCGAGTTCGAGGTGTTCGTCGGATTCGACCAGAACGCCCAAGGCGCCGGCTGACGCTCCGCATTCACAAGGTAGCGAAGATCACAGGGTAAAGAAAGACGCCCCGGTATCTCGGGGCGTTGGATTTCGTCGAGTCGAGCCGGCGCGTCAGTTCAACTTGTCGCCGAGATCGCGAATGCCGGACTCAACCAACTTGGTGGCCGTCTCAACTGCCGAGGCGCGCGATTTGAGGATTTTTTCCGCTGCCGCGATTGCGCTGTCGACGGCCGAGGAACGCACCTCGGCGAGCGCCTGTGCTTCGGCACGGGCGATCTTGTCCTCGGCCGATTTGGTACGCCGCTCAACCGTTTCCGCCAGCGCCTTGCGCGTCTGCACCGCCATCGCTTCCGCCTCGCGCTTGGCCTGCTCGAGGATTTCCTTCGCCTCGTTCTCGGCTTCGCGGCTCTTGCGCTGATAGTCGGCGAGCAGCGCTTGTGCCTCGTCGCGTAGGCGGCGCGCTTCGTCCAGCTCCTTGCGGATGGCGTCAGCGCGGGCATCGAGGGCTTTCCCGATCATCCCGGGGACGCCGTAATAGACGAGGAGGCCGATGAACGCGAAAAACGCGATCATCACCCAAAATACGGGATCGGCCGGATTAAGAAGCATCGTTGTCCTCACTCGGCCGCGGGCTGCAGCATCTTCTTGACCTCGGCAGGGCTTACCGCCTCGCCGAGCAGCTTGCCAACGACCGCGCTGGCCGTCTCGGCGGCGATGTCGTTCACGCTCTGCAGCGCCTTAGCCTTGGTGGTGGCGATGCGCCCCTCGGCCTCGGCCAGCTTCGCGGCAAGCTCGCCCTCCACGTGCGCGCGCTCCTTGTTCGCCTCCGTCGTGAGCTTGTCGCGCACGTCCTTGGCCATCGAAGAGGCTTTCCCGTGCGCGTCGCTCAATGCCTTCTCGTAGGCAGCTAGCGCCGCGTCCGTTTCGGTCTTGAAGCGATCAGCGGCGTCGAGGTCGCGCTGCACGCGATCACGACGCTCGTCGAGCACCTCGCCGATGCGCGGCAGGGCCACGCGGGCGAGGATCAGGTAGAGAACGACAAAAGTCAGCGCCAACCAGATGAGCTGCGGCGAGAAGTCGGCCGGATTGAGCTGCGGCAGCCCCGTCTTCTTCTCGTGCGTCGCTGCGGCGGCTGCCACGACGACGAACGCGGGGATGGCTGCAATCATAGTAACCTCCTACCGGGCCAGCCCGTTGCCGATCAACCGAACAGGATGATCAGCGCGATGAGCAGGCCGAACAGACCGGTCGCCTCGGCGAGGGCGAAGCCGATCAGAACGTTGGTGAACTGGGCCGGGGCGGCGGACGGATTGCGCAGGGCGCCCGAAACGTAGCTGCCGAAAATATTGCCGATGCCGATACCGGCGCCGATCAGAGCGCTGCAGGCAAGGCCGGCGCCGATCATCTTTGCAGCTTCCAATTCCATCGTCGTGTCTCCTGGTTGGGATGCGTTGTTGTGTTGGTTCAGGCGATCGCTTCGTCACGATCTGCCTAGTGATGCATGTGAAGCGCGTCGTTGAGATAGATGCAGGTCAACACTGTGAAGATGAGCGCCTGAAGAAAGGCCACCACGACTTCGAGGCCGGTAAAGGCGACCACGAACGCGAACGGTGCCCAGCCGCCGACCACACCGAGTCCGACGACGAAACCGGCGAACACCTTCAGCATCGTGTGACCCGCCATCATGTTGGCGAACAGACGCACGGAATGGCTGATGGGGCGAATGAAATAGGAGATGAGCTCGATCGGGACGATGATCGGCAACAGCCACCATGGCACGCCGGCGGGCACAAACAGGCGCAGATAGCCGGCGCCATGGCGCCAGAAGCCGATGAGGGTGACAACGATCCACACCATCGCCGCGAAAGCGAAGGTCACGATGATGTGGCTCGTAACGGTGAACGAGTGCGGGATCATGCCCAGCAGGTTCAGCGTCAGGATGAACATGAAGATCGTGAACACCCAGGGGAAGTACTTCATACCTTCCTCGCCGAGGTTCTCGCGCACCATGTTGGCGATGTACTCGTAGCTGAGCTCGGCCATCGATTGCAGGCGCCCGGGAACGAGCTGGCGGCGGCCCATGGCAAAGATCAGGAAGCCGGCGATCAGCGCCACGGCGATCACCATGAACAGCGAAGCATTGGTGAACGATGCATCGAACCCGAATAGATCGATCGGGATGAGCCGTTTAATTTCGAACTGTTCCATGGGGCTGTGGTGTGCCGCCCCATCCGCACCTTCAGCAGCCAAGGTCTGATCCCCTACCTGTCGTCTTCGTCATCGTCGGCAACGGATGGCGTCGCAGCCAGCGACGCGGCCATGTCGGCTTGCGCTTTCTGTGCCGCCCGGACCACGTTCATAAGTCCGGCGACAAATCCCATGATGACAAACAAGACCAGCAACCACGGCTTCGTGCCGAATTGCCGATCCAGCAGCCAACCGACAAAACCGCCGACGCCGACCCCGACCAGAAGCTCGCCGACAAAGCGAAAGGCCCGGGCGAACGCTTCGCCGCGAGCCCGCGCATCGACCGATTGAGGTGGGGCGCGCCGCGCCTTCACCTGATCGAGTCGCTTGCCAATCGCATCGGAGCGTCTGCGAAATGCCTCGGCCTGCTCGGGGCTGATGTCGCCACGTCCCGGGCCGGGGCCCTTCCCTTCGGATGACATGACTTTACCGGCCCGATTGCGGGTTCGAGGGCCACCTTACGGCGGGTTTTATCAACGGCGCGCACCATAGTGACGGCCCCTAGGAGTGTCAAGAAAGCGCCGGAAACATTGGGGGTATGGCGAAACCGCGCAGTCGCGCGAGGACCGGCGGCCTCAGCCCCCGGCGCGCTTGCGCAGCAGGAACACGGCCTTCTCGCCAAGCAGGTTCTGCAGCGAAATCGAGCGGTCGATGGGCAGCCGCTGCCCGGAAGTGTTGAAGGCGACGGCGCTCTCGACCTTGGCGTCGACGAGGGCGACGAGGTCGGCAAAATCCTTGATAGTGCAGAGATGGGCGTCGGGGCTGGCGTACCAGGGCTCCGGCAGATTGCGGGTCTGCGGCATGCGCCCGGTGAGCAGCAGCTCGGTACGGATGCGCCAGTGACCAAAGTTCGGAAACGAGACGATGGCGCGGCGGCCGATGCGCAACAGGTTTTCCAGCACCGTCTTGGGATAGCGCGTCGCCTGGATGGTGAGGCTTAGGATCGCGTAGTCAAACGCCTGATCGGGATAGTCGCCGAGGTCGCGGTCGGCGTCGCCCTGGATGACCGACAGACCCCGCATCACGCAGGCGTTGACCCGCTCGCGAGAAAGCTCCACGCCGCGCCCGTCGGTCGATTTGGTGTCGGCCAGCAACTGCAGCAATGCGCCGTCGCCGCAGCCGACGTCGAGCACACGCGACCCCGGCTCGACCATCTCGGCGATGAGCAAGTGGTCGACGCGATGCGCGCCTGGGCCTTGGGGGACGTTTCTCTGCATCGCGGCTTTATACCTTAAGCCCGCGCTTGACGCCCGCTGCACTTAGGAATCCGCGGATGGTCGCGAAGAACTCCGGCTCCTCGAGCAGGAAGGCATCGTGGCCGTTGTTGCTGTCGATCTCGACGAAGGAGACGTTGGCGGCCACGGCGTTGAGCGCATGCACGATCTCGCGGCTTTCGCGCGTCGGATAGAGCCAGTCGCTGGTGAATGAGACGATGCAGAAGCGCGTCTTGGTGCCGCGAAAGGCGTTGGCCAGCACATCGGCGCGCTCGGCTGCGAGGTCGAAGTAGTCCATCGCGCGCGTGATGTAGAGATAGCTGTTGGCATCGAAGCGGTCGACGAACGTCGAGCCCTGGTGGCGCAGGTAACTCTCCACCTGGAAGTCGGCGTTGAAAGAGAACGTGACCTTCGAGAGCTCCTGCAACTGACGGCCGAACTTGCGGTGCAAAGCGTCTTCCGACAGGTAGGTAATGTGCGCGGCCATGCGCGCGACGGAGAGCCCGTTGCGTGGCACTTTGCCGAACGAATGATAGTCGCCGCCGCACCAGTCGGGATCGGCCATCACGGCTTGGCGCCCGACCTCGTGGAAGGCGATGTTCTGCGAGGAATGCCAGGCGGCGGTGGCCACCGGCACGGCCGCGAACACGCGATCAGAGTGGGTCGCGGCCCATTCCAACACCTGCATGCCGCCCATCGACCCGCCAACGACGCAGAACAGCTGGTCTATTCCGAAATGGTCGATGAGGCGCACCTGCGCATTCACCATGTCGCCGATGGTGATGACGGGGAAGTTCAGCCCGTATGGCTTGCTTGTGTGCGGGTCGATCGATGCCGGACCGGTCGAGCCCATGCAGCCGCCGAGAATGTTTGGGCAGATGACGAAGTAACGGTCGGTATCGATCGGCTTGCCGGAGCCGACAAGCGTCGACCACCAACCCGGTTTCTTTGTTACGGGGTGCTCGCTGGCGACGTACTGGTCCCCGGTCAGGGCATGACAGATGAGGATGGCGTTCGATTTGGCCGCATTGAGCGCGCCATACGTCTCGTAGGCAATGGAGATCGGTGCCAGGAGCTGATCGCAGGCAAGCCGCAACGGCTCGCTCTCGGGCAAGCGCAGAACCTTGCTCGACGGCCTGTTGGCCTCGACAAGTCGCGTACCGTCGGTGCTGTCCAAAATCGTCACGGGAGCCACGGTCATGGTTCTGCTCTGACCCCTAGCTTATCCCTTCGCCCGATCCTCTGATATTCCGGCCGACGGGTCGTGGTTAGCTATGCACTGCCCCTGGAAAGTCAATCTTTTCTTTGCTTTCACACTTTGCGCTGTCTATCAGTCGAGGCCGCAATGCCGCCAGGTAGAACCACGCGGCGTCAATGACCAATACCAGCGAGCTAGATGATGTCGTCCACCTCGCCCGCACCGCGGCCGGGCATTTTTGAAATCGATCCTTACGTACCGGGTGAAAGCCGGCTGGCGGCGGGGATCAAGCCTATCAAGCTGTCGTCGAATGAGACGCCCCTTGGCCCGAGCCCGCGGGCGATTGCCGCGTTCAGGGAAGTCGCCGGTCAGCTCGAGCGCTATCCCGATGGATCGGCAACCATGCTGCGCGTGGCCATCGCCGCCCGCTACGGATTGAACGCGACACGCATCGTGTGCGGCGCCGGCTCCGACGAGATCCTGACGCTGCTGGCGCACGCCTATCTCGGCCCCGGCGATGAGGCGATTTTCACCGAGCACGGCTTCCTTCTTTACCGCATCATCGTGCTGTCGAACGGCGCGACGCCCGTTGTTGCGCCCGAGACCAATCTACGGACCGACATCGGAGTGATCCTTGCCCGGGTGACTGAGCGCACCAAGGTCGTGTTCCTCGCCAATCCCAACAATCCGACGGGGACCTACGTCTCCATCGACGAGGTGCGGAGCCTGCGCGCGCAGCTTCCGTCCAGCGTGCTGCTGGTGCTCGACGCCGCGTACGCCGAATACGTGCGGCGCAACGACTACGAGGCCGGCATAGAGCTCGTAGCAACGACGCAAAACACAGTGATGACGCGCACGTTCTCCAAGATCCACGGGCTGGCCGGGTTGCGGCTCGGGTGGGCCTACTGCCCTGAGGCGGTCGCCGACGTGCTGAACCGCATTCGCGGGCCGTTCAACGTATCCATCCCGGCGATGGCGGCGGGTGCCGCGGCGATCGCGGACAAGGTGCACGAGGACGCCTCCGCCGAGCATAACGAGCGCTGGCTGCCGTGGCTCGTATCGGAAGTGGAGAAACTGGGACTGAAGGTGACGCCCAGCGTCGCCAACTTCATCCTGGTGCACTTCCGTAAAAACGGCGCCAACGGTGCGGAAGCTGCCGACAAGTTCCTGAAAGCGCGCGGCATAATCGTGCGCAAGGTCGGTGCCTATGGCCTGCCCGACTGCCTGCGCGTGACCATTGGCACCGAGGCGGACAACCGGGCGGTCGTCTCCGCGCTCGCCGACTTCATCGGAGGGCGGCCGGCATGAGCCAAGCGATGTTCGAGCGCGTGGCGCTGATCGGCATCGGCCTGATTGGCTCGTCCATCAGCCATGCGACGCGCCGCAAGGGTCTCGCCAAGGAGATCGTCGGCAGCGCGCGCACCAAGCAGACGCTCAATACGGCGTTGAAGCTCGGTCTCATCGACAAGGGTTATGACAGCGCCGCGGAAGCCGTTAAGGGCGCCGACCTCGTCATTCTCAGCGTGCCGGTCGGTGCCTGCGGGCCGCTAGCCGCCGCGATCGCCCCGCATCTGCGCTCCGGCGCCATCCTGACCGACGTCGGCTCGGTGAAGGCAGCGGTCGTTCGCGACATGGCTCCGCACGTGCCCCAGGGCGTGCACTTTGTCCCGGGCCATCCTATCGCCGGCACCGAGCAATCGGGGCCGGAGGCGGGTTTCGCCGAGCTGTTCGAGGGCCGCTGGACCATCCTTACGCCGGAGCCCGGCACCGATGCGGCCGCGATCGACAAGCTGAAAACGTTCTGGACGAAGCTCGGATCGAAGGTCGAGATTATGAGCGCGCCGCACCACGATATGGTGCTGGCGATCACCAGCCACCTGCCGCACCTCATCGCATACAACATCGTCAACACCGCCGAGCATCTCGAGCGCGTCACCGAGAAGGAGGTCATCAAGTTCTCGGCCGGCGGCTTCCGCGACTTTACCCGCATTGCTGCGTCCGACCCGACCATGTGGCGCGACGTGTTCCTCAACAACAAGGAAGCGGTGATGGAGATGCTGCGCCGCTTCTCGGACGACCTTGCCGAGTTGCAGCGCGCCATCGAAGGCGCCGACGGCGACACGCTGTTCCAGCGCTTCTCGGACGCGCGCACGGTGCGCCGGGGGATCATCGCTGCCGGCCAGGACACGGCGGCGCCCGACTTCGGTCGCACGCCGGCAGTCCAGCCTGGCGCATCGGCAACCGAACGAGGCGCGCGCAAATAGCGATGGCGGACGCGCACGATCTCTGGATATTCGCCTACGGCTCGCTGATGTGGCGGCCGGGCTTTGCCAGCGAGGAGACGGTGCACGCCCGCCTCGTCGGCTGGCGCCGCAGCTTCTGCATCTACTCGCGCTTTCATCGCGGCTCAGCACGGCGCCCCGGCCTGGTGCTGGGGCTGGACCGCGGCGGCACGTGCGAGGGATTGGCGTTCCGCGTGTCGGCGGCCAATGCGCGCCAGACGTTGCGCTATTTGCGCGAGCGCGAGCAGGTGGCGAGCGTCTATCGCGAGGCGCTGGTGCCGGTGACGCTGCTGTCCGGCGAGCGGCCGGAGGTTATGGCGCTGACGTTTCTCGTCGAGCGCGCCCACCCAAGCTATGCGGGCCGGCTGTCTCTGGCTGAGCAGGCGCACTTCATTCGCGGCGCCGCGGGTCGCTCGGGCAACAACATCGACTATTTGGCGAGCACGCTGGCGCACCTCGATCAACTCGGCATTCGCGAGCGCGAGTTGGAGCGGTTGTTGACGCTGGTCGGCACGCACGCGGCGCGCGGGGCGGGCGACGGCCATGCGCGGGCGAGCGCGGTGGCGATGGTGCGGGTGTTCGGGAGGCATCCGGCGCGGGCCCGGCGGCTGAAAGCCGAGGATGTGCGACGCTTCTGCTATCGCGCGGTCCTGACCACGCGCAAGGACTGAGAAGCGAGGAGACGTGCGCGCCGCGACGCCTTAGCGGGCGCGGCCGCTGGCCATGCGCGCAAAATCGGCCTCGACTTGACCGGTGCGCAGATCGAACTCGACGAGCTTACCGAGCTTGGCATTGTCAGCGAGCATGTGCACGTGAACCTCGTCGGCACCGAGCTCGGCGCCGCGCTGCCGCAGCTCGGCGAGGTTGAGCGAGGGGGCGCCATGACACACGCGGCCGATCGACAGCGCTTCGGCGCGGCCGTTGGCGGTGCGACGCACGAGCACATAGTTGACGGCCGGCATCGGCGGGCACTCGAGCAGGTCATAGACGCTATGGACGTAGCGCTTGCCGGATGCGCCGGTCCAGAAATGGAAACGGGTCGTTTCGTTTGCTCGGGCGGTCCGCTCGGCCATCTCTTCCTGGGCGAGTGTTCGCTGCGCCCTGTACACGGCGAGCTCGATGATACGCGCAACCATTACTGACGATCCCTTCGCGGCCTTGCAGCTCGCGTTGTGTTCGACGCCATTATTCTTTCGTGCCACGCTAGGCTTCATTGCTTAACGATGCCTCGGGTTTCGAGCCGAAATGTGGCTCCATCTCAGTGATTTTGCGGCAGAGTGAACGCAACGTTTCGGCCTGTCGCGAGTGTAAATACGCAGTTGAAACATCGTGTGTAGTGCGGTCCGTAAGTGTCAACCACAGCGTGAAAATCCGCACGCGTCACACACCCAGCAACCCTCGCGCTGCACGTAATCCGCCGACGAGCAGCGGGGGCAAAGCTTGATGCGCGCGGGGCGCTTCCCCACGCCGCCCGCTCCCGTCGCCGCCTCCTCGTGCCGCTGCGCCTCAGCGAAGGCCAGACGCGCCTCATCCGTCTGCAGGAAGCCGGTGCGCCGCATGTGCGTCTCGATGACCTCGCCGATGGCGGCGAGCAGGCTCGGCACATACCGCCCGCCGACCCAGTGGCCGCCCTGCGGATCGAACACGGCTTTCAGCTCGTCGGCGACGAACGTCACGTCGCCGCCGCGGCGGAACACGGCGCTGATCATGCGCGTCAGCGCCACCGTCCAGGCGTAGTGCTCGAGATTGCGCGTGTTGATGAAGATCTCGAACGGACGGCGCCTCCCGTTGTGCTCGATGTCGTTGATGGTGACGTAAATGGCGTGGTCGCTGCCCGGCCACTTGAGCTTGTAGGTGTAGCCGGCGAGCACGCCTTCACGCTCGAGCGGCGGCGCCATGTAGACGACGCCGGCGCGGTCGGGTGCCGTTGCAACTTCGATGAGGGCCGGCTTTGCCGGCTTGCCCGCAACCTTGGCCGGCTCGGACACCGGCTGCAGCACGGCGCCCGTCACCGGGTTGGGCCGGTAGGTGGTGCACCCTTTGAGGCCCAGGGCGTAGGCCTCGAGATAGACATCCTTGAACGCCTCGAAGGAGATGTCCTCGGGGCAGTTGATGGTCTTGGAAATGGCGCTGTCGACGTGCGGCTGCAGTGCCGCCTGCATGGCGAGATGCTCGGCCGGAGAAAGGTCGCCGGCGCGCACGAACGTCTCGGGCAGCGCGGCACCGGCACCGAACTGGCGTCGGAACTGGGCGTGGGCGTAGTCTTCGACCGTATGCTCCTGCGCCGTCCCGTCCTTGGCCAGCAGGCGGCGCGTGTAGCGATAATCGAACACGGGCTCGACGCCGCTCGACACGTTGCCGGCGAGCAGTGAAATCGTGCCGGTCGGTGCGATCGAGGTGAGGCAGCCGTTGCGGATCCCGTGGCGGCGGATCGCTTGACGCACCGACGCATCGAGTGCAGCGACGTTGGGGCTGTCGAGGAAGCGCTCGGCGTCGAATAACGGGAAAGCGCCCTTCTCGGCCGCGAGCTCGGCGCTCGCCGCGTAGGCGGCGTTCTGGATGATCGACATCCAGCTGCCGGCGAGTTCTGCCGCAGCAGGCGTGCCATAGCGCACACCGGAAAAGATCAGCGCGTCGGCAAGGCCGGTTATGCCGAGGCCTATGCGGCGCTTCGCGAGTGCCTCCTTGCGCTGCGCCTCGAGTGGGTAGTTCGAGATGTCGATGACGTTGTCGAGGAAGCGCACGGCAACCTTTACCCGCTCTTCCAGCTTGGTGCGGTCGAGGCTGGCACCGCCTGTGAACGGATGCTCGATGAGCCGTGCCAGATTGATCGAGCCGAGCAAGCAGGCGCCGTACGGCGGCAGCGGCTGCTCGCCGCAAGGGTTCGTCGCGTGGATCTCTTCGCAATAGTTGAGGTTGTTGCGGGCGTTGACGCGGTCAATGAACACGACGCCCGGCTCGGCGAAGTCGTAGGTTGAGCGCATGATGCGCTCCCACAGCGCACGCGCCGGCAGCGTGCGGTAAACCTTGCCCTCGAACTTCAGCTCCCAGGGCCGGTCGGCGCGTACGGCGGCAAGGAACTCGTCGGTCACGAGCACCGACAGATTGAAGTTGCGCAGCCGGCCCGGCTCGGACTTGGCGTCGATGAAGGCTTCGATGTCGGGGTGGTCGCAGCGCAATGTCGCCATCATGGCGCCGCGGCGGCTGCCGGCCGACATGATGGTGCGGCACATGGCGTCCCACACCTCCATGAAGCTGACGGGGCCGGAGGCGTCTGCACCGATCGAGGCGACGCGCGCACCCTTGGGGCGCAGGGTCGAGAAGTCATGACCGATGCCGCCGCCCTGCTGCATGGTCAGCGCCGCGTCTTTCACGCCCGCGAAAATGGCGCTGAGGTCGTCCTCGATCTTGCCGAGCACAAAGCAGTTGAACAGGGTGACGCTGCGCCCGGTGCCAGCACCGGCGAGGATGCGTCCCGCCGGCAGGAAGCCCAAATCGGCGATGGCGTCGTGGAAGCGCGCGGCCCACTGATCGTGCATCTTCTTGCCGCCCTTCTCGGTCAATGCGGCGGCGCGCGCGACGCGCCAGAAAGTGTCGTCGAGCGACGCATCGATCGCGGCGCCGTCAGGAGACTTCAGGCGGTATTTGAGGTCCCAGATGTCCCGGGAAATGGGGGCTGAGAATTCGGCATCGTTGCGCATCGGGGCGTCCTGCTGCTCGGCCCGCAAATATGGTAGCGAACGCGTCCAAAGTCAATAAAATGTTCCTATTATATTCCTACTATGTTCTTCACGGACGGCCGCTCAAATCCGTCGCCGATCGCGTCAGCCTGAAGGCAGGGAAGGTGCCTCGATGCCGTTCTGCACAACTTTGCAGGCGGCGCACTGAATGGCTCCGCTTGACCATTGATAGAATGTGATACAGCCGCATTCGCAGCACCACATTTCGGGTTCGTGCTGCTCAGTAAATTGCGCGTGGTTGCGACGCTTACGTTCGAAATCCAAATCGATGAGGTTCGACATGGCTAAAGCTTCCACCAAGGCCGCCGGAAAGGCGCGCCCCACCGGTAGTTACGTTGCTCCCGCCTCCGCCAAGGCGAAGACCGCCGTCATTCAGCGGAAGCCGAAGGCAGCTGCTGCTAAGCCTAGGGCGCCGGCGAAGAAAAAGTAGTTGTGGAATTTGGTTCAGTTTTCCGCAATCGGCTGATTTTCGCGATGTCGGAAGTGAACGCGTCGCCCCTCCGGGCGGCGCTTTTACTTTTGGAGCGTCGGCAGGGTGCACAGAAAGCCCCGTGCCATCGGCACAAGCCGCACATTGCGCAAAATTTGTAGATTAATATGTTAAAATTCAGTGTGTAGCCGCGGCTCGCTCGGCGTGCGCTAGAACTTCTGGGGCGATCGGCGGCGGGTCAGGCGAACGCGCCGCCTCGACGATCAGCCGGTTGGCGGCCGTCTCAATGCGGCGCTGCAACTCGGCACGGAACTCGCCGCGCGGCATGCCGGCTGGAAGGGGCTCGAGGAGCTCAACAACGATGGTGCCGGGATAGCGGATCAACTGACGCCGCGGCCAGTAGAGCCCGGAGTTGAGCGCCAGCGGCACGCACGGCAGGCCGAGGCCTTCGTAGAGCGCAACTGAGCCCGGTTTGTAGTCCGGCTCGGCGCCTGGCGCGCGGCGCGTGCCCTCGGGAAAGATCAGCACTTCACGGCCGGCCTTGGCGCGGACCTGAGCATCGCGCACGAGCTGGCGCAGGGCGGCGGGGCCGCGCTCACGCTTGACGAACACGTGCTCGAACTTGCGCGAGAACCAGCCGTAGAAGGGGATGAGCGTTAGCTCCCACTTCATCACCAGTGCGGGGTCGGTGAAGATCGGGATCAACGCGAACGTGTCCCAGGCCGACTGGTGTTTGGAGGCGACGAGGTAGGGCGGCTTCGGCAGCCTCTCGCGCCCGCGCACTTCCATGCGCGTGCCGACGACCATGCGCAACAGCCACAGCGAGACGATGGCGTGTGCCTTGAGCCCCATCATCGCGTAGCGACGCGGGCCCAACAGCAGGAACGAGCCGCCAACGACAAAAATCGCCGTGCTCAAGTAGAACAGCAGCGCGAAGACCAGCGAGCGGAGCAGCGCAAGCGACAAGGGTCAGAATATCCCGGCCGATTGCCCGGCCGGTACCTCGGCCAAAGAGCTCGACTGCGTGGACCGCAGCAGGCGCGCCACCGTCAGGTGTGCGACCGTCGGCAGAAACTTGAAGTATTCCGAGATCAGCGTGCGGGTGACGGAAGCGTGCAGCCACCAGCGCGTCGGCGGGAAGTTGCTTGGCACCACCGGGTGTGGGATCAGCTGCGTATCCGGCATGGCCAGCGACAGCTCGGCAAGGCTGCGGGGCATGTGATAGCTGGCGGTGACGACTATGAGGCTCTCGTACCCGCGCGAAGCGGCCCAGGCACGCGTTTCATTGGCATTGCCGGCTGTGTCGAGGGCGGCATAGCCCACGTCGACGCAGCAGTCGAACTTGTCCTCGGGAAGCCCGGAGATCTCCAGGAGTGCCTTCTTGCCGGTGCGGCGGAAGACACCGGAGATCAGCATGCGCTGGGCGCGGCCTTCGTCGAGAAGGCGGGCGCCCTCGGCAATGCGGCGCCCCTCCCCCGTCAGCACGACGATACCGTCGGCGTGCGGATTGTTCTCGGCGGGCAGGCGGGTGACGACGCTGGCGAACAAAACAAAGCCTAGGGCCAGCAGCGACAACGTCGCTCCCGCCCCGAGTACTATGGCTCGCCGCAAGCTGCTCATCGCGGAGGCTGCTGCCTACGTTCTTGGTCCCGAGACGCTCAGGCGCCGTTGAGCGTCGGCGCACACTAACCGATTTGATCCCGTTTGCGACAGATCCTTTGCAGTTTGGCAACGAGTTCACCGCCGGTGGCTTTGCGGCACTTGCGCGGCGCTACGGTTTGGAATTGAGGATGCGGAACACGCCAAATCGGGACGTCAACATGCACAACCCCGAGATAATTACGACGACGCCGCCGAGCAGCAGGTAGCCGCGGGCGTCGAGGCCGCCGGTACCGATCAACCGATGCATTTCGGCCGTGGTCGTGGAGCCGCCCCCTAGAATTTGCATGACAGTCGGCATGCCAAGAAAGACGACCATGGCGCAAACCGCCCCGACGAGGCCGGCGCGAATGCCGAGCCGCAGGAAGTGGCGCTCGAACTCGCGGGCGATGTAGCGGTCCGTGGCGCCCACGAAATGCAGCACCTCGACGATTTCGCGGTTGGAGGCGAGAGCCGAGCGCGTCGCCGAGACGATAACGGCGGTGGTTGCGGCGCAAACGAGCAAGAGGATGGCCAGTCCACCAAGCGCGAAGGAACGCGTCACGGTACGGATCTGCTGCTGCCAACGGCGGTGGTCGTCGAGTGAGGCCGAGGGGAATTGCTTGGTCAGCTCGGAACGAAGCTCATCGATGTTGGGGGGCTCATCGCGGTCGATCTCGACGGCGATGAGTCGCGGCACGGGAAGCGCGGCGAGCACATTCGACTGGCCGAGCCACGGCTCCAGCAGCTTCGATGAATCTTCGAGGCTGAGCGCGCTGGCGCGTGTGATGCCTTTGTGGTTGCGCAGGAAGGCCTCCGCATCGCGCACCGTCTTGTCGACGTCCATGCCATCGCGTGGCTCGATCTGCGCCGTCACCTCGCTGGCAATGTCTTTCAGCCAAGCGCTGGCGGATTCGTTGATCATGTACACGGCACCGGCCGTGAGGCAGGCGAGGAAGCACATGATGGAAATGACGAGGGTGAGCGAGCGACCGGTGACCGAGTCCGGCGGCACCACAGGGGTGCTCGACTGCTCGTTCTTCGCCTTGCGATTGCGCGAGGGGGCAAACTTGCGGACGGGCGGCGGATCATCCTGAGCGCCGATGGTCGGCGACTCATAGGCATAGTGCTGGTTGGGGCCCGAGGGCCCCGTCAACACCGTGTCGTAGAGATCGAAGTTTGTCGCGGTCTGCGACGTGCTTAGATCCCGGCGGCCGGTGGGCTTGTCATACGATCCGGACATGACCGTCGTGCAGCTCCAGCCGCGGCGCCTTGAACTGCCGCATCAGTTGATGGTCGTGGGTGGCGATAAGCACCGAGGTGCCAAGGCGATTGAGTTCGATGAACAGACGCAGCAGGCGCCGCGCCATTTGCGGGTCGACGTTGCCGGTCGGCTCGTCGGCGAGCAGCAGCTCCGGCTTGCCGATGACCGCACGTGCGATGGCGGCGCGTTGCTTCTCTCCACCGGAAAGAATGGAAGGATAAGCGTGCATGCGGTCGCCGAGGCCGACCCATTGCAATAAATCGGTTACATCCTCGCGGTAGTCGCCAAGGCGCTTGCCCACGACGCGCAAGGGGAGTGCGACATTCTCCCACGTCGTGAGGTGATCGAGGAGGCGGAAGTCCTGGAACACAATGCCG
Organism: Hyphomicrobium sp.; assembly: GCA_036559705.1. Classification (GTDB taxonomy): domain Bacteria; phylum Pseudomonadota; class Alphaproteobacteria; order Rhizobiales; family Hyphomicrobiaceae; genus Hyphomicrobium_A. The sequence goes on from DATBSP010000053.1 coordinate 69,097, forward strand.
ATGCGGCGGCGCAGCTGCGCTCGCTTCGATGTGGAGATGCGGCTGACGTCTTGGTTAAAGAGGTGGATCTGGCCGCGTGTGGGGTGGCGCGACATAAACAGGAGTCGCAGCAGCGAGGTCTTTCCCGCACCGGACGGCCCGGTGAGGAAGTGGAACGATCCCGGCCGCAAATGGAAGCTTACTTCCGACAGAATGTCCGGTCCCTGCTCGTAGGCGAGCGCGATGTTCGACAGACGAATCACAGATTTCAGCCAGCGGTTTGCAGCATGAGGCGCCAGGCTCCCAAGGTCACGAAATACGTGGGAACCGGCGATCAATCGGGTACGAATGTGGCGGGTTCGTGTGCAGAGGGCGGTGCATACGGGCTAAGCACGTTATGGCGGGATTGCCGGGAGGATGCAATGTCCTGCTATCCTCCCCGAGCACGAGGCCAATGCGGTTTGGAACAGTGGTCATGAACGACACGTCGACGCCAACCGACCCCGATCTCGAGGTCATATTCACGCCGGAGGCCATTGCTGGGCGCCTCAACGAGCTGGCGCAGCAGATCGCCGGCGCGGGGCTGGAGAATTTGCTCGTGGTGGCCATCTTGAAGGGCAGCTTTGTGTTCGCCGCAGATCTTATCCGCGCGCTGTACACCGTGGGGTTGGCGCCGGAGGTCGATTTCATGACGCTGTCCAGCTACAAGAAGGCGCGCATCTCGTCAGGGCAGGTGTCGATCCTGCGCGACATGGATCTCGACGTGCGCGGCCGCAACGTACTCATCGTCGATGACGTGCTGGATTCGGGCCGCACCCTCGCCTTCGCCAAGGATCTTATCGCAGCGCGTGGCGCGGCGTCGATTCGCACCTGCGTGCTGCTCGACAAGCAATTGCCGCGTGCCGTCAATCTCGAGCCCGACTACTACGCGTTCCTGTGTCCCAACGAGTTCGTCGTCGGCTACGGCATGGATGTGGCGCACCGCTACCGCGAGCTGCCGTTCGTCGGCCGCGTCGTGCGGCAGTAGGCAAGGAGGGGCGATGGCCAGAATACTACTTGCCGATGACGACGCGGCGACGCGCGATCTCGTCAGGCGCGCGCTGCAGGCGGATGGCCACAACGTGCACGTCACGCAGGACGGAAGCGAAGCGCTCGAATGCGTCGAGGGTTCACAGAAGTTCGATGTTCTGGTGAGCGACGTCGAGATGCCGCTGCTCGATGGTGTCGCCTTGGCACAGCGCGCGCTGAAGCAGCCGAACCTGCGCGTGCTGCTGATGTCGGGCTTCGCCGAGCAGCTCGACCGCGCGAAGTCATTGAAGAGCGCGCGGGTGGCAGTGCTGTCCAAGCCATTCTCGCTGGAAGACGTGCGCGCCAGCGTGCGCAAGCTCCTGGCCTAAGGTGACTTCGGGCTCTGCGGCGGCGCGACCGATGTCGCGGCGGGGGCCATCGCCGGAGCGGGCGCCGGTGCGGTTGGCGGCAGCGTGCCGGTGAGCGGTGCTGTCGTTGTGGATGGCGGCGGCGGCTCAGGTGGCCGCGTGCAATTGGCTTTGATGTTGATTTCCGCGAGCCGTTTGCGCTCCGCCTTGGCGTTGGAAAAGGGCGAGAAGGAAAGCCGCGTCAGCTTGTAGAGCTCGTCGGTGAACGTCGCCCCGCAATCGAGAATGAACTGGTGCAGCTGCGCCATCCGGCACGCTTCGAGCATCGGCACCACGTCCTCGCCGGCAAGCTTGCGGTCGTAGGCTTTGGTGAGGCAGCGGTCGACGTCGGCCATCGAGGCAACGAGCTCGTCCTCGAAACTCTTTTCCAGCCCGGCGAATTTCATGTCGCCGCCGACTTCGCGGATGGCGAACAGGTTGAGCAGGATGTTCTTGTTCCAGTCGACATAGGCTTCGTCGTAGGCACGCTTGCGGAACTGGACCTCATCGAGCGGTGCGTTGCGGCGCATGGACGAGACGACCATGCCGGCGCGCGTGCGGCGCTCATATATGAGATGGGCAAGTGACTCGACCGATTTGCGGCGGCTCTGCTGGGTTGCGTAAGTCTGCGCCAGCCATGTGCCGACAAATGCGGTGACGATGCCGTTGAGCACGGCGGAGGCGGGCGCGAAGACGATGAGCTGGCGCCGCGTCAGACGCGCCGCTCGTATCAAACCATGCCGTATTTGGACACGTGCTCCCCTCCCGCCACCCACGGGTATCGGGAGTTTAGCAGATTACCCGCCAGTGACGCTCATGTGGCGTGCGACCGCGGGCCGGCCGGCGCGGCGGTCAATGACGAAGTCGTGGCCTTTCGGCTTCAGCAGCATCGCTTCGTCGATGGCCGCCTGCAAAGCCGCATCATTGGGGCCGGCGCGCAGCGGTTCGCGCAGGTCGACCGCGTCTTCCTGCCCAAGGCACATGAATAGCGTCCCGGTGCAGGTGAGGCGGACGCGGTTGCAGCTTTCGCAGAAATTATGCGTCATCGGCGTGATGAAGCCGAGACGGCCGCCCGTCTCGGCGATGCGCACATAGCGTGCCGGGCCGCCGGTCCGATGCGGGATGTCGTCCAGCGTCCAGCGGTCGAGCAGGCGGCGACGCACAATGGACAGCGGCAGGTATTGGTCGTGGCGAGCGCCGTCGATCTCGCCCAGCGGCATGGTCTCGATCAGTGTCAGGTCGTAGCCGCGGCCGTGGGCGAAGTGGATGAGATCGTCGATCTCATCCTCGTTGGTACCCTTCAGGGCCACGGCGTTGATCTTGACCTTGAGGCCGGCAGCGTCGGCGGCATCAAGACCCTGCATGACAGCCGAGAAATCTCCCCAGCGGGTGATGGCGCGGAAGCGGTTGGGTTGCAGGGTGTCGAGTGAGACATTGATACGCTCGACGCCGGCGCTCTTGAGCTCAGTGGCAAAGCGGTTCAGCTGGCTGCCGTTGGTCGTCACCGTCAGCTCGTCGAGGCGGCCGGCGTTGATGTGCCGCGACAGCTCGCGGAACAGCCACATGATGTTCTTGCGCACGAGCGGCTCGCCGCCGGTGATACGCAGTTTGCGCACGCCGCGGCTGACGAAGGCCGTGCAGATGCGATCCAGCTCCTCGAGCGTAAGCAGCTCCCGGCGTGGCAGGAAGCTCATGTGCTCGGACATGCAATACACACACCGGAAGTCGCATCGGTCGGTCACCGACACCCTTAGGTAGGTGATCGAGCGGCCAAAGCGGTCGACGAGAGCGGGCAGCGGCGGCGTATTGATGTGATCACCCATTGCGAATTGCGACCTGTGCGGTTGCCGGTTTAACGCCCGGTCTGACCATGCATTAGATGGTCGCGCGGTTGCCGGTAAGCTAGCGACCGCGGTGGCGGGTTCAAGGATTTTGTCGGATTCGGGCCGCACCAGTCCGTGTGGGTGTGGATGGTGTCGCCGAATTGGCCGCAGCGCTTTGTCTGCCCTGACGGGTTGAACAGCGCGGAAAGTGCAGCGATGCATACGCTCGTAGACCTTATAGCATGGCTTGCCGCCCGAGCCGGCGCCAACCTCGGCATTACCGCCGCGGGCACGCCCGCGGAGCCGTGGAGCGGGGCGACCAACGCCGACCGCGCCGGGCGGCTGGTGCCGGTGCCGCAAGACGGGCTGGAACCGGAGGTGAGCCGGTCCCTCGGGGTGCATTGGGCGCTTTGGCTGGCTGTGGGCCTCATTCTGCTGATCCTCGCCGTCGGCTACGTGCGCCGTAAGTGGCGTGCGCGGGGCGAGGCGCGTCCCGTCCCGGCCGTCTCACTTGGCGAGGGCCGCGATGAAATCGGCGATGCCTTCGCTGTCGTCGAGATCGAACAGCGGTAGACCATTGGCGTCCGTAGCGTGATCGGCGGCCACCGCGATGACATGTGGATCGCGCGCCGCCAGGTGTTCCTGCGTCGGTGAGGCCTGACGCCGCAGCTCGATCTTGGCGATCGGCGCGCTCTTGAAGCCTTCGACAACGATGATGTCTGCTGCGGCCAGGTAACTTGGCAGGTCGGCAAGCCCCGGCGACGTGTCTACCTGTCTGTTCCCGGAAACCTCCCAGGCGTTGGGCGCGACGACGATCGTCTTGAAGGCCCCGGCGCGCGCGTGCCGCTCGCCGTCGGTCGTGCCATCGCATGGGCGCAGGTCATGGTGCGTATGCTTGACCGTCGCTACCTTGAAGCCTTGCCGCACGAGGGCGGGAATGATGCGCTCGACCAGCGTCGTCTTGCCGGAATTCTTCCAGCCGACGATGCCGATGAGTAGGGGCGGCTTAACCACGCGCGGTCTCGGTGGCGAAGAGCGCGCGCGCCTTTTCGAGATCGGCCGGCGCGTTGACGTTGAAGAAGGGGTCGATGGCCGCCCCGCCAATCTCCACGGGACCGAAGTCGGCAACCGCGCATCCTTGCGCATCCGCGAAGCGATGCAGCGCGCGTACATTCTGCCCGAGAGACTCGGCGAGCGCCTCGGCAAGTTCTAAGCGCCATAGTCCCGCCACCGGGTGCCGCTCGCCCTTCGAAGCCGCGATGGCGCACGGGGCTTCCTTGGCGAGCAGCGCCGCCTTGAGGCGGGCGACCAGATCGAGCGGCAGGAACGGGCTGTCGACAGGGACGCTGGCGATGTATTTGGCCTCCGGCGTCTCGCGTCGTGCCCACTCGATGCCGGCGTGCAGTCCGGCCAGCGGCCCGGCATAGTCCTCGATAGTATCGGCGACGACTGGCAGGCAATGGCCGGAAAAGCGTGCCGGGTCGCCGTTGGCGTTGATGACGATGCGGTCGACTTGCGGGCGTAGCCGCGACAGCACGTGCAGCAGCATCGGCCCACCGCCGATGTCGAGCAGCGCCTTGTCGCGCCCGCCCATGCGCGAGGAACGGCCGCCGGCTAGCAGCACGCCCGTCACTTCGCTATCGATGTCGCCCGTACGCATGGGAGCGATTTAGGCCCGGCGAGGGGCGGCGGCAAGCATTGCGCACCGCCGCCATTGTGACCCCGGCGGCCGGCGGGATATAACGGCGCGGGCTCCGGGGATTGGGAGAAGCGTCCGTGACTGACAAAGTGAACCGCCGCAAGTTTCTCAAAGCGGCGGCGGCCGGGGCCGCCGGCACGGGTATTGCGGCCCCTGCCGTTGCGCAGACCACGCCCACCATCGAGTGGCGGCTCGTTTCGAGCTTCCCCAAATCCCTCGATACGATCTTCGGGGCCGGCGAGACCTTCGCCAAGGCGCTACTCGAAATGTCCGACGGCGACTTCCGCGTGCGAGTCTTTGCACCGACCGAGATCGTGCCGGGCCTTTCGGCGGCCGACGCCGTTACCAACGGCAGCGTCGAGGTCTGTCACACCGCCTCCTACTATTATTGGGGCAAGGACCCGACGTTCGCCGTCGGCACGGCGCTGCCGTTCGGCCTCAACTACCGCATGCAGAACGCGTGGATGTACCAGGGCGGCGGCATCGATCTCCTCAATGCGTTCTACGCGCGCTTCAAGCTCTACGCGCTACCCGGCGGCAACACCGGCACGCAGATGGGCGGTTGGTACCGCCGCGAGATCAATTCGCCGGAAGATTGGCGCGGCCTCAAGATGCGCATCGGCGGCTTGGCCGGTGCCGTAATTTCAAAGCTCGGCGCCGTGCCGCAGCAGATCGCCGGCGGCGACATCTATCCGGCGCTCGAGAAGGGCACCATCGACGCCGCCGAGTGGGTCGGGCCCTACGACGACGAGAAGCTCGGGTTCTCCAAGGTCGCCAAGTACTACTACTACCCTGGCTGGTGGGAAGGGCAGGCCATGCTGCACTTCTTCATCAATCTCGATAAGTGGAACGCGTTGCCGAAGAACTACCAAGCGATGATCCGCGCCGCATCGTCCATCGCGAACATGAGCATGATGGTGCGCTACGATATCCAGAACCCGCCGGCCTTGCGACGCCTCGCCATCGGCGGGGCCGAGCCGCGGCCATTCTCGGAGGCGGTGCTGGATGCGTGCTTCAAAGCTTCCAACGAGGTGTTCGCCGATGTCTGCGGCAAGAACGCCGACTTCAAGAAGGCCTACGAGGCAATGATTGCGATACGCGGCGAGGACTATCTGTGGTTCCAGCTCGCTGAGCACACTTACGACACGTACATGATGATCCAGCAGCGCAAGGGTCTGGTTTGATCGCAACCCGGTGGGGTGCTTACGACGAAGCCTCGTTTGCGGCCATCAGGTGCGCGATGGCCTCATCGGCGTAGCGCTCGAGTTCAGGCAACAGGACGACGCTCTCCTGCTCGTTGGGATCGGTGCGTGCGATGACGGCCGATACGGGCTTGTCGCTAAGATTGATCGGGAGATGCGGCACTCCAGCCGGGATGTAGAACAGGTCCCCCGCTTTGGTGACGGCATGATGCTGCAGGCAGTCGCCATAGAGCGCGACTGCCTCGCCATCGAGAACGTAGATGGCGGTCTCGTGGCTCTCGTGCATATGCGCTTTCGCCCTGCCGCCCGGCGGAATGGTGAGCAGGTGCATGCAGATGCCCTTGGACCCGACGGTCTCCGCAGCGATTCCGCAGAAATAGGTCAACCCTTGCTTGCCGTCGTAGGTGTCGGTGGGGCGTATGAGCCGACAAGTAGGTCGTGAGGGATCGCCCATTGGTTGAGTCTCCAGCCAGGTTCTCCGACTCGGTAGACTACCACTTCACGATGCGGGGCAGCGTCGACAACCCCGCGCGGCGGTGATCGGCGGCGGCACCAGGAAGTATCGCGGATAAGCGGCAGCGAGAGCCCGCGGTTCTACTCGCCCAACGTGGGGCTCACGGACTTCAAGCTTTGTTCGACTGCGCGGTGCCAGGGATTATTGAGGGGGCCGAACGATGACCGGCGGATTCGAGAGATCGAGCGTGGGCGCCCCCGGCCCGGAGGTGATCGGCGGCGGTGCGCCGGGAATGGCCGGCGGGTAGGGGGGCAGTGAGAAGCCGCGGTTCTGCAACGGGTCGCCCGCACCGGCGTGAGGGGCTTTGCCTGGCAGCGTCTGTGCCCAGGGCAGCGGCTTTGTATCGTGTCCAACTAGCCCCGGAAAGGCAATGAGCAGGGCAACCATCAAACACTGAATGACCACGTACGGGACGGCGCCCCAGTAGATTTGCCCGCTGGTGACCGGCGGCATCGTGCGTCCCGTGACTTTGTCCGTATAGGACGTTCGCGGCGCTACCGAGCGCAGATAGAACAGCGCGAAGCCGAACGGCGGATGCATGAAACTCGTCTGCATGTTCACCGCCAGGATGACCCCGAACCAGACGAGGTCGATGCCGAGCGTTTGCGCGACTGGCGCCAGCAGCGGAACGACGATGAAGGCGAGCTCGAAGAAGTCGAGGAAGAAGGCGAGGAAAAACACCAGCACGTTGACGAAGATGAGGAAGCCGGTGGCGCCACCGGGCAGCGAGACGAGCAGATGCTCGACCCACAGGTGGCCGTTCACCCCGTAGAAGGCGAGCGAGAAAATGCGTGCGCCGATGAGGATGAACATCACGAACGCAGAAAGCTTCGCCGTTGCGCGGGCGGCCGAGCGCACGATGTCGAAGCTGAAGCGCGCCGGGTTTCCATCGCTCAGACGCTTGGTCCACGCGAGCAGCATGGCGCCGATCGCCCCCATGGCGCCGCCCTCGGTGGGCGTCGCCACACCGATGAAAATCGTGCCGAGCACCAAAAAGATCAGCAGTAGCGGTGGCACCATTACGAACACCACCTGCTCGGCGAGCGCCGACAGAAGGCGCGGTCCGTTGGCGCGCTTGACCGCCCAGCTGATGGCGGCGGCGACGATGGCGAGGGCCACGGCAAGCGCCATCGTCAAGATGACGAAGTCGGCGGAACGATAGGACGTTTGCCGCATGATGCCCCACGCGATGGTCGCGCAGACGGCCGTTACCACGACGAGCGAGCCATAGCCGCGAGCGCCGTTAGGCTCGCGATGCACGATTGCTTCCGGCGGTAGGCCGGGCGCTGCCTCCTTGCGAATCATCGTCACGATAAACACGAACACGGCGTAGAAGCCCGCCAGCATGAGCCCTGGTATTAGGGCGCCGGTGTACATGTCGCCCACCGAGCGCCCGAGCTGATCGGCGAGGACGATGAGCACCAGCGATGGCGGGATGATCTGCGCCAGCGTGCCGGACGCCGCGATGGTGCCGGTGGCGAAGCGCGTGTCGTAGCCGTAGCGCAGCATGATGGGCAGCGAGATGAGCCCCATCGAGATGACGGAGGCGGCGACGACGCCGGTCGTAGCCGCGAGCAGCGCGCCGACGAAGACGACAGCGTAGGCGAGCCCGCCGCGTACCGGGCCGAACAGTTGCCCAACCGTCTCCAGAAGATCCTCAGCCATTCCCGAGCGCTCGAGGATCAGCCCCATGAATGCGAAGAAGGGTATGGCGAGCAGCGTCTCGTTGCTCATCACGCCGAAGATGCGGTCGGGCAACGTGCGCAGCAGCGGCCATGAGAGGTTGATGGCGCCGCCGGAGTAGGGCGCCAGCTCGACGCCGACGACAAAGAAAATCAACCCGACGGCAGCGAGCGAAAAGGCGGCGGGGTAGCCCAGCAGCAGGAAGATGACGAGCGCCGCGAACATGATCGGCGCCAGGTTCTGGGCGATGAGCTCGAGCATCTGCCTGTCACCGCCCCCAACTAGCTCGATTTGCCGGATGGGGACGCAGGCGGCTTTTCGCTCGCTACGTCTGGCATTGCGAGATGGCCGGAGCGCGCCGGCGAGGCCGCCGGGTGTCCGACGCCGAGCTCATCGTCGGGAAGATCGCCGTTGATGATGGCGATGCGCTTGATCAGGTCCGATAACCCCTGCACGAACAGGAGCGCGAAGGAGATGGGAATAAGAAGCTTCACCGGCCACTGCGGCAGGCCACCGAAGTTCGACGACTGCTCGTTCTGCTCGTACGAGGCAACGAAGAACGGCCAGGATGTGTAGGCGACCAGTGCAGCCATCGGCAGCAGGAAGAACACGTGGCCGACGATCTCGATGGCGTTGCGCGCCCAGCGGGGTAGCCGCTCGTTCACGATGTCGATGCGGATGTGCTCGTTGAGGGCGAGCGTCCACGGAGCCGCGAGCAGGAACACCGCGGCGAACAGCCACCACTGCAGCTCGAGCCAGGCGTTCGAGCTAATGTCGAAAACTTTGCGGATGACGGCGTTACCGCCGCTGATGAGCGCAGCGACCACGATCAGCCACGCCACCGACTGGCCGATCATGCGTGTGGCGGCATCGATCCAGCGGCTCAGTGCCAGCAGGGCTCGCATGATCTTGTTCCCCTCCGCCAGCGCTGCGCAATGAAGCGAGTTGCGCCGGCCCGTCTCGGCTTCCTATATCGGGGGCAGACCGTGACTTCCAGTACGGCCTCTGACAGTATCCGCAGCCCCGGCCCTTGCGCCGCCGGGGCTGACTGCTCCAGGAGCCCTTCTATGACTGTCTCGAAGCCGCTGGTGCTCGACGAGCTGCGCCGCATAAAGGGCCCAGACCTGGAAGGCAATATTGTCGACCTGGGCCTCGTCTCGGAGATCCTGGTCAAGGACGACCGCGTTTATTTCTCGATCACCGTTCCGGCGGCGCGCGCCGAGGAATTAGAGCCGTTGCGCAAGGCTGCGGAAAGCGTTGTCGCCAAGGTGCCGGGCGTTACCGGGGTGACCGCCGTTCTGACCGCTGAAGCGGCGCGCGGTGCTGCCGCCGGCGCTTCGCCGCGGCCACCGGAGCGCGCGCGCGTGGCGCAGGCGCGGGCGACGGGCGCGAGGGGGAACGGGGGCGCCCATGCCCACACTCACGGCCATGACCACAGCCACGCAATTCCGCCAGCAGCCGCTCAGCCCGGCACAGGGCCAAAACCGATGGCCGAGGTTCCGGGCGTCAAGACGCTCATCGCGGTTGCCTCGGGAAAGGGTGGCGTCGGCAAGTCGACGGTCGCCGTCAACCTGGCGCTCGGGCTGCAGGCCGCCGGCAAGAAGGTTGGCATTCTCGACGCCGACATCTACGGTCCATCGCAGCCGCGGCTCTTGGGCCTCAAGGGGCAGCCGCAAGTGGTCAAGGGGAAGACCTTAAAGCCGATGCAGGGCTACGGCCTCAAGGCCATGTCGATGGGCTTCATGGTCGACGAGGAGACGCCTGTCATTTGGCGCGGGCCGATGGTCGTCGGGGCGCTCAACCAGATGCTGCGCGATGTCGCCTGGGGCGAGGACGGTGACCTCGACGTGCTCATCATCGATATGCCGCCGGGCACCGGCGACGTGCAGCTCACCATGGCGCAGCAGGTGCCGCTGTCGGGCGCAGTGATCGTCTCGACGCCGCAGGATTTGGCGCTGATCGACGCGCGCAAGGGCCTCGCCATGTTCCGCAAGGTGGGCGTGCCGGTGCTCGGCATCGTCGAGAACATGAGCACCTTCATCTGCCCCAAGTGTGGGGAGCACTCGGACATCTTCGGCCACGGTGGCGCCGAGGCGGAAGCGCAACGGCTCGGCGTGCCGTTCCTAGGCGCGGTGCCGCTCGACATGGACGTCCGTCTGCGCTCAGACACCGGCCAGCCGATCACCGCGACGTTGCCCGACAGCACCCACGCGCAAATCTTCCGCGACATCGCCAAGCGCACGTGGGCGGAGCTGGAGACCGCCAAGCAGAACGCCGTGCGGCCGCCCAAGCTGGAGATCATTGGTGGCGGTTCCGGTCTGACGGTCGAGTTCGCCTGTAGGTCGCGGTACGAGTTCACGGCCGAGCTGCTGCGCGTGATGAGCCCGTCGGCAGAGGTGCAGGGCCATTCGGCCGACCAACGCGTCACCGTTGGCGGCAAGCGCAACGTCAAGATCAAGGAGCTGCGTCCGGTAGGCAACTATGCCATCCGCATCGCTTTCAACGATGGGCATGACACCGGCCTCTTTACCTGGACGTATCTGCAGCAGCTTGGCCGCGAAAAGGACAAGCGCTGGGGCCAGTATCTCGAAGAATTGAGCAAGAAGGGCCTTGGGCGTGGCTAACCCCCGTATGCACGCCTTTTTGCGTGGGTTGTGGCCGCATCTCCCCACGCCGCACCTTGACTTATAGGCGTTTCTTTTCGATCTTTCGGCCCATTGCCGAGATATTTGTGCCGGTTGGCCTAAGGAAGGTCCAACCGGCTTTCAGTGCAGACCCACACGAACCAGCGAAGTCATACAAGGAGAGACGACATCCGCCGACCAATGCGAGCCGCGCCCGAGCGCGAGCCATCCGGCCCCCGGATTAACGAGGCAATCCGGGCCCGCGAAGTCCGACTGATTGATGAGACGGGGCAGAATGTAGGCGTGGTGGCCCACGCCGAAGCACTCGAGCGGGCCCAAAAGGCCGGGCTCGATCTCGTGGAGATTTCACCAGAGGCTGATCCGCCCGTCTGCAAGATCCTCGACTACGGCAAATACAAGTACCAGGCGCAGAAGAAGGCAGCCGAGGCGCGCAAGCATCAGAAGATCGTCGAGATCAAAGAGATCAAGATGCGCCCCGCCATCGACGATCACGACTACGACGTGAAAATGCGCTCGATCAAAAGGTTCTTTGAAGAGGGCGACAAGGTGAAGGTCACCTTGCGCTTCCGTGGCCGCGAGATGGCGCACCAGCAGCTCGGCATGGAAGTGCTGCAGCGCGTGAAGGGCGACCTGGAGCCGATCGCCAAGGTGGAATCCGAGCCGCGCCTTGAAGGGCGGCAGATGGTTATGGTGCTGGCGCCGAGGTAGCCGCCTGCAGCGGCGCCGGTTCCCGCACGGGGGAGTTCGACGGTGCCGACATGCGCGGCCGGTGGCCGCGCTTGTCGTTTCGGTGGCGGTCACCGTCCCCACAGGCACACTGGCGCAACGCGTGGCGAGGTGCCGCCGGTTAAGGTCCCGGGCGGCGGCACGGGCGGCGGTGCTGGGCTGCTGCCTCCGACGCCGTCGATCCGCTCACTCCCATACATCGCCCCCGCTCCATCCGTCACTCCCGCTCCAGATGCTGCCCCCCGCGGCTCCGGCAGCCCCTGTCACCGTTGCACCGGCGGTTCGCTTCCGCTGTCAGCTCGATCCGGGCGCAGAAGCGTGCAAGGAACCGATGGGCGCCGACGGCGGTGGGGATGAGGAATGCAATTGCTCGCGCGACCACTGCCGCGACGATCCGGCCGGTTACCGGGTATGTGAGAAGCAGTAACGCCGCCGCAAAGAATGGGCCCACGGACCGCTTGCTGTTTTAAGGCAGCGCCCGTATAAGGACGGCCCGAAGCCGCCCGGCGGGGCATGCCGTGGCGGCTTTTATTGCTTTGACAGCCTCAATAGGCGGCTCCTCCCGCAAGGGACGTTTCCGGTCGGCCACTTGTCGGACGCGAATTAGGGCCTGCCGCGAGTGAGAAAGGATCGAGCCAAATGCCCAAGATGAAGACCAAGAGCGGCGCCAAAAAGCGCTTCAAGATGACGGGTTCGGGCAAGGTGAAAGCCGCAGCCCAGGGCAAGCGCCACGGCATGATCAAGCGCACCGCGAAGTTCGTTCGCCAAGCGCGCGGCACCATGGTGCTCAACGATTCTGACGCCAAGATCGTCAAGAAGTACATGCCCTACGCCCGCTGAGCGGCCCTTCGGCTCGCCAGCTTTCGAACAACGTCATTTAACGGAGCAGCCCCATGGCACGCGTAAAGCGCGGCGTTACCGCCCATGCCAAGCACAAGAAAGTTCTCAAGGCCGCCAAGGGTTACTACGGCCGCCGCAAGAACACGATCCGGGTCGCCAAGCAGGCCGTCGAGAAGGCGCTGCAGTATCAGTTCCGCGACCGCAAGGCCAAGAAGCGCACCTTCCGCGCCCTGTGGATCCAGCGCATCAATGCCGCCGTGCGCGAGCACGGAATGACCTACGGTCGGTTTATCGACGGCCTCAACAAGGCCGGGATCACCATCGACCGCAAGGTTCTGGCCGATCTCGCCGTTACTGACGCCGCCGGGTTCAAGGCGCTGGCCGATCAAGCTGCCGCTGCCGTCAAGAAGGCCGAGAAGGCGGCGGCCTAAGGCTCTCCCTCTATGCTTGTCATCCTCGGCTTTATGTCGAGGAGCCATGCATCCGCTTGCTCCGGCGCGAAAGGCAAGACGGATCCCTCGGGACAAGCCCGAGGATGACACTTGGGATAGGTGAGCGCATGACGTCGGCGAATTCAGGCTCGAATCTAGAGACGCTTGAGCGGGAGCTCCTGGGCGCCATTGCCGGCGCGGCCGATCTCGCTGCGCTCGAGCAGGTGCGCGTCACCGTGCTCGGCAAGAAGGGCCGCATCGCCGAGCTGATGCAGACGCTTGGCGCGCTGCCGCCGGAGCAGCGCAAGGGCTTCGGCCAGTCGGTCAACGACGTCAAAGCACGCGTCGGCGAGGCGCTCGAAGAGCGCAAGGGTACGCTGGAAGGCGACGTCCTCTCGCAGCGCCTCGCCAGCGAGCGCGCCGACGTCACCCTGCCGGTTCGCCTTGGCCCCCTCGCCGACGGCCGCATCCACCCCGTGAGCCAGGTCTATGACGAGTGCGTCGAGATCTTCGCCGACATGGGCTTCGCTGTCGCCGAAGGACCGGACATCGAGACGGACGATCTCAACTTCACCAAGCTCAACATTCCGCCCGAGCATCCGGCGCGCCAGGAGCACGATACGTTCTACATGCGCACGCCACCGGGCAGCAACGAGGCGCCGCTGGTACTGCGCACGCACACGAGCCCCGTGCAGATCCGCACCATGATGAGCCTGAAGCCGCCCATCCGTATCATCGCGCCGGGCCGCGTCTACCGTATGGACAGCGATGCCACGCACACGCCGATGTTCCATCAGATCGAGGGCCTCGTCATAGACGAGACGACCCACATGGGGCACTTGAAGTGGGTGCTCGAGGAGTTCTGCAAGGCCTTCTTCGAGGTGGACGAGGTGAAGATGCGCTTCCGCGCCTCGCACTTCCCGTTCACCGAGCCGTCGATGGAAGTGGACATCGGTGCCGAGGCCATCGGCAAGCCGGGCCAATGGCTGGAGATCCTTGGCTGCGGGATGGTACATCCCAACGTCTTGCGCAACTGCGGACTCGATCCTGAGAAGTACCAGGGCTTCGCCTTCGGCATGGGGCTCGATCGGATCGCCATGCTGAAGTACGGGCTCACCGATCTGCGCGCCTTCTTCTCCGGCGATCTGCGCTGGCTGCGCCACTACGGCTTCTCGGTGCTCGACGTGCCGACGCTGTCCGGCGGACTTTCAGGCTGAGGATGTCGCGATGAAGTTCACGCTGTCCTGGCTCAAGGATCATCTGAAGACCAAAGCGACGGTCGATGAGATCGCCACCCGGCTGTCCGCGATCGGCCTGGAGGTCGAGAGCGTCGACAATCCGGCCGACAAGCTCGCTGCGTTTCGCGTCGCGCGCATCGTAAAGGCCGGCAAGCATCCCAATGCCGACAAACTGCAGGTGGTGCAGGTTGAGGTGGAGAAGGGGGCTCCGCTGCTAGAAGTGGTCTGCGGCGCTCCCAATGCGCGCGCGGGTCTCATCGGCGTATTTGCGCCGCTGGGCACTTACATTCCCGGCTCGAAGATCACGCTCGAGAAGAAGCCTGTGCGCGGCATCGTGTCGAATGGCATGATGTGCTCGGCGGCGGAGCTGGAGCTCTCCGCGGAGGCTGCCGGGATCATCGAGCTGCCCGCCGACATGGCGAGCCACGTCGGCGGGCGTTATGTCGAGGTGATGGAGCTCGCCGACCCCGTGTTCGAGGTGAAGCTGACGCCGAACCGGCCCGACTGCACAGGCGTGCGCGGCATAGCGCGCGATCTGGCGGCTGCAGGTCTCGGTACCCTGAAGCCTGAGAAGGCGATATCAGGCGTTGAAGGGGCAGCACCCTGTCCGACGGATATCAAGCTCGAGTTTTCCAAGGAAACGAGAAGTGCGTGTCCCGTGTTCGCCGCACGCTGCATCAAGGGCGTCACGAACGGCCCCTCGCCTGCCTGGCTGCAGACGCGCCTCAAGGCGGTCGGTCTGCGGTCCATCAACGCGCTGGTCGACGTGACCAACTACATTAGCCTGGACCGCGGCCGTCCCCTGCATGTCTACGACGCCGACAAGCTAAAGGGCGCCGTTCGCGCGCGCCTCGGCAAGGTGGGCGAGAAGTTCCTTGGCCTCGACGGTAAGGAGCACGCGGTCGACGAGACGATGTGCGTCATCGCTGACGACAACGGCCCGCTCGGACTTGGCGGCATCATTGGCGGCGAAGCCTCGAGCTCGATTGAAGCGACGGTCAACGTGTTGATCGAGAGCGCCTACTTCGATCCGGCGCGTACCGCTGCGACCGGACGCAAGACCGGCCTCGTGACGGACGCGCGCTATCGCTTCGAACGGGGCGTCGATCCGGCCTTTGTGGTGCCGGGCCTCGATTTGGCGACGCAGATGATCCTCAAGATCTGCGGCGGCAAGCCGTCCAAGGCGACAGTCGCCGGTGCGGTGCCGGAGGGGCGCCACAGCATCACCTTCGACACTGGGAAAGTCGCGAAGCTGGCGGGGCTTGATCTGCCCGAGGGCGAGATCAGAACGATACTGGAATCGCTCGGTTGCGATGTCCTCGGAAAGGGCGATGTCGTTAGCGTGACTACTCCGTCTTGGCGGCCTGACTTGCACGGCCCCGCGGACCTCGTCGAGGAAGTCGTACGCATTGCCGGACTCGATCGCGTGCCAGCGACGCCGCTGCCGCGTCCGGCGGGCGTTGCGCGTCCCGTATTGACCGAGCGCCAGAAGCGTGCGCGCCGTGCCCGCCGCACGCTCGCCGCCCGCGGTCTCGTCGAGGCCATCACCTGGTCGTTCATCCCTGCCGCCGAGGCGAAGGCGTTCAGCGGCGGCGCGGCCGCGCTTGAGCTTTCCAATCCGATCTCGACGGAAATGTCGTCGATGCGCCCGGGGTTGCTGCCCGGCTTGCTCGCGGCGCTGAAGCGCAACCGCAATCGCGGTTTCAGCGATGCGGCGCTCTTCGAGTTGGGGCAGGCGTACCGCGGCGACAAGGCGGACGAGCAATATCTCTCGGCCTCCGGCGTTCGCGCCGGAACCGCCAAGCTCGGGGGAAGCGGCCGCCATTGGGATGGCGCCGCCAAGGACGTCGACCTGTTCGACGCTAAGGCCGACGTGTTCGCGGTGGTGGCGGCGCTGGGCATCGATCCCGCAAAGGCGCAGATCAGCCGTGACGCACCGGCCTGGTATCACCCGGGCCGCTCCGGCACACTGCGCCTTGGCCCCAAGACGATCCTGGCGCACTTCGGCGAGCTGCATCCGGTGACACTCAAGGCGCTCGACGTCGCGGCGCCTGTTGCCGCCTTCGAAGTGTTCCTCGAAGCGCTGCCGGTGCAAAAGACCAAGGGCCGCGCCAAGCCGCGCCTTGAGGCCGCCGATCTTTTGCCGGTGCACCGCGACTTCGCCTTCGTGCTCGACCGCGACGTCCCGGCCGGAGACGTCGTGCGTGCTGCCGCCGGCGCCGACAAGACGCTTATCCGCGAGGTTTCGGTGTTCGACGTTTTCGAGGGTGGCGCGCTGGCGGACGAAGGCAAGAAGTCGCTAGCCATCGAAGTGACGCTGCAACCCACCACCGAGACGCTGACCGACAAAGACATTGAGGCGGTGGTGCAGAAGGTTGCGGCCGCCGTGAAATCGGCGACGGGCGGCGAGATACGATCCTAAGCGTAGCGGTTTAGGGTTTTTCAGAGTATTGCGTGCTTCGTGGTGGCGCGGGCGCTCGGCTCGCGCGGAGGAACATGCACCGATGGACAATCGTAAGCTTCTCATGTTCGGCTTCATCGCCTGCATATTGGCCGCGCTGGCCTACACATTTGTGTTCGCCGATCTGCCGTTCGCGACGCCGGAAATGCCGTCTACCGTGCCCGCGGCCGATCCGGCTCCTGCGCCTCCGGCTCAGTGATCTTCCACGTCATCCTGTCGCAAGCCTAGCCGCGCCTCGCCTGCGCTATTAAATCGATGCGGACCGCGATAGGGCGCGGGACGTCGACGGGTGCTATAAGCCCGTCGGCCCATAGTTTCCCATCGGCATGAGGCGGTTGCGATGACTGAGATGACGACCGCCACCGCGGCGACGAGGGTAATGCCCGTCGGCGATTACAGCGACCTGCCTCACATCATCATCGTCGGCGGCGGTGCCGGCGGCCTGGAGCTGGCGACGCGTCTTGGCGACAAGCTCGGCCGCAAGAAAAAGGCGAAGATCTCGCTCATCGAGCGCGCGCGCACGCATGTCTGGAAACCGCTGCTGCACGAGATTGCGGCCGGCAGCATGGATACGGCGCAGCACGAGCTGGAATACCAGGCGCAGGGCTACTGGCATGGGTTCCAGTTCCGCTACGGCGAGATGACCGGGATCGATCGCAAGAAGCAGCTCGTATTCCTCGCCGCCACCTACGATGAGGATGGCCGGCAGATCACGCCGGTGCGCTCTTTCCGCTACGATACGCTGATCATCGCCATCGGCTGCGTCGGCAACGACTTCGGCACGCCCGGTGTCAACGAGTACGCCATTATGCTCGATAAGCCCGAGCAGGCCGAGCGCTTCAACCGCCGCTTGATCAACGCCTGCGTGCGCGCCTATGCCCAGCCCGAGCCGATCCGCCCGGGCCAGCTCGACGTGGCGATCATCGGCGCCGGCGCGACTGGCACTGAGCTTGCCGCCGAGTTGCACCAGACGACGCGCGGCGTCGTCGCCTTTGGGCTCGACAAGATCGACCCGGAGAAGGATATCAAGATCACGCTCATCGAAGCGGCGCCGCGCATTCTCCCGGCGCTGCCCGAGCGCATATCGGATGCGGTCGCCGAGACGCTGCGCAAGCTGCACGTCGAGATTCGCACGGGGTCCCCGGTGACGGCGGTGACGGCCGAGGGCGTCAAGGTGGCCGATGGCAGCTTCATTCCGTCCGAGCTCGTCGTCTGGGCGGCGGGCGTCAAGGGCCCAGACGTGCTGGCCAAGCTCGACGGGCTTGAGGTCAGCCGCTCAAATCAGCTCGTCGTCACCGACACGCTGCAAACGACGCGCGATCCGAACATCTTCGCCATGGGCGACTGCGCCTATCTCGTGCCGAAGGGGGAGAGCGCTCCTATTCCGCCGCGCGCGCAGGCAGCGCATCAGGAAGCCTCGCACCTCTACACCGAGATCCAGCGCAAGATGCGTGGCGAGCCGTTGCGGCCGTTCAAGTATCGCGACTTTGGCTCGCTGGTGTCGCTCGGCGAATATTCGACCGTCGGCAGCCTCATGGGATTCATCGGCGGCCGCAGCCTATTGGTCGAGGGCCTGTTTGCGCGGCTGATGTACCGCTCGCTTTACAAGATGCACGAGGTCGCGCTGCATGGGCCGGGCAAGGTCTTCCTCGACACCCTGTCACGCATGCTGACGCGACGCACCGAGCCGGTGGTCAAGCTCCACTAATCCCGCGCGGGCGGCGCCTAGCCGCCGCGGCGCAGCGCCCCGAGAAGCTCGGGCGTTGCGTAGGAATCCGCCGGCAAGCTCAGCTTGATCTGCATGTCCTTTACCGCCGCGCGCGTCTTGGCACCGGCCAGACCGTCGATCTTGCCGACGTCGTAGCCGCGGCTGGCGAGGATCTGCTGCAACTCTTTGGTTTGGGCCGCGTCGAGGCCGTTGGTATCGCCGCGGCCGCGCGACATGGCCCCCGCACCGTCGATCCGCGTTGCCAGATACGCCGCCGTCGTCGCGTAGCTCAGCGAGTTGTTCCACTCTGTGTAGATATCGAAGTTCGGGTAGGCGAGGAACGCCGGCCCGTTGCGGCCCATGGGCAGCAGCAGGGAAGCCTGCATGTTGTCGGCGGTGATGGCGCTGCCGTCGGGGTACTGGATGCCCCATTGGGTCCACTGCGTGCGCGGCAGCTTGATGGCGAGGTCGGCCTGGTCCCACGGGAGGTCCTGCGTCACGCGCACCTCCTCGATCCACGGCTCGTTCGGGCGCCAGCCGAGGTTCTGCATGTAGTTCGCCGTCGAGCCGATGACGTCGTCGTCGTTGGAGAACAGGTTGATACGCCCGTCGCCGTCATAGTCGATGGCGTAGTCGAGATAGCGCGTCGGCAGGAACTGCGTCTGCCCGATCTCACCGGCCCACGAGCCGATCATGCCGGACGGGCTCATGTCGCCGCGATCGATGATCTGCAGCGCCGCGATCAGCTCCTCGGTGAACATCTCGCCGCGGCGGCAATCATAGGCGAGGGCGACGAGGGACGGCAGAATGGGGAGCTTCCCCATGCCCGCGCCGAAGTCGCTCTCGAGAGCCCAGAAGCCCGTGACGACCGAAGCGGGCACGCCGAATTCCGTTTTCGCGCGCTCGAACGTGGCGCGATGCTCGGCGACCTTGCGCTTGCTCGACTGCACGCGGTTCGGCGTCGCCAGCTTGGTCTGGAAGTCGAGGAAGCTCATGACGAAGATGGCGCCCTGCTTGCGATCTCGCCCGATGATCTGCGTGCTGAGCGGAATCTCGTCGACGATGGCGATCGACTGACGGCTGACGCCGCGCGCCGCCGCTTCCTTGCGGAAGCGCGCCTTCCACGCTTCGAAGCTCTCGGTGTTGCGGCAGTTCTCCTTCGCCGGCGGATGCGGCGGGCGCTTCTGCGGATGCGTGCCATGGGCGGATACCGGCGCCGCCGCCTGCGCGACCGGCGCCTGCCCAGGAGCGGCCTGCGCCGGCGCCGCCTGTGCCGGGGCGACTTCAGCCGGGGCGGTCTGCGCGGGAGCGGCAGCGGCGGGCGCCGCATCGGTCGGTGCTACGGTGTTCGGCGCGACTGCGGCCGGCGGGGGCACCGCCTGCGGCGGCGCCTTGCGCACCGGCTTCTTCTTCGGCGGCACTACCTTGAAGGCGGGCGAAGATTCGATCTGGGCGGCGGCAATGCCGGTCGCGGCGGTGGCAAAAAGAATGGCCGCGGCCGCAGCCGCGCAGAATCTCATAACGTCCATTACGCGTCCTTCGGCGTTTTTTTGCGATCGCGGCGTACTCAATGCCGCTCGGTATGGCCGCGTCAAGACGCTGGGACCGGGCCAATGTGCGGTATTTCGGCCGTTCCACAATGATCCGGGAGCTTTGGCGCCAGGGTGGCCTTTGGCCATCTTGTTATCTTAACACCCTTTTTTCCGTCGGCCGGCCGGTGTCACGGAGCGGCATCGACGCCGGAAGCGCGGTTGCGGTTGGTGTTGTGCGGTGCGGTGGCGGAACCGCATTGCCCCGGTAGTCGTTTGACCGTCAAGCCACTCTTCCCCGGAGGATGGCCTCCCTAAGAAGACGTGGCGATTTCGCGGGCGCTGGCTTCCTTGGCCAAGCGTCCCGCTTTGATATGGAGGAAGCACCATGAAGGCCCTTATGTCTGTTCTGGCCTTGAGCTTTACGGTTGCCTTCATCGCGCCGGCGCTCGCGGCCGACCCACCGAAAACGAAGGCCGACTGCGAGAAGATGAAAATGATTTGGGACGACGCGACGAAGACGTGCGTCGAGGCGAAGAAGTAGGACGGAAGCGATGACGGCGGGTTCTCGAACCCGCCGTTCTTGACCCTGCAGGTATGATCGAGCGGGTCGCGTCGGGACGGCGGAGCGCCCGCCCCCATAGTTCCGGATGCGGCTGCAGTGCGCGCCTTTGCCGATCCCTGGGGTTTAGTTGCTGATCCAGAGCAGTCACTGACGTCGCGGCGCTTTGCGCCGGCGCTGCCAGCCGAAAACCTGCGCCGCCGCGCCCCTTTCTCCCTCGGAGGGGTGGTGCTATCTAGCGCGCCATGACCGACACCCCCTTCATCCGCAACTTCTCCATCATCGCCCACATTGACCACGGAAAGTCGACCCTCTCGGATCGGCTCATCCAGCTGTGCGGCAACGTCGCCGACCGCGATATGAAGGAGCAGCTCCTCGATTCCATGGATATCGAGCGCGAGCGCGGCATCACCATCAAGGCGCAGACCGTGCGCCTCGACTACAAGGCCAAGGACGGCAAGAAGTATCAGCTCAATCTGATGGACACGCCGGGGCACGTCGACTTCGCCTACGAGGTGTCGCGCTGTCTTGCCGCCTGCGAGGGCGCCATTCTGGTCGTCGATGCGAGCCAGGGCGTCGAGGCGCAGACCCTCGCCAACGTCTACCAGGCGCTCGACAACAATCTCGATATCCTGCCCGTCCTCAACAAGGTGGACCTGCCGGCCGCCGACGCGGATCGCGTCAAGCAGCAGATCGAGGACGTGATCGGCCTTGATGCATCGAACGCGATTCCGATTTCGGCTAAGACAGGCCTCAATGTCGAGGCGGTGCTGGAAGCGATCGTCGAGCGGCTGCCGCAGCCAAAGGGCGATGCAAGCAAGCCACTCAAGGCCCTGCTGATCGACAGCTGGTACGACGCCTATCTCGGCGTCGTCGTGCTCGTGCGAATCATCGACGGCATGCTGCGCAAGGGCCAGAAGATCACTTTGATGTCGACCGACGCCAGCTATCAGATCGAGCGCGTCGGGGTGTTCCGCCCCAAGCAGGAGATGATGGACCAGCTCGGCCCCGGCGAGGTCGGCTTCTTCACCGCGGCCATCAAGGAGGTCGCCGATACGCGTGTCGGCGACACGGTCACCGATGCACGCAATCCAACCACCGAGGCGCTTCCGGGCTTCAAGCCGGCGCAGCCGGTGGTGTTCTGCGGACTGTTTCCCGTCGACGCCGCCGACTTTGCCGAGTTGCGCGAAGCCATGGGCAGGCTGCGTCTCAACGATGCGAGCTTCTCGTTCGAGATGGAGACCTCGGCGGCGCTCGGGCTCGGCTTCCGCTGCGGCTTCCTCGGCCTCCTGCACCTCGAGATCATCACCGAGCGCCTCGAGCGCGAGTTCGGCCTCGACCTCATCACCACGGCGCCGAGCGTCATCTACAATATCCACCTGACAGACAAATCGATGCTGGAGATGCACAATCCGGCCGACATGCCGGACCCGGTGCGCATCGAGCGCATCGAGGAGCCGTGGATCAAGGCGACGATCATGGTGCCCGACGAATATCTCGGCGGCATCCTGAAGCTGTGCCAGGACCGGCGCGGGCGGCAGAAGGAGCTCACCTACGCCGGCAGCCGCGCCATGCTCGTCTACGAATTGCCGCTCAACGAGGTGGTGTTCGACTTCTACGATCGCCTGAAGTCGATCTCCAAAGGCTATGCTTCGTTCGACTATCAGATGATCGGCTGCGAGGAGGGCGACCTCGTTAAGATGACAATCCTTGTCAACGCCGAGCCGGTCGATGCGCTGTCGATCATCGTGCACCGCTCACGCGCCGAGGCACGCGGGCGCACCATGTGCGAGAAGCTGAAGGATCTCATCCCGCAGCACATGTTCGTCATTCCGGTGCAGGCGGCAATCGGCGGCCGCATCATCGCGCGCGAGACCATCCGTGCCCTGCGCAAGGACGTGATCGCCAAGTGCTATGGCGGCGACATCACGCGTAAGCGCAAGCTTCTCGAGAAGCAGAAGAAGGGCAAGAAGAAGATGCGCCAGTTCGGGCAGGTCGAGATCCCGCAGGAGGCGTTCATCGCTGCCCTGAAGATGGACGAGAACTGAGCGCCGCGGGCCGTCCGTCGGCGGCAACAACGACCCGATACTGCGGAATTGGCTGCCGGATGCGTTTGAGCGGACACGGCATCGCCGCGCCATTGCCTCCACCTTGCCATGCGCTCCGGGGAACATGCGCGCATGTCGCGACGTGACCGGCGTCTGTCACGTCTGCGAATTCGGGAAGGGAGAACATCGTGAAACGCATCAAATCAACTATCGCGTCCCTCATCTGCGCCAGCCTCATGGTTCCGGCGCTGCCGTTTGCGCAAGCCTCAGCGGCGCCGCTCGGCAAGCCGACGATCACGATTGGCGACAGCTACGTAACGCACGTCGGGCGCGGGGGGCGAGGTTGGGGCCCGGGACCCGGAGCGATCATCGGCGGCATTATTGCGGGAACCCTCATTGCGGCAGCGATCAGCGAGGGTCGGGCGCACGAGGATGACATCGCGCGCTGCGAGTACGAGTTCCGCTCATTCGATCGCCACACCGGAACCTACATCAATCGCTACGGCGAAGAGCGCATCTGCCCCTATCTGCGCTAGGCCGAGCGGCAACACGCGAGGGTCTTTGCTGAGGCGCTGGTTGCAAGCCGCGGCGCCTCATCGCTTTTGAGGACACATACGGCGCATCGCCGCAGCACGTTAACCTTGCCCCATTCTCACCACATGGCGTGGCAGAGTGACTCTCAACCCGGCACGGTCATCATCACGCGGTGACCACTGCGAAGTCCACTCGACGGACAGGCGAGTTGGCAACCGGGGACTGCGCAGGCTCGTGAACTTGGCGGCTGGCTGTGTGCGGCCGTCGATGCAGATCGAGCTGCGAATGTGGAATGGGCGCGAGCCACAAGCGGGCCGCCCCGAAAATCTTGACATACCCAGGAGTGATCATGATCAAGCGGCTCTCAACCGCAGCGATCGGCGTTGCGCTCATTTTTTCTGCCACCTCAGTGGAAGCCCGGCCGTACTTCGGCTTTGACGGACGCACCTATGGCGAGCCGGCAAAAGCTCCAAACTGGGGCAGGCCTCAATCGAATGTACCTCGGGTCGCCGACGACAAAGGCGCCCCCCGCAAGTGCCTGACCAGCGCCGTGCACGCGGTGCTCGATAAGATCGAGGCGCGGTTTGGACCAGTGAAGGTCATCTCCACGTGCCGTCCGGGCGCGCGCATTGCCGGGTCGGGGCGCATCTCGCGCCACGCCAGCGGCAACGCTGTCGACTTCGAGACCGGCAACCGCAAGGGCGCGATCATCAACTGGCTCGTCGCCAATCATAAGACGGGCGGGACGATGACCTATGCCGACATGAGCCATATCCATGTCGACGTCGGTCAGCACTTCGTGTCGCTGGCCGGCGGGCGCAAGTACGCCAGCAACAGCAACAGCAACAGCAACAGCAATAGCAGCAGCAGCAGCAGCAGCAGCAGCAGCAGCCGTCGCTATGCGGAGGGCAATTCGCGCTACGACAGCGGATACTCGCGGGTCTCGTATGAGGGTTCACGCTCCTACGGTCGCTCGCGCCGCTATGCGCGTGAAGCGTCCTACGAGCGTGGCCATTCATCCGGCTACAATGACTCCGGGACCGGTCACTACACGGGTGGCTACGCCACGATTTACCGCTAGCCCACGAACGCGTGCTGCCGCCTGCGTGCACGTGCCGGCGGCAGCAACGCAACCCAAAGTGTCAGGCGCGCTTCGCGTGCCTACCTGCTTGCCCGGTTGCGCCACAAATGACGACGCCCTCTGGGTGACCTCCTGGTGCCGGCTTCCGCCATCATCTTGCCGCTCCAACACGCCGTAAAATTGCCGCGATCTGGCGGCGCCTCGGCCCGGCGTGAAAGAGCGAAATGCGCGTCAAGATGTGCCGACAAGTCCAGAGAATCTGGGCCCTTTGGCACCATGATTACCGCCCTCGGCGAAGGCCGCCGGAGCCCGTCTAGACCCCTCATCGTTGCCTTGCCTTTCGCTATAGGTCGGTTCATATAGGGCCGATCGAACACGCCTTGGTTTACTCTACGACGGTGCTACTGCGCCGACACTGGACGTCTCCATCGCGCGATTTGATGTCCTTCGACATTCCCGTCGAAGGGGATTGCCTAATTGCTCTGGAGGCACTTGATGGCAAACGGCACTGTGAAGTGGTTCAACGGCCAGAAGGGTTACGGCTTCATCCAGCCGGATGAAGGCGGCAACGATGTTTTCGTGCACATCTCGGCCGTTGAGCGCGCTGGTCTCTCGACGCTTCGTGAGGGACAGAAGATCGCTTACGAGACCGAGACGGGCCGTAACGGTAAGGTCGCAGCAGTCAACCTGCGTCCACTCTAAAGACCGCGGATCAGTTCGCTTTAGGGGAGCAGGCGCGTCTGCTCCCCTACCAATTTATAGGCATCGACGTTGTGCGAAGCTCACAGCTCGCAGCGTCGGCTCAGCAAGGAACCTAATGGCGAAGGAAGAGATGCTCGAGTTCGAGGGCGTGGTGGCGGAGGTGCTTCCCGATGCACGCTGCCGCGTCAAGCTCGACAACGGACACGAGGTTGTCGCCTACACGTCCGGTCGCATGAAGAAGAATCGCATCCGCATCCTCGCTGGCGATCGCGTCACCATAGAGATGACGCCGTACGACCTCACCAAGGGCCGCATCAACTTCCGCCACAAGGATGTACGCGCAGGCTCTGGTGGTCCGCCGCCGCAGCGTCCGGGCGGCGCGGGCAACTTCCGCCGCCGCTAAAATCGAGACTGATCGACCGGCATGACGAGCGTCGCGAAAAATTCGCGGCGCTCTTGTCGTATCAACGAAGCTTCGCAACGATTGTGACATGCGCAATTGCGCGAACTCCGTGAACGCGCGCATTTCTGTTGTGCGGTTGTATAGCGGCTCCATGATTTAGCCGGGGCTGCGCCACGCGACTCAGAGAGAGTGCGTCTATGAACTCATCTACATCCCGTTGGCTCTCCCGCCGCCCAGTGGCGTCTGCGCTGGTCGGCGTTGCTGCACTTGGTGTCCTTTCTTTCATGCCAGTACGCGAGCCGGTCTACGCCGCGCCACGAGGCGGCGATCTTGCCGGCCTTGCGCGCGTGATCGATGGCGATACGCTCGAGATCGACGGCCGCCACATTCGCCTCGAAGGCATCGACGCGCCGGAGGCGGGGCAGACCTGCGGCCGCCGCCTCATCGGCTCATGGCGCTGCGGCACGGCGGCGAGCGATCAGCTCGCCAAACTGGTCGCCAAACGCCGCGTCAGCTGCGAAAGCCGCGGCACCGACAAGTACGACCGCATGCTGGGCATTTGCTTCGTCGACGGACGTGACATCAACGCCGAGATGGTGCGCGAAGGCTTGGCTTGGGCCTTCGTGAAGTATTCGCAGTCTTATGTGCAGCAGGAAGCCGAGGCGCGGCTGGCGCGCGTCGGCATCTGGCAGGGCGACGCCGAGCCGGCGTGGGTCTATCGCGAAAAACGCTGGGCCGGGGCTGCGCAGGAAGCCCCAAAGGGTTGCGCCATCAAAGGCAACGTCACTGAACACGGACACATCTACC
The DNA here is from genome assembly GCA_036559705.1 of Hyphomicrobium sp. Taxonomy (GTDB): domain Bacteria; phylum Pseudomonadota; class Alphaproteobacteria; order Rhizobiales; family Hyphomicrobiaceae; genus Hyphomicrobium_A. Next base: position 95,127 of record DATBSP010000053.1, read on the forward strand.
ACATGCCGTGGGGCCCCTGGTACGGCAAGGTGAAGATCGAGGAGGCGAAGGGCGAGCGCTGGTTCTGCAGCGAGCAGGAGGCGATGGCCGCCGGCTGGCGCCCGGCGGCCCTCCACTAGGTCGCGGCGCAAACCGTTGCGCGACCTTGTCAGTTAACGATTCCTGAAGCACGCGGGCTTATGCTCCGTGCCCTTACTAATGGGTTCGCGTCGTGAACAGCAGCGGACCGAAATCCCTGGTTGAGAGCATCGCCAGACACCGATGGTCGAGCTTGCGGGACTTCGTCGTCCTAGCGGCGCTCATGCTGTTTGCCGTGCTCATTGTGCGGCGCTACGACGTCTTTGGGTTCATCGCATCCCTGGCCGAGTCGCGCCGCGAGATATCGCCGGCCGAGGTTATTTGGCTCGCCTGCCTTGGCGTCATTTGCGTCTGGGTGTTCGTCGCGCGGCGCCTGGACGAGATGCACAGCGACGCTGTCAGTCCCGACGCGCTGGCAACCGAGATGTGTGAGCTGCGCGTGCTGGCCAGTCAGGACCCGCTGACCCGGCTTCCGAACCGGCGCGTTATGCTCGAGGCGCTCGATGTCGCAACGAATCTGCCGCCAGTTGACGGGCGGTCGCATGCCATCTTTCTGCTCGACCTCAACGGCTTCAAGCACGTCAACGATCGCTACGGCCATGCAGTCGGCGACCAGGTGCTGCAGGCAGTCGTTGAGCGATTCCGCCGCGCGGCGCGTACCAACGATGTGTTCGCCCGTCTCGGCGGCGACGAGTTCGCCGTGCTGTCGCGCAACGTTGACGAAGATGCCGCTCGCGCCATCGGCGAGCGCCTTATCGCGGCGCTAAACGGCGAAGTGCGGGCAGGTGACGCGTCGCACGCTATCGGCGTTGCGATCGGAGCTGCGCTCTACCCCAAAGACGGCGATACGGTGGAGAAGATCCTCCGCCATGCCGACGTCGCCATGTACCGTGCGAAGTCGCAGCCGGGATCATCGCTCGTCTTCTTCAACCCCGCGGTCGGCATCATGAGCGTGGAGCGCAAGGCGACAGCCTAGCGCTGCCGATCGGACGCTAGATCGGCAGGATCACCGGCTTGCCGGCAGGGAAACGCCCGATCGCTTCCGGAGCAGCGTCTGTGCCACCATCGCGCGCGGGGTGTGCGTCAGCCAGTCGGTCAGCGACACATCGGCGAAGTACGAGCTGCGGAACACCTCGAGATAGACGAGATCGCTAATGCCGGTGTTGCGAAGGTAGTTGCCCTGCGCACGCTTCACGTAGCCCACGTCGCCGGCTTTGAAGTTCTGCGTTACCGCGTTGGGGCCGGTCTCGAACACCGTCAGCTCGCCTTCGCCCTCGATGATGTACAGCCACTCGTCGGCATTCGGATGCCAGTGCATTTCGCGCATGCCGCGCGGATGAATGCGAACGAGCGCTGCAGCGATCGGCAAGCCGCCGACGTCGGTGGCGGGCGGCGACAGCGGCCCCGGAAACTAATGCAGCCGAACCCCTGCGTATATTGATCGAAGTAGAGGGGCCAAAAGACCGGTGGGTGCCGCACAGTAGGCTTCAAAGGTCGGCCATTTGTCCTATTCAGCGGCGGGAATAACGTTTGCTGATTAATTTGGTTTGGCTCGACGCAAGCGCATCCTAGCTTGCAGGCCTATTCGAAGACGAAGGGCTGCAAATGTCGGTGCCTGCGCTCATCACCTTGTCGGGGCTTTACCTCAGCTGTCAGCTGATGGCCCGCGTGTGTATGCCCGCGCGGCGCCACGCATCGATCCGCGCCCGCTAATCCCCGCTTCGCTTCTCGCACACCCGCTGCGTTTTGCTCTGCGCCGGCCGATGGCCGGCGCGGGCACAATTTATCCCCTGCGTGCGACGACCGGTTAGCCTTCGAGCGGTGCCACCGCGCCTGCTCCAACAAGAAACGACGAAGGGATGACGCCTGGATGCCCACTGTTCCAACGAAGGTGTCAACATGATCGAACTCGTTCTGCTCGCCTGCCTCGTCGACAAGCCCGAGAGCTGCCGCGACGTGGGGCTGATGTACTCGGCTGAAAATCTCACGCCGATGCAGTGCTTGATGCAGGCGCCCCCGCACATGGCGCGCTGGGTCGGCGAGCATCCCGGCTGGAAGATCATGAAGTGGACTTGCCGACGCGCGGGACGCTACGCCAAGACCTAGCTACGAACCCGACCCACGCCCAGGCCGCGAACGAGCTTTCGGGCTTTCGCGAAGGCATGCGTGAAGTCGAGCATCACAGAGTCGCGCGACGCAAGCATGCTGCGGAACAGCGCCGCCTGCGTCTTGTACTTGACGTCACCTATTGCCAAGGGCCCAATCGAGGCAACGCCCGAGCCGTCGAGCAAGCGGCCACGGTCGAACAGTTCCACCCCTACGATGCCCGACGGTGGCACGGCGTTGACATCGGCAACGACGGCCAGTCGCCGCGACTTGGCGAGCTGCTTTCGGGTCAAGACGCGAACACCGGCCGCGATGACGACCTTGAAGCCGGCATCGACCGCCATTTGCCCCTGCCAAGGCGCCACCGGAAACGCGTCGAAGTAGTCCTTGAGGGCGAAGCCCGCGCGCGCCAGCAGAATCGACGGGGAGAAGAAGCTGGTCGTGCAATACGTGTTGATGTAGCCGAGCCGCTTACCGCGCAGATCGTGCCAGCTCGTCGCCGGGTTCGACGGCGAGGACGAAGACGCTGCTTTGCGCGGGCCGGCGCGTGATTGGCGTAAGGGCGCTGACGAGCCCATGATACGGGGTGTCGCGCAGGAAGTAGCAGTTGGCCGACGGCAGATAGGAAAACTCGAAGAGCTGCTGGCGCGGCGCCGTCGTCAGGATGTCGAGGTCGGTGTAGCTCGTAATGGCGCAATGCGCACCCTTGGAGAATGCGGCCCAGCCGGCATCGTCGAGAGGGAAGTCGAGGTTGGCATCGAAGCCCGCCTCGAGCCGTGGCTGCTTTCGCTCTCGGGCGCTTTCAGCATGGCGCTTCCTCGCGGTTGGATCCTCTCCTTTCTCCAGGCATAGCCGGATTGGGTGAACGCTTCGGTGAGCGATGGCCTCAAGCCGGCGCAATGGTGAATAAATTAAGAATGAGCGGTATCTCAATCCCGCGCCCGTTTGACAGTGGGCAAGCGAAGGCTGTTTGGTGAGTGACCTACGGAGTGAGGGGACGACGGGCATGATTGCCGAGACGATAGGCTGGCCCCAGATAGCCGCGCTGCTGGTGCTGGCGCAGCGTGGTGCTGAGGAGCTTTACTCGGCGCGGAACACCAAGGCGCTTCTGGCAGCCGGCGCGCAGGAGGCCGGCGCCTCCTATTATCCAGTAGTAGCTACGACGCACCTTGCCTGGATTGCCAGCCTCTTTTTTCTCATTCCCGCCACGGCGCCGATCTCGATCGTTTTGGCGATCGCCTATCTCTTGCTGACGGTCGCGCGGTATTGGGTAATCGGAACGCTCGGGCGGTTCTGGACGCATCGCATCATCACGCTGAAGGACGCCCCGATCATCAGGAGCGGGCCATACGCGCTTGTCCGGCATCCAAACTACGTTGTGACCATCGCCGAGACGTTCCTGCTGCCAGCGGTATTTGGCGCATGGGCGCTCGCCTGCATCATGACCGCGGTGTGGACCGCCGTGCTCATGTACAAGATTGGATTGGAGGACGCGGCGCTCGCAGCACGGCGGCAGCCGCAACTCGAGCCGACGGGATAGCAAGGGTTTCGACGGTGTTGGCGATTGCTGCCGGTGGAGGACTTGCGGGCGCCGCCTTTGCGCTTGAAGTGGTCCGCTGCGGCGGCCGCGCCATGATTGTCGAGAAGTCGGCCGGTCCGCATCACAAAGTTTGCGGCGAGTTCCTCAGCGAAAATGCAGCGTTGCTGCTGGCGCATCTGGGCGTCGACTGCGATCGGCTGGGATGCAGCAAGGTCGAAACGCTGCGGCTCGCCGACGGCGCATCACAAGTGACGGCACCGCTACCGTTCCAAGGGCGAGGTCTTTCTCGCTTTCGGCTCGACGAATCGTTGCTCGCCGCGGCACAGGCGGCGGGCGTGGAGGTTCGCCGCGCGACCGTCGTCGAAGGGATTGCCGAGCAGCCCGGTGGCGTTCGCGTGCACACGAGCGGCGGCGAATTGCGCGCCGATGCCGTTGCGCTCTCCAGCGGCAAGCACAACGTGCGCGGCTTGCCACGTCCGGGCGGATCGATGGTGGGGTTCAAGACGCATGTGAACCCGTCCGCAGCGGCGCGGCAGCGCATGTGCGGGATCGTCCAGCTTCATGCCTTCCCGGGAGGCTATGGAGGCTTCTGCCTCGTCGAAGACGGCTTGCTGTCGATCGCGTGGAACGTCCACAGCGATGTGTTGCGCGTCGTCGGCTCGAGCTGGGCGGCGCAGTCCGCGTATCTTGCCAAGCACTCCCCGGTGTTCGCCGACTTGATCGACGGCGCCGAGGCCGCTTGGGACAAGCCGCTCGCCGTTTCGGGGCAGCCGTACGGCTTCTTGCGATCCGCGCCAGTTGGGGCATCGATCTATCCCGTTGGCGACCAGCTGGCCGTTATTCCCTCCTTCGTCGGCGATGGTACGGCATTGGCACTCGCCTCGGGAATCGCCGCGGCACGCGCGGTTCTCGGCGGCGAAAGCGCCCACGCATTTCAGGCGCGCATCGTGTCGGGGCACAAGCCGCAGTTTCGGCTCGCCGGCGCGCTCGATTTCACCATCTCCAATACGCCACTGCGGAAACTTGCGCTGGCAGGCGCGCGCCTGGCGCCCGGCCTCGTCACAAGATTGATCGCCGCGTCACGGCTACGCGGATTTGACGACGTCATCGCTTCAGCGCGGAAAGCCGGCTAGAGGTCGAGGTCGACCATGTAGGCGGAAAAGCCGGGGCCGAACGAGGCGAGCAGGTGCCGGCCGGTGGCGCCGGCGGCCAGCGCATTCTGCAGGACGAACAGAGCGGTGGCCGACGACATGTTGCCGTAGTCGCGCAGCACGTCCCATGAGTGCGACAGCTGACTGCGGTCGATGCCCAGCACTTCCTCCGCCGTCTCCAGCACCTTGCGACCGCCGGGGTGAAACAGGAAGCCCTCGATGTCGTCGAGGGTCAGCGCGTTTTTGTCGAGGAAGTCCTGGACCACGGGTCCCAGGTTGTCGCGCATGAGCGCCGGCAGTTCAGGACTGAGCACCACGCCGAAACCGTCGTCCTTGATATCCCAGCCCATGATGTGCCGCGTGTTGCGCCATAGATGCTCGCCGAAGGCGCGCACCTTCGGGTACCGCGCGCCGCTCGCATCATCGGAGGAGGTGCGCAGAACGACGCCGGCGGCTCCGTCGCCGAAGAGAGCGGCCGAGACGAACATGGCCATGCTCGGATCGTTCGGCCGCGCGCACAGGCTGCACAGATCGACGGTCATGAACAGCACGTTGGCGCCCGGGTTGCCTTGTGCCATGCGCGCTGCGCGCGCCAATCCCGCGACGCCGCCGCCGCAGCCTATGCCAAAGATGGGCAGCCGTTCGACCTTGGGCGAAAAGTCGAGGCGGTTCATGAGCAGCGCATCGAGGCTCGGAATGGCAAGGCCGGTGATGGTGTTGGTCACCAGCGCGTCGATGTCCTTGAGCGCGAGGCCAGCCTGCTCGGTCGCATCGCGCGCGATCTTCTCGAGCAAGTCGAGCGCGTGCGTTTGGAACACGGCGGTACGTTCTTCCCACGAATGCGGCTGCTGGTACCATTCGACCGGCTGGCAATTGTAGCGATAGTCGATGCCGGTATTGGAGAAGAGAGACTCGAGCCGCGCGAATTGCGGATAGATGGCGCGCGCGCCGGCCAGCGCATCTTCTTGGCGGAGCTTGTACCCCGGGTTGGCCGTCGCGATGGATAGTATGTCCACGGTAGGCCGACGATAGACTTCGGAGCGACTTTGTGGGAGCGGCGCCAGCTCGGCAACGGCCTTGTCCATCTACTGTCTCCGGTCGCAACCCCGCGGCTAAGTTTTTATTCTTTCTCTTTCAACCACGTTTGGACCACTTGTGGGATACCTTGTTCGCATGTTGGGAACGTGAACAAAAAGCCCGTGGACCTCAACCTATTGTTCGAAAGACGGTTTTCGTATGCCATACTTTCGGTGACGACTTGGCCCAAAATCAGCCTGAGCAGCGCATAGGGCAGCTTGCGCCCACGGCTCCGGACGCCCAGGGCCGCCGCGGCCAGCTCAACCAGGCGTTCGCCGGTTACCGGTTCGTCGTCGACAATGAAATAGCGGCTGCCTACCGTGCCTTTCTTGATCAAATGGACCAGCGCACGGGCGCAATCTTCGATGTGCACTGGCGAGGTGTAACGGTTGCGGCCACGCAGGCCGTAGACCGGCTTGCCGGAGCTCAGGGGCTCGAGGAGATATTGTGCGAACCACGAACCGGGGCCATATACCCAGCCAGGAAAGGCCGCAACGACCGGCAGGCCGCGCGCGACATGGCCAGGCAGGGATTCGATGGCGGGTGCCAGATATGGACCCCACCCCATGGGGTGCGGAATAGCGTTCTCGTTGCACAAAGCCGGCCCGCACTCGCCGTAGTAGCTCGTTCCAGCGACATAGATGATCTGCTGCACCCTGGCGCGGTTTATGGCGGCGAACAAAGTTTGGTCTATGGCCAGACGTCGGATTGCGTAGAGCCTTGCCCGCGCATTGGTGACGCGGCCGCCGAACGTCGGCGGTTGGGCCAGATGGACGATAGCGTCGGCGTCACGAGCGGCAGCGCGCCATGACCCAGAAGGATCTGCGAGATCGCCGATCACGGCGTTCACGCCTTGCGCGCGCAGCGCTGCGGCCGAGGCTTCAGAACGGGTGAGCGCGTCTACGCCATAGCCGGCTGCAGTCGCCGCATGCAGCAGCGACGCGCCGATGAAGCCGGTAGCGCCCGTGACGAAAACGCGTTCACCGGGCATTGAACCCTCTGCTGAAGTTCATCAGTGATCTGGGAACGTAGAGCGCGCAACGCCGCGTTCGGCAATGCCCGGTCTTGACCTCTTCGTGCAACGAACTGATGATCACCTATTCTTGCGACGTATTCCCGATGTTCGAGATTTTCTTATTTATGTCGTTCAGAAATATTGTCTTGGGCGTGCTGTCGGCGTGGATCGCCCTCGCGTGCCTCTTCCCGCCATCAGCCAGTGCTCAAGCGCCGCTCGACTTGTGCTGTGCCTATATCGACCTCGGCGAGGGGCTGTATGGCGAGCCGTCTGTTTAAACCCTTTATCGGCGGCAGTTGGACCGAGCAGTACGTGCGTGCTGCTGTTGTGCACGACTTCTACATCCGGCGGAATACGAGCAATGCAGCGGTGGTGCATCGAGTGTTCCATGACGCCCTCCTCGCTTCCGGCGCCGCGCCCGACCGTGCCTACCTGATGTACAAGGCCGTCAACAACTTCGGGCCGACTGGAAATCCATTGACCTGCCTGCGTACGAGCAGCGGCGCCAGGAGAACCTGGAAGAGATCCGCCGTCAGAACGAGGTGTACGAGCGCGAGTACCGAGCCTGCTTGGAGCAGCAGATCCAAGCGATGCAAGGCCTCGCGGCGGAGCAGGCCTGGGCGGCCTGCCCATTGGATGGCAAGCACCAGTTCGTCTTGGATTTCTTTAGCGTCGCCGCCGAGGAGATCACCAAGTCGGGCGCTACGATATTAGACGATCTCCAAGCGGGGCGGTGCATCGAGGAAGCGCCCGGCAAGTACTTCTGCCGTCGCCCTGACGCTGTCCGCTCGCACGATAATGTCGCCGAAGCTGTCTGCCGCATCGTAAAGTGCGAGCACCTGCGTGATTGGAGTGACGATGTGATTTGCCGCCCGGAGGTGGCGCGCCTTGTCATGTTCGCCGCCTTTTCCGCCAGCGGCGAAGCGCCGACTCCATCGCCTGGCGCGTCACCAAGTAGAATTCGGCCATTTCCTCGAGGCGATCACGTGCCCTTCCGGACGCGACATCGCCCGCGCCTGCCTCCAGCAGTTCGGCCAGGGCATCGAGCAAACGGTTCTGCTCGATTAGCATTCCTTCGTAGTTGTCGGACACCTCGTATAACGCGCGCTTGCTGCCGCGTTCGCCATGGCGGCGCGCGAGTGTGTACTGCTCCAGGAGCCGCGCGGCGACGCTGGCGCTGCTCTTGCTCATTTCCAGGTCTGTCGTGATGCGGTCTAGGCTAACCGGCTCGGCGCTGAGCAGCATATACCCGTACAGGCGCGCCGCCGTCTGCGGCACCCCCCAGGGCACCAGGAGCCGGGCCACATCCTCGATGAAGCGCTGTTTGGCCGGCGTCATGCTGTTGTTTGATTTGTTCGGCATATTTCGAATATACTACAGAAGCGATACGAACCGCCAATCTCTAGCGCAGGAGGAAGTCTATGATCCCGATCCTCTACATTGCTGCAGGCCTCGTCGCGGTGATTGGGAGCATTTACTTTTCCTGGCGAAGCAGGGAGGTTCGCAAGTTTCTGGCAGGCGCGTTCTTCGTGTCATCGGGCGTCCTTCTTTATTTCTATCTCGCCGGTGTCTCAGTGCCGCTGTTGGGAACGAGTTTTGTCCAAACGCCTGCCGTCAGCGGCGCCCGCGGCATCATCCATTTCATCCTCTTCTTGCTGTGTCTCTATTTTGGCTTCTTGACGAAGCCAAAGCCTTGAAACGAACAGCGGTCGCTCGAACGGTGCCACCTACAGGAGTGAGCCATGGACAACTGCATAGCTGATGCAGTCAGGGAGGACGTTGCCTCAAGGGAGAGTTAGCTTGTGACCTTGCGGACCTTCGCGCGCGCACGCGCGAGGTTGCTCAACTTCTCGCCGAACCGCGAACGGCCGGGACTGCTTTACGCCAACGTTGTAATCTTTTGCAGACGGGAGCAACGGGAGGACACGCCATGGCCAAGAACACGATCTGCCTTTGGTATGACAAGGATGCCGAAGCCGCTGCCCGCTTCTACGCCGAGACCTTTCCAGACAGCGCGGTAGGTGCGATCCACCGTGCACCCAGCGACTATCCGTCCGGCAAGGAAGGCAATGTGCTGACGGTCGAATTCACCGTCGCCGGCGTTCCCTGCTTAGGCCTCAACGGCGGTCCCACGTTCAAACATAACGAAGCGTTCTCGTTCCAGATCGCCACCGACGATCAGCAGGAGACCGACCGCTATTGGAACGCTATCGTCGATAGTGGCGGCCAGGAGAGCGCGTGCGGGTGGTGCAAAGACAAGTGGGGCGTCTTCTGGCAAATTACGCCGCGCGTGCTGACCGAAGCGCTGGCTGCCGGAGGCGATGAAGCAAAGCGCGCGTTCGACGCGATGATGGGCATGGGGAAGATTGACGTCGCCACAATCAAGGCGGCGCGGCGCGGCTGACGTTTCACACTTCCACGCGTGACTTGGACCCCCTTGCTGGAAACCGTCGGCCTCGAAGGAGGGGGCTCGCCCTGGCCACGATCTGAAATGCGGTAAACTGGAGTCTGGAGGGGGCCGGATGGCGCACCCGAAGGGATTCGAACCCCTGGCCTCTGCCTTCGGAGGGCAGCGCTCTATCCAGCTGAGCTACGGGTGCTTAGTGGGCGCCTTGATAGCGCATTCGTTCCTAGCCCGCAATTAAGGCCCCACGCCGCACCGACACCGTTTTCCCGGCACGACATCGTCCCCATATGAGTGCAGCCGGCGGGCTGACCGCGCCGGGCGCAGCGCCTATAGTCCGGCGTCATAGCCGCACAACGTGACCCCATCCATGAGCGAAACGAAAAGCAAAGCCAGGAAGGCTTCGACGTCGACCGTGCCTGCGGGCGAGGCGACGCCCATTATCAAGGGCAGCCACGTCTACCTGGTCGATGGCTCCGGCTACATCTTCCGCGCCTTCCATGCGTTGCCGCCCCTGACGCGCCCCTCCGACGGCCTTCCCGTCGGCGCCGTGCACGGCTTTTGCGCCATGCTGTGGAAGCTGTTGCGCGAGACCAAGGCGTTCGAGGCACCGACCCATTTCGCCGTTATCTTCGATGCCTCGGAGAAGACCTTCCGCAACGAGATCTACCAGGACTACAAGGCCCACCGGCCGCCAGCGCCGGAGGAGCTCGTCCCGCAGTTCCCACTCATCCGCGACGCGGTGAAGGCGTTCAACGTCGCCTGCATCGAGCAGCTCGGCTTTGAGGCCGACGACCTCATTGCCAGCTACGCGAAGCAGGTGGTCGACGCCGGCGGCGACGTCACCATCGTCTCATCCGACAAGGATCTGATGCAGCTCGTGCGGCCCGGCGTCGTCATGTTCGACGCCATGAAGTCGAAGAAGCTCGGCCGCGACGAGGTGCTGGAGAAGTTCGGCGTACCGCCCGACAAGGTCGTCGACGTGCAGTCGCTGGCCGGCGATTCGACCGACAACGTCCCCGGCGTACCGGGCATCGGCGTCAAGACGGCGGCCGAGCTGATCAACGAGTACGGCGACCTCGACGCGCTCCTGGCGCGCGCCGGCGAGATCAAGCAGCCCAAGCGCCGCGAAAAGCTCATCGAGTTCGCAGACCAGGCGCGCATCTCGCGCGATCTCGTTCGCCTCAAGGAGGACGTGCCGGAAATGATCCCGACAGACCGCCTCGGCGTGCGCGATCCCGAGCCGGCGACGCTGCTCGGCTTCCTACGCGAGATGGAGTTCAGCACGCTGACGCGGCGCATCTCCGAGGCGCTGGGCGTCGAGCCGCCGGCGCCCGTCGCAGTTTTCAGCGGCGCCAATGTGCCGACGAGGGAGCGCGGCGCGCCGGGCGCCGAGAAGGCGAAGAGCGAGCCGGTCGTGGCGGAATCGCCGGCGGCGGGTGCTGCCGAAGCCGCAACCGCAGCGAAAGCGCCATTCGACCGCTCCAAGTACGAGGCCGTCACGACGCGCGAGCGCCTCGAAGCCTGGATCACGAAGGCCTACGCCGCCGGCCGTTTAGCCTTCGACACCGAGACGACGTCGATCGATCCCATGGTCGCCGAGCTGGTCGGCTTCTCCATGGCCGTGGCACCGGGCGAAGCCTGTTATGTGCCGCTTGGCCACCGCGCCAGCTCGGAGGCCTTCGACTTTGGCGCGCACGACGGCATCGTGCAGATTCCCGTCGTCGAAGCCTTGGCGCTGTTGAAGCCGCTGCTCGAAGATCCGTCGATCCTCAAGATCGGCCAGAACATAAAGTACGATCTCAACGTCCTCGCGCAGCACGGCATCAACGTGGCGCCGCTCGACGACACCATGCTGATGTCCTACGCGCTCGACGCCGGCAAGGGCGGGCACGGCATGGACGATCTCGCCATGCGCCACCTCGGGCATGCCTGCATGACGTTCGAGCAGGTAATCGCGCACGTGCCGGGCAAGAAGAAGTCCGAGCGGACGTTCGGTCAGGCTCCGCTCGACAAGGCGACCGAGTATGCCGCCGAGGACGCCGACGTGACGCTGCGCTTGTGGATGCTGCTCAAGCCGCGCCTAGCAGCAGAGCGGGTGACGACGGTCTACGAGACGCTGGAGCGGCCGCTCATCCCCGTCATCGCCGGGATGGAGCGCGCCGGCATCCTGGTCGATGGCGCCATCCTGTCGCGTCTCTCATCGACGTTCGCGCAGGGCGTCGCGCGGCTCGAGGAGGAGGTCAACCGCCTCGTTGGCCACAAGTTCAATCTCGGCTCGCCGCGCCAGCTCGGCGAATTGCTGTTCGAGCGGCTGCAGTTGCCCGGCGGCAAGCGCACCAAGAGCGGCCAGTGGGAGACGCGCGCCGGCCTGCTCGACGATCTCGCCGCCAACGAGGAGGTGCCCGACGATGCGCGCCGCCTCATCAACACCATGCTCGAGTGGCGGCAGCTCACCAAGCTGCGCTCCACCTACACCGACGCGCTGCCGAGCTACGTGCACGGCGGCACCGGCCGCATCCATACTTCCTACGCGCTCGGCGCCACGACGACCGGCCGGCTCGCCTCGTCGGAGCCTAACCTGCAGAACATCCCCATCCGCACCAAGGAAGGGCGCGAGATTCGCACGGCGTTCATCGCCGCGCCCGGCAAGAAGCTCATCTCCGCCGACTACAGCCAGATTGAGCTGCGCATCCTGGCGCACATCGCTGACATCCCGCAGCTGCGCAAAGCCTTCGACGAGGGCCTCGACATTCACGCCATGACGGCCTCGGAAATGTTCGGCGTCCCGGTCGAAGGTATGCCGGGCGAGGTGCGCCGGCGCGCCAAGGCGATCAACTTCGGCATCATCTACGGCATCTCGGCTTTCGGGCTCGCCAATCAGCTCAGCATCTCGAAAGAAGAAGCCGGCACCTACATCAAGACCTACTTCGACCGCTTCCCCGGCATCCGGGCCTATATGGATCAGACGCGCAAACGCGCGCACGAGCGCGGGTACGTCGAGACGGTGTTCGGCCGGCGCATCCACTATCCCGAGATCAACACCAAGAACCCGGGTGTGCGCGGCAATCTCGAACGCGCCGCCATCAACGCGCCGATCCAGGGCTCGGCCGCCGACATCATCCGCCGCGCCATGGTGCGCATGCCGGGCGCGCTCGCGGCGGAAGGCTTGAAGTCGGCGCGCATGCTGCTCCAGGTGCACGACGAGTTGGTCTTCGAAGTCGGTGAAGCCGAGGTGCCTAACGCCCTGCGCACGGTGAAGAAAGTGATGGAGGGCGCCGCACTTCCCGTCATTGCGCTGGCGGTGCCGATCCACGTCGACGCCAAGGCTGCCGACAACTGGGAAGCCGCTCACTGACGTGTTACTGAGCATTGTAACGCAATCAGCCGCGCTTATATATCAGCCAAGGAAATGCGATTGGCGCTTATGTAGGCTATTGCCTACTAGTTGTCCTAGGCCGGGCGGATCGCGCCCGTCCACTAGAGGAGGAATGAACCATGAAGGTTTGGAGCAAGCCGGCAATTCGCGAGCAGGAAGTTGGCCTCGAGGTCACTACTTACATGCCAGCCGAGATTGACATCATCTAACTGTCGATTCCGTTTTACACGGGCACGCGGCGGTCCTCAGTGGCCGCCGTTGGTTTTTGGCGCCAGAGTTTTTAAGAACGCAATGATGCGCTGGCGTATCGCCGGATCCGCAACGCCGCCGTAGGGCGGGCTCATGCCGTTGCCTGGGCTCACCGCGCCGGGGTCGGCGATCCACTAGTCGAGCGTCGCCGCGTCCCAAGTGACGCCCGAGTCCTTCAGCGATTGCGTATAGCCGTAGCCGGGCTCCTCGCCCGCTTTGCGTCCGACGACGCCATACAGCGTCGGTCCCAGCCGGTTGTCGCCCTTCAAGAACGAGTGGCACTCGCGGCAGTGGTCGTTGAAGCTGATCTCGAGGTCTTCCTCGGCCAGCGCGCCGACGGGAGACAGAAGGATCGCACCGCAATGATAGTGCAACGGCGCATCGGCAACTCCATGTGCGGGGATGCCCGCAAGAGATGGAGATTGCCGCAGAGACGCTAAGGCCGCGCTAAGGCCCGTTAGACCGGCGAGACCGCCACCGACGGATGATGCATGCGTCGCGCGGTGCGGCGGCCCGTGGGGATGGAGCCGCGCTCGTACTCGATGGTGCGGATGAACTCGCGGATGCGCGGCTGGATCTCGGTGCGCCAGCGCGTGCCGTTGAATACGCCGTAGTGTCCGACGCCCTCCTGCATGTAATGCACCTTCTGGTCCTCGGGGATGTTGGTGCACAGGTCGTGCGCCGCCTGCGTCTGGCCGATACCGCACACGTCGTCGCGCTCGCCCTCGACCGTCATCAGGGCGGTATCTTGAATGGCCGAGCAGTCGACGCGCACGCCGCGGTGCATCATCGTGCCTTTGGGCAGAGCGTGATCCTGGAACACGGTCTTGATCGTCTGCAGGTAAAACTCGGCGGTGAGGTCCATGACGGCGAGATACTCGTCGTAGAAATCCTGGTGCTGCTTGACGCTGTCGCAGTCGCCCTTGACGAGATTGTTGAACAGGTCGACGTGCGCGTTCATGTGGCGCTCGAGGTTCATCGTCATGAATCCGGTGAGCTGCATGAAGCCCGGATAGACAGGGCGCATGAACCCGGCGTGCGGGAAGGGCACCGGGCTGATCACGTTGGCTTCGAACCACTCGATCGAGCGCTGCTCGGCAAGCTTGTTGACGCCTGTCGGATTGCGGCGCGTGTCGATCGGGCCGCCCATCAGCGTCATCGAGGCGGGTTGGCATGGATCGTCGATCGAGGCCATGTGCGCAACGGCGGAGAGCACCGGCACGGCCGGCTGGCAAACGCCCATGACGTGCGTATCGGGGCCGAGCACACGAATGAACTCGATGACGTGATCGATGAAGTCGTCGAGGTCGAAGCGGCCCATGGCGAGCGGGATGTCGCGCGCGTCGACCCAATCGGTGATGTAGACTTCATGGTCGGGCAGCATCGCCTTGACGGTGCCGCGCAGCAGCGTCGCATAGTGCCCGGACATCGGCGCTACGATCAGCACCTTGGGGTCATAGCGCTTGCCAGTCAGCGCGGTCTCGTCGCGCTTGAAGTGCAGCAAACGGCCGAACGGGGTCGAGGCGACCAGCTGCTCGCGCACCGCGACCTCGACGCCGCCGACGTACGTCGTCTTCAGGGCGAATTCGGGCTTGCCATAGCGGCGCGTGACGTTCTCGAACAACTCGCAGGCGGCGGCGAGGTGCCGGCCGTACGGCGTGTTGCCGAGCGGATTGAACGGGGAGTCGAGCATGCTACGCAGCCCGCTCATGCCAAGGCGGAGCGGAGATAGAACGGTGTGCGCCAGTTCATATGCATAGTAGTGCATCGACCTTCCTTTTGCTGCGGCGCAGCAAGTGCCTCACGAGCCGGGATAACGCCATAGCATCGACTACAAAATATCACACCGCTGTCGGAGCGATGGCCCATCATATAAGACTTCTCCACCCATGCTGTTCCCTTTCGGACACTTCACTCGATTGCCTGCGGCAGAGTTACCGCAGGCCGCGAAACCCCGAAATTGCCCGCTGAGTCTGCCGCAATGCACCGAAAACGGCCTTTAACGCACCTTGTATCGCCTCCATTTAGCTGTGGAGCACGCGAGTTCCGGCCGCCGACGCAGAGGAGCCATTCGAGGCCGACATGACCAATACCAGGCCGCCCAGCAGGGGCACTCCTCCCATCCCCCGGCGCGTCGCGACTCGTCCGGGGCAATATGACCCGGGCGCGCAACTCCGCGTCGGCGCGGATCGCCGGCAAGTCCCGCCGCCGCGGAGCTCGGCTCTTTCCAGCATTCTTCTCTACGGCGGCGTGGCGCTGCTTGCACTCGGTGTCGGCGCGGCGACGTTTTTCATCATGTCGCCGCCGAGCGATTACATCCGCCGCGAGATCATCGCGCGTGTGAAAGCGGAAACGGGGCGCGATCTGACCATCGCCGGTGGTACCTCGTTTACCATCTTCCCGTCGCTCGGCCTGCGCCTCAGCGATGTGTCGTTGTCGGCGCCTCCGAGCATGGGCGGCGAGCCGTTGGTGAAGGCGGCGAACTTCGATGTTGGCGTGCAACTGCTGCCGCTACTGCGCCAGGAGATTGTCGTCCATCGGCTGGAGCTCAACGAGCCCATGTTCTCGCTGCGCGTCGATGCCGAGGGCCGCAAGAGCTGGGACATGGCCGGCATCAGCTTGCCGGTGCGCTTCGCGCAGGATTCGCACGGCACCGGTCTCGGCGATCTCATCATCGCTCCCGCCGCCGCAGCCGAGTCGCGCGAGGCCGCCGCGCTGTCGCTCGACGACATCCGCATCACCGACGGCGCCGTGCGCTACAGCGACGAGCGCAATGGCGCCTGGGGCCGCCTCGAGGGCATCAACGCGCGCTTCTCTCTCCCCGCCATGCACGAGCCGCTCACCGGCAGCGGCACCGTCATGGCCGAGGGCGAGCCGTTCGACTTCAAGAGCACGCTGACGACGCCGCAAGATCTCGCCGAGCAGCGCCCGGCAAAGCTGGCGCTGACCGTTACGGGCGCGCCGCTCAGCTTCAGCTACGACGGCACGGTCGGCCCCAACGACGGCGAGGGCACGATTACCGCCAGCTCGTCGTCCTTCGGCGCTTTGGCGCATTGGTGGGGCAACGATCTGGCCCCGGAAGCGGGCGCGGGCGAAGTCGCTTTCTCGGCAAGACTGAATGCCACTCAAAAAAGCGTGCATCTCTCGAACATCGACCTCAAGGCCGGGCGCACGACGGCCAGCGGCAAGGTCGGGTTCGAGGAGCGCGAAGGAGAGCGGCCGCACGTCGCCGCCGATCTCAAGATCTCCGGCCTGAACGTTGCCGAGCTGCCGCTCGGTGCGGACACGCGTGCGGGGAGCCGCCCGCCGGCGCCGGCGCCGACGCCGCTGAGCTTGCCGGGCCCGGATTCCGGCAATGCCCCGTCGGAGCCGAACTCGATAGAGGACCTGCTCGAGCGACCCGCCGCACCGCAGGTGAAAGGCTACACGCAGCGTGCCGGCTGGAGCACCACGCCGATCGACATCAAGGCGCTGGGCCTCGCCGACGTCGACGCACGCGTCGCGCTGACCGACGTCACCTACGGTAACGCCCGCATTGACGGCGCGCAGGTGTCGGTGGGCGTCAAGGATCAGGTCGCCAAGGTGACGCTGGCGGAGCTGCGCCTGTACAACGGCAGCGGCCACGGCTTGGTGACGCTCGACGGCTCGGCGAGCGAGCCTGCCTTCACCGCCGACGTATCCCTAACCGGCATCGCGGCGCGGCCCCTGTTGCGCGATTCCGCCCAGGTCGACTGGCTGGCCGGCAACGCCGACGTGGCGTGGAAGGTGTCGGGCCACGGCACTACCGAGGCGGCGATGGTGCAATCGCTCAACGGCACCTCGAACGTGGCCGTGAGCGACGGGGCGGTCATCGGCTTCGATCTTGGCGGTGCCATGCATGAGCTGTCGGAAGGCAGTATCCCGAACTTTGCGTCCGATCCGGCAAAGAAGACGGACTTTCGCCGGCTCAACGGCTCTTTCGTCATCGCCAACGGCATCGCCACCAACAACGACCTGAAGCTCGACAGCCAGCATCTGCACGCCTCGGGCGCCGGCACCGTCGACCTGCCGCAACGCAGCCTCGACTACACTGTGCGCCCGAAGCTCGTCGCCAACCTCGGTGGCGACGGCGGCGAAGCCAATGCCACCGGCATCGAGGTGCCGGTGCACATTACCGGCTCGTGGGAAAAGCCCGATATCTCGCCCGACATCGAAGGCGCCATCAACAGTCCCGGCACCATCGACGCCGTGAAGCAGATCGGCAAGCAGCTCAAGGGCAAGAACGCCGGCGAGGCCGTCCAGGATCTGTTCGGCGAGAGCAAGGATGGCGGCCCGTCGAAGGCGCAGAAGCTGATCGATAACCTTTTTGGGAAGTGACGCGCTGCGATTTGCGCCAATGTCGCATATGCCGCCGGAAGCCCCTCTATGCCCCGCGAAACTGCGCTCGCTGAATCCGCTCGAGCGCACGGCGAATTTTTTTTGCCGCGAGGGGCAAATTTTTCTTGCGTAGGGGGGGGGTGTGCCTCATATGACCCCTCTCCGTTCGTCCACCTGCCCTTAAGGTCGAGGTTTTCCAGAAACCCCAAAGGTAAGGAGCGGACGGGTCACCTCTATCTGCTGGTTGGGGAGGGTCATATGGCCTTTAATGACACCCTCTTCCAATTGGGGATGGACTTGACTCGTTCAAGCACCGCCCAAGAGGAAGATCGTCGTGT
>DATBSP010000054.1:0-5385 GCA_036559705.1 Hyphomicrobium sp.
TTCGCCGCCGTGACCGGGAGGATCGCTACGGCCCCGGTGTAGGCGTGCGGCGCAAGGCCGGCGAGACGTAGAAGGTCACGCGCGCCGGCACGTTGTTGTCGCGATGGTTGCCGCCTTTCTGCGCGGCATACCAAGCAGCCAACAAGCCGGCGAGCAATGCCGTCGCCGTAGCGAGCCCGGCGAGAACCGCCGCCTTGCGTGCGGCTTCGAGTGCGCTCACCGCATCCTTGTAGGCCTGATCGATCCGCTGCTCCGCCTCGGCTTGGGAAATGCCGGTACGTTCCGAGACGATCTGCGCGAGCGTTCGCTTCTGGGCCGGCGTGAGCTGCCCGGCGGCGGCCGCCGCGACCAGTGTACGTGCGATGCTGGCACGCGCTTCGGTGTCGGGCACCACGGCCCGCTCGCCGGTTGCCGGCGTAATCTCCCGCGCAGCCGTCCGCGGCGTCGGCGTTGGCGCCGCCGCGGCAGGGGCCGCAGGCGCTGCCTGCGCTGCCGAGACGCCGAACAAGCTGTCGATGGCGGGGGCCACGATGGCCTCGCGGCTACTCAGCGCTCCAGCGGCCATTTGCGCACCCGAATTCGCCACCGCTCCGGCAGCGAGGAACGCCAGCACCCCGCCGGCAACGATGCTCAAGGCCCACACCAGGAGACCGTGCATGCCGTCGCGGAACTGCACCTCCTCACTCGTCGCGTCCGCCCAGGCCGAGCGCATACGCCCGGCGATATAGCCGCCCACGAGGAACGACAGGATCGGCACGGCGACGGACCAGAACACCGCGATCGACGCGGCAACCTTGCCATAGGATTCTGACTGGTAGGGCGAGATGAGCGACAAGCCGATCGTGGCGCCGGCCGTGAGCAGTACGAATGAGATGGCGCTGGCCGCCAAAGCGCCGGCGAATATGGCGCCCCACTCGACATAGCTCGTGCCGGCGCGCGCCGGCGTTGCGACGACATCGACCATTGGTTCGAACTCCTGATGTTCAGCGCACGCCGAGCAGGCCGAGAATGAACATCACGACGACGACGAGGCCGATGAGATAGATGATTTCGTGCATGTCACTTATCGACTGATTAGCCACAAGGAAGGTGCGCGGGTCGAACGCCGCGTATCGGGCTTAGTTCCGTACTGGAAGGCGCGCGCGGCTGTTTATTGCAATGCTGCAGCGCAAAGCGTTGCGGACGCTCACTCGTCCTGATAGCCGGGCGGCGTCTTGTGCCACTTGTAGCCGGCGATGCCGACCTGGTAGCCGTGCTCGTACAGGGCGTTCATGTAGTCCTTGTCGAACGGCCCCTTGTAAGCGAGATGGAAGTCGTCCTCGATGTAGGCGAGGTTGAACTTCACGCCGTCGCGCTTGGTCGTCAGATACATGCGATATAGGTCGTTGACGCCGCTCGACGCCGTCATCGTCGAGATCGCCTGCTGCGCGATCTTCAAGGTTTGCCGCTCGACCTTCTCCTCGGGCCGGTACAGCCGCCCATTGCGGATGATGTAGGCGACGGGCTTGAAGTCCTTGACGCCGAGCTCCTTAACCTTCGCCTTTAGACTGAACGAGGCCGGATAGAGGAATGCCTGTGCTATGGCGCCGCCGTCGACGTGCATCTCTTGATAGTCGTGTCCATCGACGGTCATAGGAATCATGACCGGAGGGAACACGCCGGGTACCGCCGCCGAGGCGAGCAGAATATCTACGATCAGCTCGCGCGAGCGCGGATGCCCGCTGGCCGCGATGGCGCCGATGTTCCAGATCACCGAACGGCCTTGATCGAGGTTGGTCGTCAGGATCAGCAGGATGCGGCCCCGCTCATATTCCTCGGCCAGCCGCTGCACCATGCGTGCATCGAGGAATGAGCTGATGCGGTTGCGCAGAGGCGTTGAATCCGCCATCGCGTCGTCGGCGACGGCCGCCATGAAGCCGCGCGCCTGGTACACATCGCCGGCACTCGTCTCGGTATAGATCTTCTTGAGTTGCCCATCGTACTCGGGTCCTAGAAACACGAACGGTGCCGACAGGGCCCCGGTACTGACGCCAGTCACGATGGCAAATTCCGGACGATCGCCGTGCGCGCTCCACCCTGAGAGCAGGCCCGCACCATAGGCGCCGTCATCGCCGCCGCCCGAGATGGCGAGGAACGCGCGCTCCCGCGGCTTGCCCTTGGGGTCGGCGATCAAGCCCGCCATTCTGGCGCGCGTAAAGGCCTGCGTCGCCAGCGCCGACACGCGTGCATGATCGGACTCGTCCGCATAATAGCGCGCATCGGCGATCTCGAGCGGAACCGCGCTCGAGGCCAGCGAGAGAGGAACGGCAGGCAGGCGCTCCGTGATGGCGCAGCCGCCCAGGGCAACGTTCAACGCCGCCAGCGCAACAGCACCGGCGCGCCAATCTGGACGGTTGGGTCTGCACGCAGGGCGGCGGTGGCGGCTCGAAAACTCGAACATGCGAACCCTCGGGCTTCTCCCGACCGCGGCCTACCGGCGGTTGAGCAAGCGCGGACTTTAGCGCAAGCCGGCCAAAGCCACTGTCGCTGCGCGGCCACAATCCTCGGTGAACCCCTGAGACACTCGCGCCTGCATCTTTGGCCAATCAATCACCTTGGATAGCCTGGGCGTCACCGCTTGACAGCGCCGGCGGGGACGCCATCGTCGCACCATGCTTACGGTTCTCCTGCTCCGCCACGCCAAATCGAGTTGGGACAGGCCGTCCCTGCCCGACTACGACCGCCCCCTCGCCAAGCGCGGGCAAAGGGCGGCCCCACTCATCGGCGCCGAAATTGCGAGGCTCGGCCTCACGCCCGAACTTATCCTCTGCTCTGGCGCGGCGCGCACGCGTGAGACACTGGCGCTGGTCCAGCCGGCGCTGGGATCCTCAGTGAGAGAGGTGATCTACGATGACGCGATCTACTTGGCGACGCCGGTCGCCCTGCTGACGCTGCTGCGCAAACTGCCCGACGCTGGCGCCGCGCCGAAGACGGTGATGGTCGTCGGCCACAACCCGGGGCTCGAGGAGCTCGCCGATCTGCTTGTGGGCGGCGGCGACAAAGAGGCTCGAAAGTTGATGGCGGAAAAATTCCCCACCGGCGCACTCGCCGTCTTTACCTTCGATGCGCAAAAATGGGCCGACATTGCGCTCGGCGCCGGCGAGCTCGTTGAATTCATCACCCCAGCGCGCCTGACTTGACGCTGCCGGGGGGGCTCCCTACACCCTGAGCCGACATATCGGCGCGCAACGAGCCGGGACGCTTAGACAGCCATGCTGATCCTCATCGATAACTACGACAGCTTCACCTACAATCTCGTCCACTTCCTGGGCGAGCTCGGTGCGTCCTGCGAAGTCATTCGCAACGACAAGATCACCGCCGAAGAGGTGATGAAGAAGAAGCCGAAAGCGATCGTGCTGTCGCCCGGTCCATGCACGCCCAACGAGGCCGGCATCTGTCTCGATCTCATTGCCAAGGCAGGCGGCAAGATCCCGCTGCTCGGCGTATGCCTTGGCCATCAGGCCATCGGCCAGGTGTACGGCGGCAAGGTGATCCGTGCCCCCGAGCCCCTGCACGGCAAGCTGTCGACCATCCGTCATACCGACGAAGGTGTGTTTAAGGGCCTGCCCGATAAGTTTGACGTGACGCGCTATCACTCGCTGATCGTCGAGCGCAAAAGCTTGCCCGATGCCCTCGAGGTGACGGCTGAGACCCCCGATGGCCTCATCATGGGCCTGCAGCACAAGACGCACCCCGTGCACGGCGTGCAATTCCATCCCGAGAGCATCGCCTCGCAGCAAGGGCATGCCCTGCTCGCCAACTTTTTAGCCCTGGCCGGGATGAGCCCGCGCCGCCGCAACGCGCCGTCGGCGCGCGACGCCGCCTAAGGCCAGCCATGCCCGCCATCGAGCTGAAGCTTCTCATGCAGAAGGTGGCGACAGGCGCCTCCCTTGCGGAAGACGAGATCAAGGATGCGTTCGAGACCATGATGTCGGGCGTGGCTAGCCCCGTGCAAATGGGAGCGTTCCTGATGGCGCTGCGCGTGCGCGGCGAGACCATCCCGGAGATCACCGGGGCCTCGCGGCTGATGCGCGAAATGATGCTGCCCGTCGAAGCTCCGCCCGACGCCGTCGACATCGTCGGCACCGGTGGCGACGGCCACAACACCTACAATGTCTCGACCTGCGCGGCGCTGGTCGCCGCGGGCGCCGGTGTGCCCGTCGCCAAGCACGGCAACCGCGCCGTGTCGTCGTTGTCAGGCGCCTCCGACGTGCTGACCGCCCTCGGCGTCAAGATTGACGTTCCGCCGCTCATCATCTCGCGCTCGATCGCCAAGGCCGGAGTCGGCTTCATGTGGGCGCCGATGCACCATGCGGCGATGAAGAGCTGGGCGCCGGCGCGCGCCGACCTCGGCATCCGCACCATCCTCAATCTGCTCGGCCCGCTCGCCAATCCGGCCGGTGTCAAGCGCCAGGTGGTCGGCGTGTTTAACGCCGCGTGGACGGAGCCGATCGCCGAAGCTTTGAAGAACCTTGGCTCGGTGCATGCCTGGGTCGTGCACGGCTCGGATGGGCTCGACGAGATCACGACGACCGGGCCGACCCGCGTCACCGAATTGAAGGACGGCAAGATCCTCTCATTCGAGGTGCGCCCCGATGATGCCGGGCTGGCGCCGGCGAGCCTGGAAGACCTCAAGGGGGGCGATGCCACGGTCAATGCCGCGGCGATCCGCGACTTGTTGGGCGGCGAGTCGGGTCCGTTCCGCGACATCGTCGTGCTCAACGCGGCGGCTGCGCTGATCGTCGGTGGCAAGGCAGCCGACCTGAAAGAGGGCGCCGCACGCGCTGCACGCGCCATCGACGATGGATCGGCGGCGCGCGCGCTCGACAAGCTCGTCGCCGTCACCAACGAGAGCGCCTGAGGTTCCATGGTCTGCCGGCGACAAGCGATGGCCCCGGCGCCGCGGGAGCGTATACTTCGCCCCGGTTTTGCACCCTAGCCACATAGCCAAGGTGATACCATGTCCGAAGCAGCTCAGCCGAGTGGACCCGATCTAACGCAGGGGGTCGCGGCATCGCAGCTCGCAGACGGCAAGATGCTGCTTGGGCACGTCGGCGAGGATGCCGTGTTGTTGGCGCGGCGCGGAGATGCTGTCTTCGCCGTCGGCGCCGTTTGCACGCACTACAATGGCCCACTCGCCGAAGGACTGCTCGTTGACGACACCGTACGCTGCCCGCTGCACCACGCATGCTTCAGCTTGCACACGGGAGACGCGCTACGCGCGCCCGCGCTCAACCCCGTCGCCTGCTGGCGCGTCGAGCAAGACGGTTCGACGATCTTCGTACGCGAGAAGATAACGCGGGCAACCCCGGGTAAACTTTCTGCCGGCGGCTTTCTGCCGCGCAC
>DATBSP010000055.1:0-4818 GCA_036559705.1 Hyphomicrobium sp.
AGAACCCGTGCATCGTCGCTTCGTCGGGGCGTAGCTCAGCCTGGTAGAGCACTTGCTTTGGGAGCAAGGGGTCGCGAGTTCGAATCCCGCCGCCCCGACCAAAAAACACGGCCCTCTGCCGTGGCGACGTTCTCCTGCTGCCCAGATGCGCACTTTCTCCTGATTGGGGGGCGCGACTGCTCAAGGGCAGGCCCGTATGCGCAGCACGAGGCCGGCGCGCACGGCACAGAGGGCCCGCAAGGCGCCGCTAGGCAGGACATTGGCAGCCCAGCGGACGCGCTGGCGCTGGCGAAATTGAAACCGCATGTACTCTGCCGGTCTGTGTTCAACTTGTGGCCCAAGTTCTATCTCGACCTGGCGCAGCACCTCCGCTGCCGGGCGCAGAAAAGTAACACTCCCAAACTCCGCTTGTCTGTCTCGCGCCCACACCGCAGCCGGTAAGGTGTTCTCGCGCGCCCGCTCGAAGTTCATGCGGTAGCAAGCGACGCGATAGGCATGTTGCAGACGAGGCCAGCGGCAGAGCCAGTGCGGGAAATGGCCCCTCGAACCACGTCTCGCGCACCGGGAACGTTGCCAGTAAACAACCGCCCGGTTTCAAGACGCGCCGTATCTCGCGAAGCGCGGCCGGAAATTGCTTTGGCGAGATATGCTCGAACACCATGTGGGCTACAACGGCGTCGAATGTGCTGTCGGCGAACGGTAGGCGACCGCTTCAATGCGGCGAACAAACGGCGCAACGTCGGATGGTAGCGAACTCAAGTCCGTGTCGTGGTGCTCGTCTGCCGCCTCACTCGGCGTCGTGGCCGCGCGCTAGTGTCCCGACCCTTCATGCGTTAGGGTCGCGCTCGATATCGCGAGGGGACCATGGTTGCACGCATCTACAAGCCGTCGAAGACGGCTATGCAGTCAGGAGAGGGCCGCACCAAGGAATGGATGCTGGAGTTCGCCCCAGCGAGCCCGCGCGAGATCGAGCCGTTGATGGGCTGGACCGGGACGCGAGACATGCGCGGCGAGGTGCGGTTGGCGTTCGACACCAAGGAGGAGGCGATCGCCTACGCCGAGCGCGAGGGCATTGCCTATCAGGTGTTCGAGCCGGCCCCACGCAAGATGATCCGCAAGTCGTATGCCGACAACTTCAAGTACGGCCGTATCGGGCGCTGGACCCACTGATATCAATCACTGATAGCAATCAGGCGCGGCACCGCCACTCCTCTAGTGGAAGAGCACGAGCGCCTTCTCGACTGTGTTCCAAATCCCCCAAGCCAGCGGGATGCCGACGAACAGCCAGAATAGCGTCGACTTGGAGTCGACGCCGCCCATGCCGATGCCACCGTCTGACGACGCAGCAGCATTGCTGCTCGCCGGGACGTGCTTGGCGTGCTCGGCGGCGAGGTCGTCTTCGCTCATATGCCACTTCGGATTGACCGGTCGCACGAGCAGGTTGGCAACGAAGCCGACCGCCAAGAGGCCGCCGAGGATGTAGAAGATCGGCCCGTAGATCTGGTCGGGCGCGATGCCCTCGGCCTGGCGCGTGTCGTGGATATAATTGACGATCACCGGGCCAAGGATGCCGGCCGTCGACCACGCCGTGAGCAGGCGTCCGTGAATGGCGCCGACGAACTGCGTGCCGAACATGTCGGCGAGGTAGGCGGGGATGGTGGCGAAGCCGCCACCGTACATCGAAGCGATGACGCAGAAGCAGGCGACGAACAGCGCGAGGATCTTCCAATCTGCGGCGAACGAGGCGAGCACGTACATGGCGCCGCCGAGTACGAAGAAGATGAAGTAGGTCTGCTTACGCCCGAGCCGATCGGAGGACGAGGCCCAGCCGATACGGCCGAAGATGTTGAACAGCGAGATGAGCCCGACGAAGCCGGCTCCGACGCTGGCGGCAGCGGCGGCGAGCGCGATGTCCTTCTTCAGATCGAGGTAGCCGAGCGCCGGATTTTCGACGAGCGCGCCGGCGAACGTCTCCTGCAGCATGGGCGAGGCGGCGCCGATGATACCGATGCCGGCGGACACGTTCATGCACAGAATGATCCACAGGAGCCAGAACTGCGGTGTCTTGTGTGCGTCTTTCAGGTGGACGTTGTTGGAGGTGATCATGCGGTTGCCGTTGACCGGCGGCGTCCAGCCTTGCGGCTTCCAGCCTGCCGGCGGCAGGCGGTAGCCGAACACGCCTACCATCATGAACACGAAGTAGATGCCGGCGAGGGCGACGAACGTTTGCCACACGCCGACGTCGGTCGCTGTGCGGAAGCCGGCCCACGGCAGTGTGAACCCACCAGCCGAATAAGCCCCGTCCTTGAAGCCGTTCATCAGGATGGTGGCGAGCGGCGAACCGATCATGGCGCCGCCGCCGAACCCCATGATGGCCATACCGGTCGCCATGCCGCGGCGGTCGGGAAACCATTTGATGAGTGTGGAGACGGGCGAGATGTAGCCGAGCCCGAGACCTATGCCGCCGATGACGCCGGCGCCTATCCACATCAGCCATAGCTGGTGGATGTAAACGCCGACGGCGGCGAGCAGCAACCCGCCACACCAACAGAGCGCCGAGACGAACGCCGCCTTGCGCGGACCGACGCGCTCCAGCCAGCCGCCCCAGGTGGCGGCCGAGACGCCGAGCAGCACAAAGAAGAACGTGTACATCCAGCCGAGGTCGAACTGGCTCCAATTGCAATCAATGGCCGTCAGTGCCGTGAGCGTGCCGAGCGACTTCTCGGCAAAGGTGACGGCTCCCTGCGAGCACTCGGGGAGCGCCTTGCCGTCGGCGCCGAGGAGGGCGGCTTGCAGCGGCTTCCAGAACACCGAGAAGCCGTAGGCCATGCCGATGCACAGATGGATGCAGAGCGCGGCGGGCGGGACGAGCCAGCGGTTGAAACCGGGCTTGGCGATGATCCGCTCTTTGGAGAGCAGTGTCGGGCCGGCGTCCCCTACGCTTGCAGTGCTGGCCATGTCGGTTCCCTTCCCCCGAAACCCCTTTTTGCCGGCAGCTTTTTAGTCCGCTGACCGTGCTTATAGCTTTCTTGCCATGGGTTTGCCGTCACGATCAACGTGTCTGGCGAAAGCGCCGCGGCACGTGCGCAGCCGCGCTCGCTGCGGGCGGACGACCCGCGAAAGCCAACGCGGGCCCCTCAAGGCCCACGTCAGTTCACGGATTGTCAGGGGTAGGGAGCGGCGAGGCTCAGGCCGCACGGTCGAAATGTGGGGCGTGATGGCCGTCGACGCCGAAGGGGACGCATTCGACGGCGATGCGGCTCGGCCCCATGCAATCGAGCGCCGCCAGCATGCGGCCCTCGCGTTTGAGGAACGCATCGGCGAGGCCGACGAAGCGCCGGTTCGGCACCGCTGTATCGGAGGCCTGTCGCAGAGCCAGCGCGATCGCCTTCTCTGATGCCTGCGGATTAAGCGCGCACAGGGCGATGAAGGCGGAAGCGGTCGAGCGACTCAAGCCGGCGTAGCAGTGGATGAGCAGCGGCGCCTCGCGGTCCCACGTCCGCACGAACTCGATCAACTGTCCGACGTGCTCCTCGGCCGGCGCCGTGGCGCCGTCCAGCACCTCGATGATGTCGTGCATGTCGAGCTTCAAGTGCCGATCGGCAGCGAGGCCAACGGGGGTCGCGGGGATAAGGTCGGCGTTGATGGCGCTGATAAGATGGCTTGCGCCGGTGCGCTCCAAGACCTCCGGGATGTGCCGCAATGCACAGACGTGAACGGAGGCGGTAGGTCTAGCCTGCATGTCCAATCTTTCTCATTCTGCTTCTTGACGGCGCGTAGTGCCAGCGAACCGTGACCGTTTCAAGAACCCTAGGGAACACCAGCGTTTATTTGGGCGGGGGCGGCTTGCCAGCCACGGGTGCGTGGCTTATCCACGGAGTGATTCGTAAGCGATATTGCTGCTATGATGCGAAGGGCGCCTCTATGGCGTCATATGGGATCCCGTAGCTCAGTTGGATAGAGCATCTGCCTTCTAAGCAGAGGGTCGCAGGTTCGAATCCTGCCGGGATCGCCACAGCTCTCAGACGCTTGTAGCACAAGTGATCGAGGTTGCGTTCCGCAGAAGTGGACCAGCGGAACGTGGGCGGAACTCTGGAGGCACGTCCTTCCGACGATTTCCTCGATCCGGAAAAGTTGCTCGCGGCTGCCGAACGCATGGGCCTTGAAGGCATCGTGTCGAAGCGCCGCGATCAATTCTATTGCTCGGGCAAGGCGTCCGCACGTCCGCTTTGGGTCAGTAGCAGACATCGAGCATGTCTCTGCGAATGTCCGCTTTGGGCCAATAGCTGACATCGGTGGTCGCTGACATACGCACAAAAAACGGCACTGGGCTTCAATGAGATTCGGTCCGTAAGCGATCAAGAGTAGGGCTGATTCCACCCAATTACCCCTAACGCACCTAGGTAGCCGTTTAAAACATGCCTAGTTGCGCTGCTCGCATACTAGAGCCGCGTGTTGAGCCGTCACAGTGTGAATTTCGTCCCCCGATCGGGGGACTTCATGAGCTGGCAGAGCCGCGTTAATTTTCGCTCGCCCTCGGAACCGCTCGCCGGTTGACGATTCCTGGGATTGCGAAGTTCAGTGAAGTAAGCCGGCCTCCCTTCCACAAAAGGAGGCGTCAATGTCGACACGCAATCGACTGCTTCAGTTGCTCACCGCCGCCTTGTTACTGACAGCACAGCTGTGGGCACCTGCGGCGGTGGCCCAAGCCAAGAAGCCCAATATCCTCGTCATCATGGGCGACGATGTCGGATGGTTCAACATCGGCGCCTACCACCAGGGCATCATGTCTGGCAAGACGCCGAACCTCGACAAACT
>DATBSP010000056.1:0-1793 GCA_036559705.1 Hyphomicrobium sp.
CCGCGTGCGCAGGTCGTGCGCCTCGAGCGCGCCCTCCGCCTCCTTGGAGATCGCCTGGCGGATCTTCTCCAGCATGTCGTTGGACACCGCCTCGTCCATCAGCCCGCCGATCGACTGCCGCATCAGCACCCATCCCCACCAGAGAATGTGCAGCGCGACCAGACCGGCGATGATTGAATCGAGCACCAGCCAGCCGGTGAAGGCGACCAGCGCGACGCCGATTAACACGCCGAGCGAGGTGATGACATCGGTGAACAAGTGATGTGCATCAGCTAGCAGCGCCGGCGAGCGACGCTTGCGCCCGACGCGAAACAGCAGGACGCACCACGCGACATTGATGAGTGTCGCCGCACCGTTGATCGCCAGGCCCAGCGCCGGCGCGCCGATCGGCTGCGGCTCGAAATAGCCGAGATAGGCCTTGCGCAGGATAGCCAGCGCGGCCACCACGATCAGCACGCCTTCCATCACCGCCGACAGATATTCGACCTTATGATGGCCGTAAGGATGGTTGGCGTCGGGCGGCACGGCGCTCAAGCGCACGGCGAAGAAGGCTGCCACCGCCGTGGCGACATTGACGATGCTCTCCGCCGCGTCGGAGTAAAGGGCCACGCTGCCGGTGACGCGATAGGCAGTATATTTGAGCGCGAGCACCAGCACGCCGACGGCGATGCCGCCAAGGGCCAGCCTGATGACCTGCTTCATGAGGGCAAAGCTCGCGCTATTCGGGTGCGGCCGGCACTAACCGGGCCACAGGGGTGAATGGGTCGCACCTAGAGATGTTGCCTCGCAAGCGCAAGTCTCTTCTTTTCGATTGCGTCTCGCTTGCATTAAGAAGGTTCGGTCTGCGCCAGCCTACATAGCTTTACCAATTCGGAACTTCGACGGCCGCTCGCGGTTGGTCAGCCGAACAAAATCGCTTAAGAGGGAGCATGTTTCCAAGGCCGCGCCAAGATCTCGTCCCCAATACCGCCGAATTCGAGCGCCTACCCTTCGTCAAGGCGACCGGTTTCCGCGAGTATGACGCGCGCTGGCGCTACCCCGAGGAGATCAACCTGCTCGGGCTCGAGGAGGTGGGTCTGGGGCTGGCGACGCTGATGCGCCAACGCGCCGTACCCCTGCGTGTCGTAGTCGGTCACGACTTCCGCTCCTACTCGGCCGCGGTGAAAGCCGCATTGACCACAGGACTGCTCGCCGGCGGTGTTGAAGTACACGATATCGGTTTGGCGCTCTCGCCCATGGCCTATTTCGCGCAATTCGCGCTCGAAGTCGAAGGCGTCGCCATGGTCACCGCCAGCCATAACGACAATGGCTGGACCGGAATCAAGATGGGCATCGAACGTCCCCTCACCTTCGCTCCCGATGACATGACCGCGCTCAAGGAGATCGTGCTCAACGCGGAGTTCGCCCAGCAGAACCAAGGCGGCCGCTACATC
Source organism: Hyphomicrobium sp. (assembly GCA_036559705.1). Classification (GTDB taxonomy): domain Bacteria; phylum Pseudomonadota; class Alphaproteobacteria; order Rhizobiales; family Hyphomicrobiaceae; genus Hyphomicrobium_A. The sequence continues at coordinate 1,434 of DATBSP010000056.1, forward strand.
TTCGTGCCCGACATGCCCGAGCGCTACATGACCGACCTTCTGGCACGGCCGAAATTGCTGCGTCCGCTGAAGGTCGTCGTTTCCTGTGGCAACGGCACGGCCGGCGCCTTCGCCCCGCGCGTTCTGGCCGAGCTCGGCGCCACCGTCATCCCGCTCAATTGCGAGCTCGACTACAACTTCCCGGCGCACAATCCCAATCCAGAAGATCTCGACATGCTGAACGCGACGCGCGACGCCGTGCTCGAGCATGGCGCCGATCTCGGCCTCGCCTTCGACGGCGACGGTGACCGCTGCGGCGTGGTCGACAACGAGGGCGAAGCCATCTTCGCCGACAAGGTCGGCGTGATGCTCGCCCGCGAC
>DATBSP010000057.1:0-6300 GCA_036559705.1 Hyphomicrobium sp.
GCGCACGGCCGCCATGTAGGGCTCGGGGCCACAGCAGAAGATCTCGCGTTGCGCGAAGTCGGGGACAATCGACTTTAGAAGCATGAGCGACAGGTAGCCGGTCGGAGCGCCCCAGTCGCGCTCGTCGCCCGCCTGCTCGCACACGAAAGCCGTGCGAAAGCGGAACATGCCATTAGTCATTGCGGCGAGCTCACGCCGGAAGATGATGTCGCGCGGTGTGCGCGCGCCGTGCACGAAGACGATATCGCCGTCCTCGCCGAGGTCATAGTGCGCCCGCGACATCGACATGAGCGGCGTCACGCCTGAGCCGCCGGAAAGAAAGAGATACTTGGCCGCCGGTCGCAGCGCGCAGCTGAAGTCTCCCGCGGGCCCCAGCGCCTTGATCTCCATCCCCGGCTTCATGTTGTCGTGGAGCCAGTTCGACACCTTGCCGCCGGGCACGCGCTTCACGGTGATCGAGATCGTGTCCGGCCGCGTCGGCGTCGACGATAGGGTGTAGCAGCGATTTATGGGCTCGCCGTCGATCTCGAGCTCGAGAGTAATGAATTGCCCCGGGCGATAGCGGAAGAGGCTCGGCGAGCGCGTGCGGAAGAGAAAACTCTTCACGTCGTGCGTCTCGGAACGAACGTGGCAGCAGACGAGGACCTCGTCGCCGTCCGCGTTCCATTTCCCCGGCACGGCCTCCCAGAGATGGGGCCCGAGCCGGCTCTCGCCGCCCTTTTCGCTCATCGGTCCTCAGCCGCTCGCCGCGAGCGAGCTCACTGTCGCACCGGCGCCGAGGCCGGTCTCGGCACGAAGGCGCTTGATGTACCAGGACGCGAACTTCTCGACGAGCTCCTCGGTGTAGGGTGAGTATGGGCCCGGCTGATAGGCCGGGCTCAGCGTGCCCTGGTGCGTGCGCTCGACGAGGGCGCCGTCCTGCTTGTTGGTCGCGCGCCACACGAGGCTCAGCTCCTTGGGGTCGTAGTCGCGCCCATCGACCGCGTCCTTATGCACGAGCCACGTCGTGCGCAGAAGAGTGTGCTCCGGATCGATGGGGAGCACGCTGAACGTCACGATGTGGTCGCTCATGAAATGGTGCCACGAGTTGGGTTGCGTCCAGAACGAGAGGCCGCCCAGGTTGCGCTGCTGCAGGTTGCCCAAGAGCTTCTGGCACGCGACTTTGCTGTTCATGGTCTGCGATTCACCGGCCTTGTCGAGCGGGAGGCGCTCGGTGCGGTAGGCGGTGACGCGCGAATCGAGGAACTCGCGCTCGACCGACGGTAGGCCGCAGCTCTCCCAGCGCGTATGTTCTGTCTCGGTAAGATCCTTGAACGCCTGCAGCTCGCTCGCATTCTCCGGCGATGGCTGGTAGCCGAAACCGAACTCGTAGAGAGAGACGGTGAGCTCTGGGTGATTGGCTTTGCAGTGATAGCACTCACGATTGTTCTCCATCGTGAGCTTCCAGTTTCCGTTCTCGATCAGGTCTTCCTCGAACGCAACCTTGCAATCGACGACGCGATGGGGCGCGATGTAGGGCTCCATCTCGCGGCGCATGTCCTCGATATCGGCCGGCGACTCGTTCGCGAGGCAGATGAAGAGAAGGCCCGCGACATTGGCGACGTGGACTTTCTTCAGGCTGTACTGGCTGCGGTCGAAACCGTCGCCCATGTGCTCGGTGAAAATGAGCTTGCCCGTGAGGTCGTACGTCCACTGGTGATACGGGCAAACGATATTGCCCACGCTGCCCTTGTTGCCGTCGCAGAGACGCGCCCCGCGATGGCGGCACACGTTGTGGAATGCCCGAATCGACATGTCGTCGTCGCGCACCACGAATACTGAGGCGCGCCCTATCGGGACCGTGAAGTAATCGCCCGGCTCGGGAATGTCGGGCTCCACGCCGGCATAGATCCAGTGGCGGCCGAAGATGGCCTCGACGTCGAGATCGAAGACCTCACGGCTCTGGTAGAACGGAGCCTCGAGCGTATGACCCGGCTTGCGCCTGAGGATCATCGTCCGCAGTTCATTTGATATCTGCATCATGTCCTCCGTGGTCGGAAGCCATTAGAAATCGATAAGCCGATGATTCCTCAAATAGTTAAGAACGACTTGTGCTTTATCGACGGAAGTCCCCTCAAAAGCGACAACGCCGCCCTTGGCCTCGCTGATGACGGCCGCCCGCATCCTCTCATGCGCGGATCGCTTTTCCTCCGCTTTGAAGCGCACCGGCCGGCGCGAGGTTTGCTCTACCGTCCAGGACGATTCGCGGGCGCCCGCGCCGAGCTGCCCATCGATCGCCGGAGAGACGGCAACAATACGGCCGGAAAGGCGGCGGGCGTAGGCGTACCCCAGTCTGGCCTGGGTCAGCGGATGAACGGCGAGAATGGCCGGCAACGACACCGCGACACGGCGGCGGCGGCCCTTGGGCAGGAACTGGCAAACGCGCGCCTCCGCTCCCTCGATTTCGACATCGAGAACATTGGCGACCACGGGGCGGCCGAGCACTTTCGCCAGCGCGTAGGGAAATAGTCCGCTTCCCGCTCCGCTTTCGGCCCGACCGCCGGCGAGAACGAGGTCGACATCCTTCAGGAGGCCGGAGAGCACCCTGACGGCATCGTAACCATTCGGAGTGGCGACGACCTCGATCGTGCCTGCGCCAAGCGCCAGGTAGTCCTTGAGCGCCGGCTCGTCGATCGCGCCCGCATGAATAATCCTTAACCCATCGCCAACAATTCTTTGCCCGAGCGCGATCGCGACCGCATCGCCGCGGCAGGCCCGCGGCGTTCCCGTGAACGGGTGGCGCCCCGCTGAGACCAGCACTGCCGCCACAAACTTGCCTACCGTCATGGCGCCTCCGGCAGTTCGCGCTGCTCGCGGGCCTGAGCGATCCGCGTCAACAGCGCCTGCATCACCTCTTCGGCATCGCCGATCACCGACAGGTCCGCGCGCCCGATGATCGGTGCGCCGGCGTCGCGGTTCACGGCGATGACATGCTGACAGTCCTTGATGCCTTGCAGATGCTGGACTGCCCCGGAAATGCCGACCGCGATGTAGCCCCGCGCGGAAACCATCTTGCCGGTCGCGCCGATCTGTTTGTCGTGCGAAAAGCGCCCGTCGTCGACGGCAACGCGGCTCGCGCCGACGGCCGCGCCGAGCTTCCGCGCCAGGGCTTCGAGCGTCGGCACGTTGTGCACCCCGTTGCCGCCCGCCACGATGAGATCAGCCTCCTCGAGCGGTATTTGCGACGGGTCGGACCGCTCGAGCCCGAGATCGCGATAGTCGCCGCTCTCCTCGGCAACCTTCGGCCCCTCGACCGTATCAGCGCGCTCGCCCAAGCCGGCGAACGGCAAACCGGCATCGACGGCGCCCGCCTCGAGCAGGATGAAGCGCGGCAGAGGCGCCCGCGCGAGCAGCATCGCCCCCGACCAAGGCGAACACACATGAGCTGCGTCTATCTCGACCACGTGCGTAGCGGCAGGCTCCCGATGCTCCACGATGAGGCGGCGCCCGAGGTCGCCATCGCTCTCGGGCTTGTCAGGGAGAACAACGTGGCGAGCGTCGTAGGCCCGGATTAGCGACGAGACCGCAACCACCTCCTGCTCGGGCTGGAAGCGGACGGCGTCGAGATCGGGAAGGACAACGACCGCATCTGCGCCAAGCGCGGCGGCGTCCTCCTCGAAGTCGCCGAGGATCACGGTAACGACGCCGGCGCTCCGTTGCGCCAGAATGGCGGCCGCCGCAACGGCCTGGCGCGCGTGGGAATCGAGTCTGCCACGATCGGAATGGGCGACCGCCATCACCCACGATTTCGCATCCCCGAGGAGGCGCCGCGGCTTTACCTTGCCGGCTGGCGCGCCGCCCGGATCGGGAGTGGAGAGTTCTCCGACCCCGACTTGCCCGAGCACAATGCGCCTCAAGCCTTGCGGCGTGATGACGATGGGACGCCTGGGGTCGACGCGCCGGATTTCGCTCATGGCCGATCTCCTAGCGCTTCCGCGACAAGCTCGGCAATGTCGAGGATCTCGGGCCGGTCGCCGACCACGCCCTCGAGCATGGCCGTGCACTGCGGGCAGGCCACCGCCACGACTTCGGCGCCGGCGTTGCGTGCGTCCTCGATGCGTATGTCGGGAATCCTCTGCTTGCCCGGGATGTCGGTGAGCGCTGCGCCACCTCCTCCGCCGCAGCATCGGCTCCTGAGCCCCGAGCGCTCCATTTCGCTCACCTCGAGTCCGAGCATGCGCAGGAGATCGCGGGGCGCGTCCACCTCGCCGTTGTAGCGCGCGAGATAGCATGGGTCGTGATAGGTGAGGCGGCGGCGTTCTCCCGACGGCTTGAGAGCGAGACGGCCCTTGTGGACGAGGGAGGCCAGGAACGTCGTGTGATGGAGCACAGTGTAGTTGCCGCCGAGCGCCCGGTACTCATTCTTGAGACTATGCAGGACATGTGGGTCCGGCGTCACGATGCGCCGGAACGGTATGGAATCGAGCGTTTCGATGTTGCGCCGTGCAAGCGCCTGGAAGGTCGCCTCGTCGCCAAGCCGGCGCGCGGTGTCCCCGCTGTCGCGCTCGAGATTGCCGAGCACGGCGAAATCCACGTTCGCCGCCTTCAGCACCTTGATCAGCGCGCGCAGCGTGCGCTGGTAACGCATCTCGAAGGCGCCTTCGCCAGCGATGAAGAGCACGTCGACCGGCACGCCGGGCTTAGCCACCTTGACGTCGAGGTCCGCCGCCCAGTTGTAGCGGGCGGCATTGGTAAGGCCCCCTTGCGTCTCGGTCTCGCGCAGGTTGGCGAGTGTCTCCGCGGCCTTGCCCGGCGCCTCTCCGCGCACGAGGTTCAAGCTCCGGCGCATGCCGACGATGGCGTCAACATGCTCGATCAGCATGGGACACTCTTCAACGCACGCCCGGCAGGTGGTGCACGACCAGATCGTCTCAGCCTCGATCAGGCTGGGCACGATCGGCAGGTCCGGGGAGCCCGCGTGCGCGCCGACGGCAATTCCGGGACAGGGACTGCCGGCGTAGGCGGCGTCGCTCTCGCCCGCGAGCCCGGCGACGAGGTCCTGGATCAGCTTCTTCGGGTTGAGAGGCTGCCCTGCGGCGAAGGCCGGGCACGCCTGCTCACACTTTCCGCACTGCACGCAGGCGTCGAAGCCCAAAAGCTGGTTCCAGGGGAAGTCGGCGGGCTTGTCGACGCCGAAGTCGCGCTCGCCGAGATCGAGCGGCTTCAATCCAGTCGAGCGCACGCCGGCAAAGCGCTCGGGGCGGGGATGAAAGGCGAGATGCAACAGCCCTGCAACGGCATGCTTCATGGGGCCGCCGAGCCCGATGCCGAGTGCTAGCTCCGCTGAGCCCACGAGCAGGAGAATGAGCGCGATGGCCGCGATTCCGGCCGAGAGAATTGCCGGCGGCAGCGCGACCACGAGTGCGAGCCCCGCAGCGAAGGCCGCGAGCGTATAGGGCAGCCGGTCCCACGCTCCCCGCGACAGGCGGGCGAGCGGCTCGCGCCGGCGCCACCAGACGAAGCCGGCGCCGATCAACATGACGAGCGCAGCGGCGAGAATCGCGAGATCCAGGCTCGGCCAATAGAGCGCGAGCCCGTAATTGAGCGCGACGAGAGCGAGAGCCGCGAGGGCGCCTCCTGCGGTCGCCATATGCGTATAGGCGATGTAGGGATCGCGGGCGACGATATGGTGCAGGTCGACAAAGTAGCGCTTGGGGATCGCAAGGAGCCCGCTCCAGTTCACCTCGGCACTCTGGCCTGCAGCCCACAGCCGGCCCCGGCGCGCGAGCCCCACGGCGAGCGTCGCCGTCGCGAGCCAGAACAAGAGCGTGACAAGGCCCGCGATGCTCATGCTCAGAAGTCCTTGCAGAGGCGCAGCGAGTCGTAGATCGCGGCGTGGATGTTGTGCATCGACACGCAGTCGCCAACGCGGAACAAGAGAAAGCGCTCGTCGCCCGTCGTCTCCGCAAGCGAGGGCTGGGGCTTGGCCGCAAAGAGCGTCTCGAGGTCGGTCTGGCCGCGATTGAGCGAGCCCTCCTTGAGCTTCCAGTAGAGTTCAGCGTTGGGCGTGACGCCGTTCTCGATCACGACCTGATCGACCGCGCGCTCCTCGAGCTCGTTAGTGTACTCGTTGCGCAGGACCGCGATCTTCTTGTTGCCCTCGGCGTAGACGCGGTCGAGCCAGAAGTTGGGCGTCGGAATGATGCCCTGGCTGTAGAGGCGGCGGTAGAAGATGGGGAACGTCGTGCCGCCGACGTCGTCGGCAACCTTCACGTCGGGGGTCACCATCTCAACCTTGGCGCCGCGGCTCGCGAGAAAGTC
>DATBSP010000058.1:0-8956 GCA_036559705.1 Hyphomicrobium sp.
TGCGGCGCCGGTGGTGCTGCAGATCAGCGGTGCGCCAGCCGAGAGCGTCAAGGTCGCCATTCGCCCGGCCGAGTAAGCAAGCTTACTCGCCGCCTTCCTTCCGCGACTTGACGTCCTCGGTACCGGGCGCGGCCGCGCGGGCGCGGGCCTTGGCCTGATCCTTGCGCTTCTTGAGGTTGGCCCGCAGTTCCGCTTCGAGCCGCGCCGCGCGCGCGTTGCCGCCCTTCTTGCGCTCGCCCTCGCTCATGACGCGACCTGCTTGAGGAACGCCACGTAGGCATCGGCGAGACCTTCGCGCAGACCGATGCGCGGCTGCCAGCCCAGCGCGCGCAGCTTGTCACCGCTCATCAGCTTGCGCGGCGTGCCGTCGGGCTTCGAAAGATCGCGCTCGATGGCCCCGGTGAATCCCACCGCTTCGCAAACTGTCTCGGCCAGCTCGGCGATAGTAAGATCTTCGGCTGAGCCGACGTTGACGTGCTCGACCCCCGAGTAACGCGTCATCAGCAGCACCAGTGCGTCAGCGCAGTCGTCGACGTGCAGGAACTCGCGCCGCGGCGTGCCCGTACCCCAGATGATCATCTGCCTGTCGCCGCGCAGCTTCGCCTCGTGCGCTTTGCGGATGAGCGCGGGGATGACGTGGCTGGTGTTGAGGTCATAGTTGTCGCCCGGGCCGTAAAGGTTAGTCGGCATGGCCCCGTTGAAATCGCAGCCGTACTGCTTGCGATAGGCCTGGCACAGCTTGATGCCGGCGATCTTGGCGATAGCGTACCACTCGTTGGTTGGCTCGAGCGGGCCGGTGAGCAGCGCGTCCTCGGTGATCGGTTGCGGCGCCAGCTTCGGATAGATACACGAGGATCCGAGGAACAGCAGCTTCTCGACGCCAGCCTTCCACGCGGCATCGATGACGTTTGCCTCGATCATCAGGTTGTCGAAGAGGAACTCGGCCGGGCGCGTGTCGTTGGCGAGAATGCCGCCCACCTTGGCGGCGGCGACGAACACGGCGTGTGGCCGGTTGACGTCCATCCAGTGCTCGACGTCGCCCTGACGGCGCAGGTCGGCGTCGCTGCGCTCGGCGATAAGAACTTCGCAGCCCTCTCGCGCCAAGCGGCGCACCAGGGCGGCGCCGACCATGCCGCGGTGCCCGGCGACCCACACACGCTTGCCCTGCAGCGCGTACTCTTGGGGTTGCTCGGCCGATTCACTCATTTTCCGCTCACCGCGAGGTCCGGTCGTTGCGCCAGGCTTCGCGCTCGATGGCTTTCAGATCGCTGTCGACCATTTCGGTGACAAGCTCGTCAAAAGTCGTTTTCGCCTCCCAGCCGAGCTTTGCCTTGGCCTTCGAGGGATCGCCGAGCAGCAGTTCGACCTCCGTCGGGCGGAAGTAGTTCGGGTCGACGTGCACGATGGCCTTGCCCGACGTCTCGTCGATGCCGACCTCGTCGACGCCTTCGCCGCGCCAGGTGATGCGCTTGCCGACGCAGGCGAAAGCGCGCTCGACGAACTCGCGCACCGAGCGCGTCTCACCGGTGGCCAGCACGTAGTCGTCGGGTTCGGGCTGCTGAAGCATGAGCCACATGCCTTCAACGAAGTCGCGCGCATGGCCCCAATCACGCTTGGCTGAGAGGTTGCCGAGATAGAGACGCTCCTGCATGCCCTTCTCGATCGCCGCCACGGCGCGCGTGATCTTGCGCGTGACGAACGTCTCGCCGCGCATCGGGCCCTCGTGATTGAACAGGATTCCGTTCGAGGCGTGCATGCCGTAGGCCTCGCGGTAGTTCACCGTGATCCAATAAGCGTACAGCTTGGCCGCGCCGTACGGGGAGCGCGGGTAGAACGGCGTCGTCTCCTTTTGTGGAATCTCCTGCACCTTGCCGTACAGCTCCGAGGTCGACGCCTGGTAGAAGCGCACCTTGTCCTTGAGGCCGAGGATGCGGATGGCCTCGAGCAGGCGCAGCGTGCCCAGCGCGTCGGAGTTGGCCGTGTATTCCGGCGTCTCGAAGCTGACCTGCACGTGGCTTTGCGCCGCGAGATTGTAGATCTCGTCCGGCTGGTGCTCCTGGATGAGGCGGATGAGATTGGTCGCGTCCGTCATGTCGCCGTAGTGCATGAAGAAGCGCGTGTCGTGATCGTGCGGGTCGACGTAGAGGTCGTCGACGCGCGCCGTGTTGAACGATGACGACCGGCGTTTGACGCCATGCACGACATAGCCCTTGGTGAGCAGCAACCGCGCTAAATGCGCGCCATCCTGTCCAGTGATGCCGGTGATTAGTGCGATCTTGGGCGGCACGGAACGTCCTTGGGCTGTGGGGAATCGAGAGCAGGCGGTTTCAACCGCGCGATAGGCTGTGGCGGAGGCGCCGTTAAACGAGCGCTGTTGGGAGCGCAGCGACCTTAGCGGCCCTTGGGTATGGCGCCAATCAGGATCGGGCTATTTTCTGGCGCATTGCGCCAGATTTTTCCCGGATACGCCGCCAATTGAGATTATTACGCCGCGAGGCTCAAATGCGCGGTGCCTTGGGAGGCCGCAGTTCTGCCCAGGCGCGCCGAGCGAGCCATCATCGCAGCGCCGTCACTCACGACACGTCAGGCGCGGTTACTGCCGGTGTCGCCGTGTTGTGCGCCGCGGCGCGCGACCTCCACCCTCGCACATGGCGGAGGTCGCGCGCGCCGACGCTCTTCTACCCCGCTGCGAAATTGGAATGGCACTTACAGCTGGGTGTAGGCCCGGCCAGTAACCGGGTCGCGCCCGCCGCGATAAACATAGCAATTGTCCGACCAGCCGGACGTATCGCCCTGACCACAGGCCGAAGCAGCGTTATGTTCCGAACCTTCGGCGGCCGGGGCATCGATCGCCGAGCGCTCGACGGTAGTGTCGCCGGCCGGTGCGCTATCGACCGAGTACATCATCGGCCCCGCACTGCCAGCATCCGCCGCATTGAACTGCCACTGGACGCCCGGAGCCTCGCCGCCATTGTGAGCACACGCACCGAGAAAAAGTGTTATTCCGCCGACGATCAACACGCCGGCCAGACGGGAAAGGCCATGCCGCGGGCGGGGGGCCGCAAGGGCTGTCGGTTGGATATCATGAGACGCGAACATTGTTTCTCTTCCCACTGCGGCCTCAGCCGCCATACGCCAAAATGAACACGCAAATTCCCAGTGCAGGGCCTAGCCCCGAGGCCAAAACGGCGACGAACAGTGTTCTCGCAATCATGTGGATGATCCGGGGGTTGACCGATCCGAGTACAAGCTACGCGAGTTCAGGTTGTAGAGCTGTCCCCTGAACGGGGGAGCGCATCGTTAACGGTGGGGGAGCGCACCATCTGTGCACGGCATGTTGCCTATTTCACTGACGGCGACGCACCAAATAAATGTCAGTCCTCATTTTAATTGAAGCGCTTGTTGGCATGGCCTAACATCCAGGGATGAGGGCTCTTGTTCTGTGCGTGGGGAGCGCGCGCAGATGAGTGTAATGGGTCTGACACAGGATTTTGGCCACTCGGTCTTGGTTGAGTTACCGCGCATTGCGTTGACCAAGACAGTGCCCCCTGCTGTTCGCAAATTTGCGGTAGAGCGCCCGAAACTCATGCGGTTCCTCGACGGCGCGGCTATGCACCGTCTCATCCTCTTCAAAGCTCCTGCCGGTTACGGAAAGACGACCCTCGCCGCCGAATGGAGCCGGCGGTTGCGGCAAGCTGGCTTGCTCGTCGCCTGGCTCAGCCTCGACACCGACGACAACGAGCCGGGCGGGTTCGCCTACCACCTCGCCCGTTCGCTCGAAAGCGCCTCCCCCGCCCTTGGCCGCGACGCCATCGAGCTTCTACGGGCCTCGAGCCTGATCCCGGCGCGCAACGTGATTTCGTCGCTTCTGAACTCCATTACCGAGGCTGATTCCGAGATTTACCTGTTCCTCGACGATTTCCACATGCTTGCCGATCCGCGCTGCCACGAGCTGATGACGCTCCTTGTGCGCTATGCGCCGTCGAACTTGCATTTGGTACTCGTATCGCGCGCCGAGCCGCGCTTCTCGCTTTCGCGCCTGCGGCTCGATGACGAGCTCGTCGAAATCGACGCGTCACTTCTGAAATTCACCCTTCAGGAGATGGCCAGCTTCCTCGGCGAGGCCCTTGTCAACCAGCTGGGCCGGGCAGGGCTCGCCAAATTGCATGCGGCAACCGAAGGTTGGCCGGCCGCCCTGCAGCTTTCGCGTATATCGTTAAGCAATTCGCCGGATGCGCTGGCGCACGTGCGCACCATCACGGGAACGTCGCGTACCATCTCCGAGTACTTCGAGGATACCCTCGCCACCGAGCCAGGCGCCGTCGTCGACTTCCTGCTGAGGACGTCAATTCTCAACCAGATGAACGGCGCGTTGTGCAGTGCGGTTGCCGGAACAGCCGATGGCGCGTCGATGCTTGAAGCCCTGGAGCGGGAGCAGTTCCTGCTCGTGCCGCTAGACGAATCTGGCAATTGGTATCGGTATCACCATCTACTGCGCGAGTTTCTGCAGGACCGGCTGCGCACCAAGATGGCCGACCAAATCCCCGACCTCTATCGCCGGGCCTATCGCTGGTATGCCGCACGCGAGATGTGGAGCGAGGCGGTCCAATATGCGATCGCGGCCGAGGACTACCCGCTGGCCATCGAGTTCATCGAGAACTGCGCGATGTCCATGGTGGTCAAAGGCGACCTCCTGACGTTGCTGAGTTGGGAGCAGCATCTGCCCAAGGAGCTGATGAGCTCCCAGCTCGAGGTCAAGCTCGCCCTTGCCTGGGGCATGAGCCTCGTCACCCGCTTCAAAGAAGCCGACGTGCTGCTGACGCAGGTCGAGGCCGGCACACACGAAAACCCCGGCAGCGATCTGTGGTGGAGGTGTCGTGCGGCGCGCGCGGTATTCTGCGCCCTCGCCGACGACAGCGCGCGGGGCAGGGACCTCGCCATCGAGTGCCTCGCCGGGCACCGGTTCGATTCGTTCAACTTCAACGCGCTCTGCAACGTAGCGCGCTACGCCTACTTGAAGGCGGGTGACTGGAAGGCATTTTATGCGGTTCCGAAACCGGATGCAGCAGCGGGCGAGGCATCCTACTGGCTGCCCGAGAACTACCGCCTTTGCCTCTATGGCCTAGCCGCCGTTAAACAACTGAGATTCGATGAGGCGCTCGAGTTCTATGCGGCCGCGCAGGCTCTCAACGAAACCTACTCGGGCGCGAAATCGGTATCGGCGTCAATGCTCACGGGCCTCATTGCGCGGCTTCAATACGAGCGCGGAGACGTAACCGCGGCGGAGGTCGGGGTGCTCGATTCACTCGATCTCATTGAGACAACAGCGTTTCACGAAGGTTTCCGCAACGCCTACTTCGTGCTTGTTCGCGCCGCCGCGCGCCGCGGCGATCGTGCCAGGGCTATGAGCCTGCTCAATCGCGCCGAACGGCTGAGCTGGGAGCGCGGATGGGGCGTGGTAGTCGCCATGATCCTGGTCGAGCGCACGCGCGTGCTCTTGGCCGACGGCAACATCGGCGAAGCCCTGGCGCTGCAGCCGGCCTTCGAGGAGCTGCACGCAAAGCACCCGGCGGGTATCTCATGCTCGAGCACACAGATTCAAACTTGGAACATGGTCTCTAAGGGATTGATCGACGCGGCTTCGGACAACCTGGAGGAGGCTGCGACTTCGCTGAGCCAAGCGTTCGATGGCCTTATGGTGACCGACGACCGGTTCATCGCGCTGCGGGTTGGCATCGATCTCGCCGTTCTGCACTCGCGCCTCGGATCCGCCGACAAGGCCCACGAGCTTCTCAAGCGCCTCATGGCGTGGGGGGCGGAAGCGAATATGCCGAGCTTCGTGCTCGACCACGACCGGCGCATCGTTCCGATCCTGCTGCAGGCGAGGGACGCTGGCGTCTTCGATGAAGACGGGGATGCGCTGAAGTTCGTCAACGGATTGCTCGAGCAGTTGCGTGAGCGCTTGCGTGCGACGAGCAAGCCGACTGCGGCGCGGCCGCGCGATGAACTGACGGCACGCGAACGCTCGATCGTCGAGTTCATCGCCAGAGGCCGATCCAACAAGGAGATTGCGCGAGAGCTTGGTGTCGCACCAGAGACAATCAAGACGCACCTGAAGCGCATTTTTCAGAAGCTTTCGGCGGAATCGCGCGCGCAGGCTGTCGTCCGAGCGCAAAGCCTCGGCATGCTCAAGACCAACGTCCCTCAGGCAGCCCTGTAGGCCGGTAAGAGCTTAGGCGCGGAAGTTGCGCCCTCGTCATTGTCCGGCCAGATGCCGTCCGCCATCGCTTCGAGCGCAGCGATGTCGGTGAGTCGTAGGTCTTCGCCCGCTGCCTCGATCAACCCGCGACGCTCGAGGTCAACGAGCACGGCGCTGAGGTCGTTGAGGGTGAGCTGCAGTAGATCGGCGATGACGCCGCACTTCCAGGAATCCTTGATCAACTCGGGAGCACGGCCCTGATGAACATTGGCGCGCGCCGAGGTGACGAGCAGCGCGGCGACACGCTCGATCGGACGGCGCTCTCCGGCGTTGCACAGCTCGTCGCGCCGCGCCTCGAATTCGCGCTCGACCGACTGGGCTAGCTTGGCTTGCGCGCGCGGATCGCTGCGGGCAACGTCGGCCAAGGCGTCGATCGGCACCGAGGTGACGGTGGAATCGAGCAGCGCCCGGGCGCTCAGATGGTGCTTCTCCAGGAAGCCGAGGCCCACATAATCCCCGGGGAACAGGAACTCGATGACCGATTGCCGGTCCGTGCGGCGGGTCTCGTAGAGGCAGATTGCGCCGCTCTCCACACGAAAAAGATGCGTTCGAGGATCGCCAGCCCGAAATAGAAAGGCATTGGCCGCTACCTTTTGCAGCGCCGCATTATGCGACTCGGCGGGGGGAGCCGTGACCGCAGCTTGTGAAAACGAGGGCTCGATCCGGGACGGGTGCCCAATGCTTTCAGTGACGCCGGCAGCAGATAGCCAAGCCATGACGATTTCCCCGAACGCAAAACCAACTACGCGGCCCAATGTGCATCGCCGCTATACTAGGAAATTACCTTGAGCAATAGGAAAGGTCAGTCCCCCGAACGGGGGACATCGGCCCCCTATGACGGGGGTGCGACAGAATTTGCCGATTCACCCGACCAAGAAAAAAGCGATGCAGATCTTCATGTTAGCTGGTGCTGGTGCTGGTGCTGAGGATTGAACTCAGGACCTCTCCCTTACCAAGGGAGTGCGCTGCTCCAATAAGCCCATCAAAATTTGGCTCTTTTACCTGGAGCCCGGAATTGGTGTGCTCAAAGTGCGCGATGGATTTACTTAGGGCTTGGAAATAGAGCTTTCTTCTCCTGGGTTCCGGACACCTTGCCGAAGCTGAGGTTCGTGTTCCGTTCGCAAGTGTGTGGCCCCCTCCCCGATGCCCGGGTCATGCGAGCAAGCCCGACCCGGCGTCGTCCGAGTTCATGGCGCATGACCCTAAACTCCAACCTAAAAGGTTGACTACGTCTCTACTGAACATGCGTTTCCCGTATCACGTAAACTTTTGCGCGAGACCCACGCCCTTGCCCTTCAGGGCGCTGCCGATCTCGTCGAGGATCGCGGGATCGTCGATCGTCGCCGGCATGGTCCAAGGCTCGCCGTCAGCTATCTTCTTCATGGTGCCGCGCAGAATTTTGCCCGAGCGCGTCTTCGGCAGCCGGGCGACCGTGATCGCCAACTTGAAGGCCGCAAACGGCCCGATCTTCTCGCGGATGAGGTCGATACATTCCTGCTCGATCTCGGCGACCGCCCGGTTCACGCCCGCCTTCAGCACGATGAAGCCGCAGGGAATCTCGCCCTTGAGCGCGTCGGCGACGCCGATCACTGCGCATTCGGCGACGTCCTTGTGGCCGCTCAGGGCTCCCTCCATGCCGCCGGTCGAGAGCCGGTGGCCGGCGACGTTGATAATGTCGTCGGTGCGGCTCATGACGTAAATGTAGCAGTCGTCGTCCTTGAAGCCGGCGTCCGCGGTATTGTAGTAGCCGGGGAACTCGGCGAGATAGGTCTGCTTGAACCAGTCGTCCTGCTGCCACAGCGTCGGCAGGCATGCCGGTGGCAGCGGCAATTTGACGACGAGCGATCCCATGGTGTTTGCCGGCACTTCCTTGCCGTTCTCGTCGACCACACGCAGGTCGTAGCCGGGCATAGCCACCGTCGACGAGCCTTGCTTCACCGGCAATTGCCCGAGGCCCACAGGATTGCCGGCGATCGCCCATCCGGTCTCGGTCTGCCACCAATGGTCGATCACCGGTTTCTTCAGCAGGTTCTCCGCCCAGGCGAGGGTGTCGGGATCGGCGCGTTCGCCCGCGAGGAACAGTGTACGGAATCTCGTGAGGTCGTATTGCGCGAAGTATCTCCCTTGCGGGTCCTCCTTCTTGATGGCGCGGAACGCAGTCGGCGCCGTGAACATCGCAACGCATTGGTGTTCGGCGATCACGCGCCAGAACGCGCCGGCGTCGGGTGTGCCCACGGGCTTTCCTTCGTAAAGGATCGAAGTGCAGCCGTGAATTAGTGGCGCGTAGACGATATAGCTGTGGCCAACCACCCAGCCGACATCGGAGGCGGCCCAGTATACCTCCCCCGGCTCGACGCCGTAGAGGTTCCGCATCGACCATTTAAGCGCAACCAGGTGGCCTCCATTGTCGCGCACCACGCCCTTGGGCCGCCCGGTGGTGCCCGAGGTGTAGAGGATGTAGAGCGGGTCGGTGGCCGCCACCGGCACGCAATCATACTCCGAGCGCGCGCAAATGATCCCTTCGTCACGCGCCTTCGCCCAATCGAGGTCGCGGCCAGCAACCATTGCCGCTTCCTCCTGTGGGCGCTGCAGGATTAGGCAGGCGTCCGGCTTGTGCGTCGAGAGCCGGATCGCCTCGTCTAGCAGAGGCTTGTACTTGACGATGCGGCCGGGCTCGAGCCCGCAGCTCGCCGACAG
>DATBSP010000059.1:0-38642 GCA_036559705.1 Hyphomicrobium sp.
CTGGGTCACGAAATTTCTTGTCGGTTTGCGGCGCGCTGGGCGTGGCGCTTCTCGCCAGCTCGGCAGGCGCTCTCGCCGACGGCTATGAAGTCGCGGCTCCGGCACCCGTCGATGAAGGCCGCAAGTTCGCCTGGTCGTTCAATCTTGCGGGAACCTCGGATTACGTTTTCCGTGGCGTCTCGCAGACCGACAACGATCCGACTATTCAGGGCGGCCTCGATTTCAGCTACGGCATCCTCTACGCCGGCGCTTGGGCCTCGGGCCTCGACTTCGGCGGTACGGTTGTTCCCGGTGACGGCCTCGATGCGGAGGTCGAGATCGATTGGTACGGCGGCATCAAGCCGACGTGGAATTCGCCGCTCGGCACGATGAACCTCGACTTCGGGGTCATCTACTACTCATACCCGGGCGCCGATGACTTCCTCGCGAGCGTCGACTACGTGGAATTCAAGGCCGGCTACAGCTGGTCCGTGCTGCATCCGAGCTTGGTGACCGGCACGACGGTGTACTACTCGCCGGACTATACGTTCGAGACCGGGCCCGTGTGGACTATCGAAACGATGGCTGCTTGGACGTTGCCCCAGTTCCACGTCTTCACGCCGGTCATCAACGGCGTGCTCGGATGGCAGAAGGGTGACTCTGACGAGGGCTACTTCGTCAACGTCAATGGCACGGACGACGAGTATTACTACTGGAACGCCGGCTTGGCGCTGACCGTCGAGAAACTGACCTTCGACTTCCGATACTGGGACACGAATATCGGCGGCGACGCTGGTGGTCCGTTCTGCGGCAGAGAGGATCTCTGCGACTCGCGCTTCGTGTTCACCGCCAAGGTCGTGCTGCCCTAAAGTAGCGCCAGGCGAAACACTCTGAACGCAAAAGGCGACGCGCACCGCGCGTCGCCTTTTTGATTCGCGCTCTCAGCAGCGCCGCGCATGAACGGCTGCCACCTAAGCGACACAGGCGTGTCACACGCCTCGGCTATCCGTACCCGTGCTTTTGAAGCATTTGGCCGCCGGCCAATCTGCTGGCTTACCAGCAGGGGCCTCGGCAGCCAAAACGCAGAGCACGCCAGAGCCCTCAAATGGCGTGCTCAGCGAGGCCAGAGGCCAGCTTCGCGGCGTCCGCCGGATACCCGCTACCGGCGGTGGCGCGAGCTGGCCTCGTTTCCTCTCGGTCGCCGGATTCTCAGGACCGTATTGGCTTTTCCCCAAGCGCGCGGGTGCCGCATCTTGCCGGGCCCCGTCAATCGGCTTCATAAACGCGGCTGACAGGCAGCAGTGCGGGCGGGCCGTGATCGTCACCATCTTCGGCATGATTGCTTTGACCGTCGCCGGAGCCTTCTGGCTAGCGCGCAGCGGAGGCGACAAGCAATTTGTTTTCGAAGCCAACCCTGACGGCCCATGTCCCTTCGGATGTGGTATGGCGTGGCTCGCTATTCGCAGCGACGAGCCTGACGCGGTGATCGAAGCGCTGCGGCTCGAAAACGCAGCCCCCTGCAATTGGAATTCCGGCGTTGGCGCCGCTTACGACGACTGGCTCGGCGCCGCCCATGTGTTCGTGTCGCCGCCGGTGCGTGGCTGGACATTCGTCGTCGGGCTGCCGCTGCCGCATCCCGTGGGGCGCGGCTTCGTCGATAAGTGCACACCGATGCTGGTCGATCTCGGTGGCCGCTTCGATGAGGTCCAATACTTCTTCAGCTACCCGCCGATCGACTTCTACGCCTGGGCGCGCGTCAAGGACGGACGGCTCGTGCGCGCCGTCGCTGTCAACGACGAGGGCATCGTCTGGAACAAGGGGCGTGCCAGCAAGGAAGAACGCGGGCTTGGGCTCAAGCTCTTTGAATTGCGCGGCGTGCGCGAGCGAAAGGGTGATGCCGGCGGCGAGCTGATCATGCATCCGACCGAGGACCATGTGATGCGTCTCGCCAGCCGCTGGAGCCTCGATCCGACGACGCTCAACGAGACGCATGCGCCCGCTGCATTCGGCCACATCGCCATGGCGCCGCAGAGCTGGCGCGCCGAACGCATCCGTCGCGCCGCGTAGCCGCAGATTCTCCTAGCTAACTATTCAGCGGGCCTCGGCGACAAGATCCTCGCGTGCGTTGCCGGTGTCGAGGCGCAGCGCCAGGCCATCGGGCGGGCAGGGCCGAACCACCGTCCGATTGACGTTGCGGTCGAGCTCAAGGCTGGTGCAACTCGCCGGATCGACGCGATAGATGCTCGGCAGGCTACTTGTCTCGACAACGCCGGCATCCGCAGCGAGGACCACCACGGCCTCGCCGCCGCGCGTTACGTCGGTCATCATCGTCCAGAAGCCGATGGCGTGCCAGCCGATTGCCCCGCAGGCGAACCCCAGGGTGGCCCAGAGGGCGGCACCGCGCGCTCTTCCCCGGGGCGGCGTTCGCGCCGACGGCGGCGCACGCCGAAGAACTCGTCGCCGGCCGTCTATTGCTGCTTGCTGCATCGCGCCGATCCCCGCATTCGGCATGAATCACGGAGCAAGTCTGGGTGGCGGCTGCTCTACAGGCAAGGCGGCGGTGCGGCGGCGGCTGTGGCGCGCGTGTCGATCTCCACAGCTTGTCTCCCGATCGCGGCTCCGAACTCGAGGTTTAAAAGCGGCCCGGGCTCTCGATCACGCGCGGCCGCGGCAGTCCGCGGTCACGCTTGGGCTGCAGTGGATTGGTCGATGCACCCTCCCGCCTCGTACTGGCGTCCTCGCGCCGTGTCGAACGCACGGGCGGCACGTGCATCTGCTCGGCGCGGCACAGCTTGCGCTGGCTTTCGTTCTGCCCGCAGGGGCGCGGCACCCCCTCGCGCGTCAGGCAAATGCGGATGTCGCGCAGCCTGTTGCCGGGCCCGCCGCAGGTAACCGCAACCATCTCCGGGCGCAGCCATGGGTTGGCGCGCATGAATTCGCCGACCAGTTCGCGCGGGGCGATAAACTGTGTCTCGTACGGGTTCTGGAAGCGCTCGGGGATGCGCACCCGCGTGAACAGCTGGCGCGACAGCTTGTAGTAGTCGGCCGGCTCTAGGCCCGAGCAAGTCCCATGCAACTTGAACTCATGGATGACGAGGCCGCCCGACGGCATGATGTCGAGCATACTGTTGATGACCGGCTGCGGCACCCATGGCTTGCGCCCGATCGGGCAGGCCTCGGGGAAGCCGTTCTCGTGCTGCGGCCATAACCCGTGCAGCACGAAGCCGTAGCGCAGACCGTCCTGGCGCGCGCACTGCTGCTCGTCACGACCTTCTTGCGCGGTGACGCAGTGCGTCGGGCTCCACGACATCACCAGCGTGTAATAGTCGAACTTGCCGGCAGTGTTCTGCTTCGGCTTCGGGTTGAAGACTTCGCTCGGCCAGGGGGCATCGCGCCTCTCCTGCGCGCACGTCGCGGCGGCGGCCAGTAGCGCGAGCCCCGTCAGCGAAAGGAGAGCAATGCTGCGTGCGTTCATATGGCGGTGACTAAGCCGTCCCCGTGGCATGCGCAAGGCGCTCAAGGATCCGCGCCCAGCTGCGCGCGCCTTTTTTGAAGCTCGACAGATTGTATTTCTCATTGGGACTGTGAATGCGGTCGTCGTCGAGGCCGAAGCCGACCATTAGGCTTTCGCAGCCGAGCGCTTCCTTGAAGGAGGTGACGATCGGAATAGACGCGCCCGAGCCCATCAGCACGGGGGGGCGCCCCCACTCGTCAACGAGCGCCGCGACGGCGGCCTGCATGGCGGCGGTGTCCGTGGCAAAGGAAATGGCCGTGCCCGTCTGCTTGCTCGAAAACTCGGCGCTGCTGTCCGGCGGCAACCGCTCCAGCACGAACGTCTCGATGCCGGTTAGTATCTTGCTCGGATCCTGTCCTGCCACCAGCCGGCAGGTGATCTTTACCGAGGCCTTCGACGGAATGACCGTCTTGGTCCCGACGCCCTGGTAGCCGCCGGTGATGCCGTTGAACTCGAGCGTCGGGCGCGACCACAGCTGCTCGAGCACCGACCGGTCGTGCTCGCCGGCCGGATGCTTCAGGCCGACGGCGCCGAGAAACGCTTCGGCGCGAAAGCCGAGTTCAGCCCACTGCTCCTTCTGCGCCGGCGGCGTCTCGCCCACGCCGTCGTAGAACCCGGGGACGGTGACGCGGCCGTTGTCGTCGTGCATGGCAGCGACGATGCGCGCCAGTGCGCGGATCGGATTGAGTGCCGGACCGCCATAGATGCCGGAGTGCAGATCGCGTGTGGGCCCCGTCAGCGTCACCTCGATCGAGGCCAGCCCGCGCAGCATGGTGGTGATGGCCGGCGTATCTTTGTCCCATTGCCCGGTGTCGCACACGAGTACGACGTCTGCCTGCAGCTCTTTGCCGTATTCTGCCAGGAACGCCGGCAGCGAAGGCGAGCCGCACTCCTCCTCGCCTTCGATCAGCACCGAGACGGAGATCGGCAACTGGCCGGCGACCGCCTTCCAGGCGCGCACCGCCTCAAAGAAGGTCATCAACTGGCCTTTGTTGTCCTCGGCGCCGCGTGCAACGATCACCGGCCCGTTGGCCGCATCGGGGACGATGATCGGCTCGAACGGGGGCGAGGTCCACAGATTGACAGGATCGGCCGGCTGCACGTCGTAGTGACCGTAGAATAGCACGTGCGGCATGCCCGCCGTACGCGTGTCCTTGTCGTGCGCAACGACCATCGGGTGCCCTGTGGTCGGCACGACGCGCGCATCGAACCCGAGGTCGCCAAGCTCGTTGACGCACCACTCGGCTGCCTCCTGGCAGCTCGCCTTGTAGGCGGGGTCGGTCGACACGCTCTCGATGCGCAAAAGTTGAAACAGCCGGGCCAGCGCCGCATCGCTCGTATCGTCCAGCGTCGTCAGCACTTGATTTAGCTGTTTGCCCATAGACTTCCTCCAAGCACCCGGTGCCGGGCGCCACAGTGAAATAAGCTGGCGGCTGCGTCAAAGGCGACGAGGAACGCTCGCGCCCCACACGCCGTTTCACTGTGGGGAAGCTCGCACCTTTCGAGCCGGCGGAGAGGCTGATATGCCATCACACGACGACAGCCGGCTCGGCGCCGATCGAGCGATAAGGTCGCGGGGAGCAGACAAGATGGCGGACAAACCCGTGCTGGGCGAGCCGAAGTGGGTCTACGCCTTCGCCGCGGGCTACGTTGACGGCCGCGCTAATATGACCGAGCTGCTCGGCGGCAAGGGCGCCAATCTCGCCGAGATGGCCAGCCTCGGGCTTGCCGTGCCGCCCGGCTTCACCATCACCACCAAAGTCTGCGACGCCTACTACGCGCAGGGCCGCAAACTACCCGATGGTCTCAAGCCGCAGGTCGAGAAGGCGGTGCGCCTGATCGGCGACGAGGTCGGCGCCACCTTCGGCGACGTGAACCGCCCGCTGCTCGTCTCCGTGCGCTCCGGAGCGCGCGCCTCGATGCCGGGCATGATGGATACCATCCTTAACCTCGGCCTCAACGACGAGACGGTCGAAGGGCTCGCCAAGCGCTCGGGTGACCGCCGCTTTGCCTACGACAGCTATCGGCGTTTCATTCAGATGTACTCCGATGTCGTTCTCGGCGTCGATCACGGCGTCTTCGAGGACCTCCTGGAGAACTTCAAAAACCTCAACGCGCTGGCCTCCGACACGGAGCTGTCGGCCGACGACTGGGCGGATATCATCGAGGAGTACAAGAAGGCGGTCGAGGATACGCTCGGCAAGCCGTTTCCGCAGGACACCAACGAGCAGCTCTACGGGGCCATCGCCGCTGTCTTCGGCTCCTGGCAGAACGCGCGCGCCAACACCTATCGCCGCCTGCACGATATCCCCGATAGCTGGGGCACGGCCGTCACCGTGCAAGCGATGGTGTTCGGCAATTTGGGCGAAAGCAGCGCCACCGGCGTCGCCTTCACGCGTAACCCGTCGACCGGCACCAAGGAGCTGTACGGCGAGTTCCTGCTCAACGCGCAGGGCGAGGACGTGGTCGCTGGCATCCGCACGCCGCAGCCCCTGACCGAGCGGGCGCGGCGCGAGGCGAGCGACGAAAACTCTTCCCTCGAAGAGCTGATGCCCCATCTGTTCGCCAACCTGAAGGGCATCTTTCAGCGCCTCGAGAAGCATTACCGCGACATGCAGGACGTCGAGTTCACCATCGAAAGCGGCAAGCTGTGGATCCTGCAAACACGCTCTGGCAAACGCACGGCGGAAGCCTCCTTGCGCATTGCCGTGGATCTCGCCGAGGAGGGCGTCATCACCAAGTCCGAGGCGGTGATGCGGGTGAACGCGTCGGCACTTGACCAGCTCCTACACCCGACGCTCGATCCCGACGCTAAGAAGGATGTCCTGACCAGCGGCCTGCCGGCTTCTCCGGGTGCGGCGGCCGGCGAGATCGTCTTCACGGCTGATGATGCCGAGGCCGAGCGCACGCGCGGGCGCGAGGTCATTCTGGTGCGCACCGAGACGAGCCCCGAAGACATCCACGGCATGTACGCCGCGGCCGGCATATTGACGGCGCGCGGCGGAACGACGAGCCACGCAGCTGTCGTCGCCCGCGGCATGGGACGGCCGTGCGTATCGGGTGCCGGTGCGCTGCGTATCGATGCCAAGGCTGGTACGCTGCAAGTCGGCTCGCGCGTGCTGCGCAAGGGCGACATTATCACCATCGACGGCAGTACCGGGCAGGTGCTGGTCGGCCGTGCCAAGATGCGCGAGCCGGAGCTATCCGGCGCCTTCGCCACGCTGATGGCCTGGGCCGATGCCGAGCGGCGGCTGCGCGTGCGCGCCAACGCCGACACCCCGCGCGATGCACGCCAGGCGCGCGAATTCGGCGCCGAAGGCATCGGGCTTTGTCGCACCGAGCACATGTTCTTCGACACCGAGCGTATCCTCGCCGTCCGCCAGATGATCTTGGCCGAAGACGCTGCCGGCCGACGCGCGGCGCTCGCCAAGATCCTGCCGATGCAGCGTGCCGATTTCGAGCAGCTGTTCGAGATCATGGCGGGACTGCCGGTCACCGTGCGCCTGCTCGATCCGCCGCTGCACGAGTTCCTTCCCGCCACGGCCGGAGAAATCCCCGCCATCGCCGCCGAGCTCGGCGTCACTGCGGAAAAGCTGCATGTGCGTGTATCGCAGCTTTCCGAGTTCAATCCGATGCTCGGCTTCCGAGGCTGTCGCCTCGCCATCCTCTATCCCGAGATTCCTGAGATGCAGGCGCGCGCCGCATTCGAGGCGGCGGTGGCGGTCGAAAGGAAAACCGGTAAGGCAGTCAAGCTCGAGATCATGGTGCCGCTCGTCGCCTTCCGGCCCGAGTTCACCATCCTGCGCGACGTCATCCTACGGGCCGCCGAGGCCGTCCAGAAGGAAGCAAAGCACAAGCTCGACCTTCTCGTCGGCACCATGATCGAGCTGCCGCGCGCGGCGCTGCGGTCAGCCGAGATCGCCGAGGGCGACACGGGCGCGCAATTCTTTTCCTTCGGCACCAACGACCTGACGCAGACGACGCTAGGCCTCAGCCGTGACGACGCCGGCCCCATCCTGGAAGCCTATGCCGAGCAGAAGATCTTCACCGTCGATCCCTTCGTGTCGATCGACGTCGAGGGAGTAGGCGAGCTCGTCCGCATCGGTGTCGAGCGCGGCCGCGCCGCCAAACCCGGCTTGAAAATCGGTATTTGCGGTGAGCATGGCGGCGATCCGAAATCGGTCGCCTTCTTCGATGCCGTGGGTCTCGACTACGTGTCGTGCTCGCCCTACCGCGTGCCGATCGCGCGGCTGGCGGCGGCGCAGGCGGCAATCAGCGCCCGTACGGGCGGCAAAGTCGTTATCGACTAGAGGACGTTACCAGCCGTGGCCTTCGCTCTCGTCAAGCCGCGGCTGTCGTGGTCGCACGCCCTGATAGCGCGGCAGCAGCAGGAGAATGAACACGAGCGGTGGCAGCACGAAGCACCAGGCGATCCACGCCGAGTAGTCGCGGTTCTTGACGCCAGCCAGCAGGCCGCCAATGGCCGCCGCCGCAACTGCCACGCCGCCCCAAATCACAATGCCGCGCATGAAATCCATGTTTGTCCTCCCCTCGAGGACCGACGCCTCACACCTGCGCAATTGATGTGCGCAGCAACTGTGGCGAAATCAAGCGTCAGTCCTGCGCATCGAATTGCTGCGCCTCTATGACAGCGGGTCGAAGTCGAGCCCGATATCCAGCACCGGCGCCGAATGGGTTAGGGCGCCGACGGAGATGAGATCGACGCCTGTTTCCGCGATGGCACGCACCGTATCGAGATTTACGCCGCCGGAGGCTTCGGTGACAATGCGCCCCGCCACCTCCTGCACTGACGCCTGCAGCGTTGAAAGCGGCATATTGTCGAGCAGGATCGCGTCGGGAGCGAGCTGCAGGACGTCATCGACTTCATCGAGGGTCGTTACTTCGATCTCGACTTTTACCATGTGCCCGGCGTGTGTGCGCGCGCGCTGCAGGGCAGCGTCGATGCCGCCCGCGGCGAGGATGTGATTGTCCTTGATCAGCACGGCGTCGAACAAACCGAACCGGTGGTTAACACCACCGCCGCAGCGCACGGCAAACTTTTCCAGTGCGCGCAGGCCCGGCGTCGTTTTGCGTGTGTCGATGATGCGTGCCTTGGTTCCGGCGACCGCAGCGACGTAGCGGGCAGTGAGGGTGGCGATGCCGCTGAGATGGCCGAGAAAGTTGAGCGCCGTCCGCTCAGCCGTCAGCAGCGCGCGGGCGCCGCCGGAAACGCGCGCGATGACGCCGTTCACCTCAATGCGGCTGCCGTCGCCGACGAGCACCTCGAACTGAGTGAAAGGATCGAGCGTCTTGAATGCGGCTTCGGCGAGCTGCACGCCGGCGATAGTGCCGGCCTGGCGTGCGGCGATGACGCCGGAGGCGCGCGTGCCGACTGGGATCGTCGCTTCGGTGGTGACGTCGCCGCCCAGCCCGAGGTCTTCAGCCAGCGCCTGCGCCACCGCCTTGTCAACGACCGAACTGGGCAGGCGCAGCTCGGGCGCGGCGCCGTTCATCGGGCGGCTCCGGCCTGCCATTGCCATCCAGTCGCCGAGTTGGCCGGTGTGCGTGCACCAAGATCTTCGACGTCCTCAAGGGTGAGGAAGATCCGCGCGGAGAGTGCTGAGCTGGACTCAGGATAGTCGCTACGTGCCTGGGCGCCGCGGCTCTCCTCGCGCAGCAGCGCACCCGCGGCGATGAAGCGCGCGGCGAGCGCCATATTGGCTAGCACGCGGTCGCTGCCCGCCTGACGCTCGATGTCGCGCAGCACCGCAAGCGCCTTCTTCAACCCTGCCGCATCGCGCACGACGCCGACGTGTTCGCTCATCGTGCGCCGCAGCCGTGCCACGGCGGGACCACGCGTGCGGCCGTGATCGGCGCCGTTGTCGGCGACGCGCTGCAGCTCGACGCGGTCACGGCGTCCCTGGTCGCGGTTGAGATTGGCGATGTCTTGGGCTGCGCGGGTGGCGAACACCACCGCCTCGAGCAGTGAGTTGGACGCTAGCCGGTTGGCGCCGTGCAGCCCGGTAGACGCCACTTCGCCGACCGCCCACAGGCCCGGCACGCTCGAGCGACCGCGCGCGTCCGTGGCGATGCCGCCCATATGGTAGTGAGCCGCCAGCGCTACCGGAATGAGCTGCCGTGCCGGATCGATGCCGGCCTTCTGGCACAAGCCGTAGACAGTGGGGAACGCGGCGGCGAAACGCTCGCCGATGGCCGCGCGGCAATCGAGGAAGGCACCGCGCCCGCTGGCGATCTCGGTGAACACGGCGCGCGCCACCACATCGCGAGGGGCAAGCTCGGCGCGTCCATCGATTGCCATCATGAAGCGCTCGCCGAGGCTATTGACGAGCGTCGCCCCTTCACCGCGCAGCGCCTCCGTCGCCAGTGGCGCCGGATCTAGCCCCACGTCGATAGCGGTGGGATGGAACTGCACGAACTCGGCGTCGCCGATCATCGCGCCGGCGCGTGCCGCCATAGCTATGGCCTCGCCGCGCGCATACGGTGGATTGGTCGTGACGGCGTAAAGCCCGCCCGAGCCGCCCGTCGCGAGTACGACCGCGCAGGCGGGAAAGTACTCGTAGACCTCCTTGCCGTGGGCGCCGGCGCGCACCAGCCGGACGCCCTCGACGCGCCCGTCGGCGACGATCAGCTCGTCGGCCTCGTAGCCTTCGAGCACGCGAATGGACGGCGTCGCGCGAACCTTGGCGATCAGCGCCTCAAGAATCGCCGCGCCGGTACGGTCGCCCGACACGTGCACGACGCGGCGCCGCGAGTGCGCCGCCTCCTGGCTGAGCGAGAAGGCGCCGCTAGCGTCACGGTCGAAGGGCACACCATAGGAGACGAGGTCGGCGATACGCGCAGGACCCTCCGCCGCAACGAAGCTGGCGACCTCGGGGTCGACAATACCGGCGCCGGCGGCAATCGTATCGGCCGCGTGTGCGGCTGCCTCGTCGTTGTTGCCGACCGCGGCTGCCACGCCTCCCTGCGCCCAGCCGGTCGAAGAGCCCTCGCCGAGAGGGGCCGCCGCGAGCACAGTCACCGGCATCGGCGCCAGCTTCAGGGCCGTGAATAGCCCCGCCAGGCCGGCGCCGACAATGACCACGTCGCCGTCCGCGCCGAGGCGTTCCTCGCGCGCGGCGCGGAAGCGGTTGGAGCGGGTGGCGTTGAGTTTGTAGGCCATTGGCGTTTTCAGCGACCTCTTCAGAGACAAGTCCGAGACGCGACTTAGCCGCCGGCGGATCGCTCCGCCGGCCCGTCCTCAATTCGTCAGGTTGACCATGCGCTCGACGGCGCGGCGCGCCTTGGCGGCGACGATTGGGTCGACGTGCACTTCGTAGCGCATGTCGCGCAGCGCCGCGTAGATGTTCTCGAGACTGATGCGCTTCATGTGCGGGCAGAGGTTGCACGGCCGGATGAACTCGACGTCGGGCGCCTCGACGGCAACGTTCGAGGCCATCGAGCATTCGGTGATCAGCGCCACCTTGCGCGGACGATTGCTCGTCACCCAGTTTATCATCGCCGCCGTGGAGCCGGTAAAGTCCGACGCGTCGATGACCTCCGGCGGGCACTCGGGGTGGGCGATAACCTTGATGCCGGGGTCGGCCGCGCGCATTGCCGCAATGTCGTCGGCGGTGAAGCGCTCATGCACCTCGCAGTGCCCCTTCCAAGCGATGATCTCCACCTTCGTTTTGGTCTGCACGTACTTGGCGAGGTACTCATCGGGGATGAGCAGCACGCGCGGCGCGCCGAGGCTCTCGACGATCTTCACAGCGTTGGAAGAGGTGCAGCAGATATCGCACTCCGCCTTCACTGCGGCGGAGGTGTTGACGTAGGTGACGATCGGCACGCCAGGGTAGACCTCGCGCAGCATGCGCACGTCTTCGGGCGTGATCGAATCGGCCAGCGAGCAGCCGGCCAGCGGATCGGGGATGAGGACGGTCTTGTCGGGGCTCAGCAGCTTCGACGTCTCGGCCATGAAGTGCACACCGGCCTGCACGATGACCCCGGCCTTGGTGCGCGCCGCTTCCTTGGCGAGCTGCAAGCTGTCGCCGCGAAAGTCGCCGACGCAGTTGAAGATCTCCGGCGTCATGTAGTTGTGCGCCAGAATGACCGCGTTGCGCTCCTTCTTCAGCTCGTTGATCGCCTTGATCAGCGGCGCATAGGCCGGCCATTCCATTGGCGTGATGACATGCTGCACACGCGCGTACATCGGCGCCATCTCGGCGGCAAGCTCCGGTGTGAAAGCCGGCAGGTCGCGCTTGGCCGACGGCGGTGCGGCGCGCGGTCGGCTGGCAACGGCGGGGCGGATGTCGAGCGTATCCATCTCTTGCTCCTCAAGCGACCTAAGTATGCTCATTTTGAGCATTAGTAGGTCATCCAACGAGCCGGCCCCCGGGGCCGGTTAATAGTCATATAATGCTCTTTTTGAGCACTCCAAGGGTGAGGTCAAGATTACTTCATCTGGTTTCCGGTGGCCAGATAAGACTAGGTCCGGCATAGCAAATTGGTTCCGCTGCTCGCGCAGCATGCCTATGCAATAGGCGCTGGCACCGGGCTCAGACTTTGCCGGGCTTCACGCGCACACCCGGTGCTGGACGCTCGAGCAGCACCTCGCGGCGGAAGCGATAGAGCTTCGCCGGACGGCCGCCGGTGCGCATCTTCACTTCGCCCGTCGTCTCGACAAGGCCCGCCCCTTCAACAAGGCGGCGGAAGTTCTGCTTGTGCAGGTGCGGACCGAGGATCGCCTCGACCGTCCGCTGCAGCTCGAACAGCGTGAAGTCGTCCGGCATCAGCTCGAAGATCACCGGGCGATACTTGATCTTGGCGCGCACGCGGCCGATGGCGGTGGCGAGAATGCGCCGATGGTCAAAGCGCATTGGCACGCCCAGGCGCGGCCGCTCGCTCCATTGCCGGGCAGCATCGCGTTCATCGCGCAAGGCCTCTTCTACAAGGCCAGCCTCGTAGAGTAGCTCGTAGCGCTCGAGTACCTTTTCCTCGTCCCACGCGGCACCGTCGGTCGCAAAGCAGATGCGCACGCGCTCCTGTCGGCTGATCGGCTGCGCCGCCGCTCCGCGCTGGGAAGAGACCCATTCGCGCAGTCGCGGTTCGATCAAGCTTTCGAGAATCTCCGGACGGCCGCGCCGCCAATCCTCCCACGGGAAATAGTGATACCAGCTGCGCCAGGCGCCGTGCATGTCGAGCGACGGCTTCGCCTGCGTCAGTGCCAGATAGCCGATGGAAACGATGTGCGGTCCGACATCGCCGGCCTCGGCGTGCCGTCCGCGATCGCCGAACGTGTAGAGCTGCTCGGCATACCCGAGCTCCAGCCCGGTCTGACGATGTACCCAGGCGCGTAATCCGCCCTCGAAGGTTCGATGTTGCAGCGGCGAAAACGGCCCGAACGGCAACCCGTCCGTGGCGCCCGCCACGTCCGCGTCGTTGCGGATGATGAGCACGACCGGCTCGTTATCGGCCACGGCGACGATGGCCGCGTTTAAGCCAATCTCGACCCCGGACGCCCCGGGCTCGGTGCGGGCATCAGCCTTGCCTGCCAAGTGCGGTGCCGTCTCCCTGAGCTGATGGTACGACATATCTGTCCTCCAACTGGCTTCTGGGACCCCCTGCAGCGGAGGCTAAGTTTCGAACGGGGCGCATTTCCGAACGCGCCACGCCCGGCCGTTGTTTCAGCCTGTCACAACGCGCAATACTCACAAACGTTCAATCAAATCGCGAAACCGTTGGAGAAATGCGCTCTGGGCCTCGGCCGCTGGCCAGGGTTTAAGGGCCTTCAGCGCCTCGGCGGTGCCGGCCGTTAACCCTTTTGGCCGCCCAAAATAAATCGTGGCTTCATCCTCCCCAAAGCCCGCCAGCCGGGTGGCCTCGAAGTACGCGGCAATACGGTCCGCCGCCTTGATTTCCGTCTGAACATCGCTCGGCAACTTGGACGCGATGCCGAAGCGCGAATGGATCGCGGCAAGTAGACGCAACTCAAAGGCTTTGTAGTCGAGGCCGATGGCTGTCTTGAACGGGCTGATGAGGTCGCCGACGACGTATTCGGGCGCGTCGTGCAGCAAAGCCGCCAAGCGCCAGCGCGCTGGCCAGTCGGCATTGCGTGCAACCGTGATGTCTTCGACGACGAGTGCGTGCTGCGCGACCGAGAAGGCGTGCGCGCCGGTCGTCTGACCGTTCCAGCGCGCGACGCGTGCGAGTCCGTGCGCGATGTCCTCGATCTCGACGTCGGCAGGCGAGGGGTTTAGCAGATCGAGGCGCCGGCCGGACAGCATGCGCTGCCAGGCACGCGTCGGCGCTTGGCCATCGTCACTACGCGTCACGACTTCATGCTCGCTTGATGAAGTACTGCGCATTCGGCATGCCGGAAGCAGGAGACGAGGTGATCGTTGACCATCCCCGATGATTGCATGAAGGCGTAGACCGTCGTTGGCCCAACGAAGCGGAAGCCTTCTTCCTTTAATGCTTTCGAAATGCGCTTCGACAACTCCGTCTCGGCCGGGATGTCCTTCATCCCACGCGCGCGGTTCTGCACCGGGCCGTCCGCCCCGAGGTGATCCCAGAGGAATTTTTTCAGGGTCGTGCGTTTGCGCAAGTGCAAGTACGCCTTGGCATTGTCGACCGTCGCTTCGATCTTCGCTCTGTTGCGCACGATGCCTTGGTCGGCCATCAGCCGCGCGACGTCCTTGGCGTCGTAATTGGCAATGCGCTTGGGATCGAACTTCTCGAAGGCGCGGCGGAAGTTCTCGCGCTTGCGCAAGATAGTGATCCACGACAGCCCAGCTTGGAAGCCTTCCAGCACCAGCTTCTCGAAGATGGCGCGGTCGGTTTTCAGCGGCACGCCCCATTCTTCGTCGTGATAGCGCTGATACTCGGCGTCGTTGCCGGCCCAGGTGCAGCGCACGAGCGCAGGTTCGCGCGGCTTGCTCATGCGGGCGAGCCCGCTGGCTTGGTTTCGAGCGAAAACCGCGCCCACTCCGGGATTTCGATGCGCACCGGCACGTTGCCGGCGTGCAGCGTCTCGCCCTTTTCGAGAAGCTCCGCGGCGCGATCGAGGCGGATCGGCGCCAGCCCGAGCGTACCGGCGGTCGAGCCAAGCGTGCCGATCTCGACGCCGCCGGCAATGATTGCTGCGCCGGTCCCCGGCAGCGCCGCATCGGCGACGACCGGCACGATGCGCCGCCGCGCCGTGCCGCGGTTCTGCATGCGCGACACAACTTCCTGGCCGACGTAGCAGCCCTTCTCGAAGGACACCCCGTTCAACTGGTCGAACAGCGCCTCGTGCGCAAAGGCATCGCCGAAGGCGTAATCCTTGCCACCCTCCGGCACCCCAAGGCCGATACGATGCGCGTGGTAGTCCTCCTGCGTCGCGCTCGCGGCCGGCTCGCCGCCTAGGGCCCAGTCGGAGCGCAGCGTTGCCAGCTCGCGAAAGCCGAGCTCCTGAAGCCGCGGATCCGCAAAGCGCAGGGGCGCTGGCCCGACGCCTTGCGGTGCATGCTCGCCACCGCCCCAGATTGCCGCCACCGTGTAGTCGGCCGACACGTCACTAATCGCTACGTCGGCGCGCAGCTTGTACATCTTAAGCCGCTCGGCCAGCTCGGACGCCTTGCTACGCGCCGTTTCAAGCAAGAAGCCCTCAGGGCTGCCGACCACGAAAAATTCAAACAGAATTTTTCCCTGTGGACTTAGCAGCCCGGCATGCAGCGCGCCCTGACCATCGATGAGGTCCATATCGTTGGTGATGACGCCCTGCAGGAGCTTCGCCGCATCGGGCCCGGCGACGCTGACGACGCCGCGGTCGGGCAACAGCGCTATTTTCGTCTCGGCCATCGTTTCCCCGCTCCGGTTGCAACCGGCGTCCGATTTACGTATGCGGGGCGCGGGCCCGAGGCAAGCCACGGATAAAGAAGCCATGAGCGCCACGTTCGACCTCGTGCTGAAGGGAGGCACCGTCGTCAATGAGGACGGTGTCGGCGTCCGCGATGTCGGCGTCCGTGCAGGGCGGATCGCTGCCATTGGCCGCGTCGATGTCGCCAAGGCGGGCGAGGTGATCGACGCGCGCGGCCTGCATGTGCTGCCGGGCGTCATCGATACACAGGTGCATTTTCGCGAGCCGGGGCTGGAACACAAGGAAGACCTTGCAAGCGGTTCGCGCGGCGCAGTGCTCGGCGGCGTCACCGCCGTGTTCGAGATGCCGAACACGAAGCCGCTGACGACCACGGCGGCAACGCTCGCCGACAAAGTGGCGCGCGCGCGCAACCGCATGTTCTGCGATTTCGCCTTCTACGTCGGCGGCACGCGCGAGAACATCGACGAGATCCCTAGGCTCGAAAAGCTCGAGGGCTCGGCCGGCATCAAGGTGTTCATGGGCTCATCGACCGGCGACCTGCTGGTCGATGATGAAACTTCGCTCGATCGCATCATCGGCGCTCTCTCCCGTCGCGCCGCCTTTCATTCCGAGGACGAGGCGCGGCTCAAAGAGCGCATGCACAAGCGGCGCCCGGGCGATCCGTCATCGCACCCCGAATGGCGCGATGAGGAAGCAGCGATCATCTCCACCCGGCGCCTCGTGCGCCTCGCCGAGAAGCACAAGCGGCGTGTGCACGTGCTGCACGTGTCGACGGCGGCAGAGTTGTCCTTTCTCGCTGACCACAAGGACTGGGCGAGCGTCGAGGTGACGCCGCATCACCTCACGCTGGTCGCGCCCGACTGCTACGAGAAGCTCGGCACCTACGCGCAGATGAACCCGCCGGTGCGCGACGACCGTCATCGCCAAGCCATTTGGGCGGGGGTCGCGGCGGGCATCGTCGACGTGCTCGGCTCCGATCACGCGCCGCACACGCGTGAAGAGAAGGACCACGCTTATCCGGGCTCGCATTCCGGCATGACCGGCGTGCAAACGCTCGTTCCCATCATGCTCGACCACGTCAATGCCGGACGTCTCAGCATCGAGCGCTTCGTCGACCTGACGAGCCACGGCCCGCAACGGCTGTTCGGCATCCGCGGCAAGGGCCGTATCGCCGCCGGCTACGACGCCGACTTCGTCATCGTCGACCTGAAACGCGAAGAGACGATCACCAACGCACGGGTGGCGAGCCGCGCCGGCTGGACGCCCTACGACGGCAAACGCGTCAAGGGATGGCCCATCGGCACCTTCGTGCGCGGACGTCGTGTCATGTGGGACGGCGAAATCATCGGGGCCGCACATGGTGCCCCCGTTGGTTTCCTCGAAGGATTCTAGGCGCCTATAGGGGGTCGCCGTAGCGGTCGTACCGCTGGTAGCGATCGTAGCCGCGTGGGGCATCGTAACGATCGTCGTCCGGATCCTGCTCGGGCTCACGTGCGTAGGGATCGTCCTGCGGTTCCACCTCCTCGGGCGGCGGTGCCGATGCCGTCTGCGCCCCAGTGTGCTTCAGCACTGTGACTGGCGTTCCGACGTTGGCGATCGACGCCAAATGTAGCACGTGCTCGTTCATCATGCGGAAGCAGCCCGACGACGCGGCGCGGCCGATGCTGGTCGGGTCGTTGGTGCCGTGGATGCGATAGAGCGTGTTGCCAAGATAGAGCGCCAGCCGCCGAGCGGGTTCTTGAGGCCGCCGGTCATCTTGTCTGGCAGACGCGGGTCGCGCGCGATCATCTCCTTGGGCGGATGCCAGTCGGGCCATTCCTGCTTGCGGCTGATCACCTCGGTGCCGGTCCACGAGAAGCCCTCGCGGCCGACCGAGATCGGATACTGATAGGCCTCCGTCGGCGAGAGGATGAAGTACAGCATCCGTCCCTGGCTATCGATGACGATGGAGCTGGCGACGAAGTTACTGTGAAAGGCGACCATCGGCGGCGCTTCGGGCGCGATGGCCGGACGCGCACCGCCGCTACGGGTGATCGGCGCCCGGCGGTAGTCGTCGCCGTAGCCCCACCCGTCGCCATAGTCGTTGCGCCACTGCTGGCGGCTGCGGGAACGTGGCTCCCAGAAGGGCTGACGTCCAAATCCGTCCTCGCCGTAAAACTGAGCGGAAGCGGGGGCCGCGCCGGCCAATGTCACGACCGTCGCCGCTGCGAATGCTGCTCCAGATCATGCTGCTATCCCCGTCCTTTGGAGCTGACGCAGTAGATCTGGGAACGCGGTTGCGCCTTACAAGCTGTGAAGCTGATTTTATTGGCGGGTCCGCTACTTATCGTCTCACTCGGCTTTCCTGAAGGAATGCCATGTGCCGTCGGCGCCGATGGTCAGGCGCCACCATGTCCACTTCTTCTTTTCACGCATCGTCTTGGCCTGCGCTGGGCCGACGAGTCGCAAAAGCTCGACTTCCTGCGCCGGCGTGAGTTTATCGAGTTCGACCTCGGCGAGGTACGGCCAGACGTAGATGATGTTGTTCTCGAGATCCTTGCCGAACGGCAGCTCCGCCGCCCGCATCGGCAGAATGTCGGCCAGCACGGCGAGTATCTCGCGGCCGTTGCCGTCGCCCGAGGTTTTTTTCCAGTAGGCGATCGGATCCTCCCCGGCGGGCGCCGCTACCTCGGGCTTCAGCTCGTTCCAGTCCAGCGGCACGCGCAGGTCTTCGATGTTTCCCGAATGCGTGGCGGCAAGGATGGCCTGGCGCATCTCCTCGACCGGCCCGGGAAGAGGTCCCGTGTCCTCACCGGGTTTGGGCAGCTTCTTGCGCGCTATCGCTTTGGCAGGTACCTCGGTGTCTTCCGCGGCGGCTCGCCTCTCCAGCGCAGAGCTCGGGCCCTCATGGACAAGGCAGAGCACCGCCAGTACCAATACCGGCAAGCCCACCAGGCGCCTCTCGATGATTGCAGGCATCAGCGAGCTCCGGCGCTGCGCAAGGGGAAAATCAGCCGTTCACGGCTCGCGACGCGGACCGGCAAAGGAAGGTGCATGGACTTTCTGCCCAATCCGCTCATTGTCCCCGTTGGCATTATCATTGGAATTCTTGTCGCCGCGCCCGTTGGGCCCGTCAACGTATTGTGCATACAGCGCGCCATCGAGCGCGGTTTTTGGGGAGGCATTGCGGCGGGCATCGGTGCGATGCTGGGCGACGGCCTGATCGCCCTGTGCGCCGCCATGGGGGTAGGCGCTATTTCCGGGGCTGTGCAGGACCATCGCATGGTCATCCAGGTGCTCGGGGGGCTGGTGCTCCTCGCCTTCGGGCTGAAGCTCTATTTTGCCTCGCCGCGTTTCGTACCAGTGACGCCGGTGACGGAAGGGCACGCGGAGACATTACGCGATTTCGTCTGGGACATCCCGCAGACGTTCCTGCTCACCATTACCAATCCTGGCGCGGTGCTCGGCCTGTTCGCCATCTTCGGCGGCGTGTCGACCTTCGTCGAGGTGGAGAGCTATGCCGATGCACTGACTATCGTCGCCGCTGTCATGGGCGGAAGTCTCGCCTGGTGGCTATCGCTGTCGCATCTCATCGCGCGCTTCCGCCATCGCCTCAGCCTGTCACGGCTGCAGCTCGTCAATCAAATCGCCGGCCTACTGCTCGTCGGCTTTGGCGTGCTGTTGATCGGAGAGGTCGTGGCGAAGCGGCTCGGGATGCTGTGACGCACGCGGCTATTGCCGCGTGCGGTGGAGCGTGAATTCGCCGACCCTGATGCGCCGCTCAAGTCCGTTGGCGAGCTGGACGACGGCGTCTTCGCCGAACTGCGAAACGAGGTCGGTCAGCGCCGTGTACATCGCGGCATAGGCCATCTGTTCGTTCGGCACGCCGCTCTCGGTCCCCTCGTCCCAAGCTTCGAGGATCAGCGATAGTGCGCGGTACGTGGAGTCGTCGGCGTCGAGGCCGTCCAACAGTCGCATGCGTTCCCCCTTACGATCCAAGACGCCCCCTAAGCGTTGGCCGTGGGTCTTAATCAACGGCAAGGCGCCCGGAGCACGACTTGCCGATGCAGCTGCATATCATGCGAAGGCGCTCCGAAAAGAGGCAGTCGCGTTCACAGTAAACGGGGAGACCGATGTGCGCTTCTTGAGCGTTTCAGGGTACCGAGCGCACGAGCGTGTCGGCGATCGTCGCACCCTCGGCGAGGAAGCGGTTGATGGCGTTCTGCGCCGACGGACTACAAGTATTATAGGTGCGGCTGTAGCTTTGATAACCTTTATTGAAGCTTCGCGTGAGCTTGGCTTTGCGCAACGCCGTCGAACCCTCCGACTGCAATAAGTCCGACATGCGCTCGCGCCACTGCTGGCCCTCTTCGGCTCCGCACAGCTCGCGCAGATAGTGAACGGCGCCGAGGATCTCCGACAGGCGAAAAAGGCGATCGTCGTACGGCTTGCTGTCCGGCGCGGCCACCGCGGGCAGCGCCGTGGCGATGACGAGTGTGCACGCAGCTAGGCGGCGCGCGCGGGCAAGGCGAATGCAGGCGGTCATCATGGTCCGACACTAGCACCGATTCTGGACGTTCCAGTGGCGCCTAATCAACGCTCGCAGTGAGAAGCCGCCAAGCTTCCTCGATGACGAAACGCGCCCCGCGCGTCAACGGCAAATCGTCGAACTTGTCGAGGGCGAAGAAACGGGCCTCTCGTGCATCGCTTCCTGGCCACGGCTCGCCGTCGTCGGCGCGGCCGAAGTAGGTGGCGATGACATAGTGCAGCACCACTGCGCCGTCGTTGTCACGATCGATGATGTCGTAAACCCCGGCGAGCCCCGAGATGTGCGCAATGAGGCCGGTTTCCTCGCGCACCTCGCGCCGTGCCGCGTCCTCTGCTGTCTCACCTGCCTCGATCGATCCGCCCGGCAGGCTCCACAGCCCTTCCGATGGCCCGCCGCCGCGCTCGATGAGCAGCACCGCCTCGCCGCGAAACAGCACCGCGCTCGCCCCCGCCCGCGGCCAGGGGCCCTTCCAGCTCGTCTCTTCGCCGAACGTGCCCATACGACTTCTCTCCGTGGCTGCGAATGCTTACCTTGGGCGCATGTGCTCGCGCTACACCCTCACATCGCCGCCCGAAGCGGTGCGCGCCTACTTCCGCTACCTCAACGAGGCGGTGTTCCCGCCCCGCTACAATATCGCGCCTTCGCAGCCGGTGGACATCGTGCGCAACACGATGAAGCATGAGCGCGAGATGGCGCTGGTGCGTTGGGGGCTGATCCCATCGTGGGTGAAGGATCCGCGTGAATTCAAGATGCTGATCAACGCCCGCTCCGAGAGCGTCGCCGACAAGCCTTCCTTCCGCGCCGCCGTGCGACACAAGCGTTGCCTCGTGCCTGCCGATGGCTTTTACGAGTGGACGGGTAGCGTCGGGGCCAAGCGCCCGCATCTCATCCGCCCGCGCCAGCGTGGCCCCATCGCCATGGCGGCGATCTACGAGAATTGGCTGGGTGCGGACGGCAGCGAGATCGAGACCATGGCAATTCTCACCATGGCCGCCAACGCCACCATGTCGGTGCTGCATGACCGCATGCCGGTTATCATCCCGCCCGACCATTTCGAGCTCTGGCTCGACTGCCGCTCCGGCACCACGGCGGAAATCGCCGCCCTTTTGGCCCCGGCGCGGGACGATCTCCTCGACATCGTCGAGGTCAGCCGCAAGCTTAATAATTCCCGCAACGAGGGGCCCGAGGTGCAGGAGCCAGCTGCCACCCAGGCGACGCTGCTGTAAGGTCCCTGCGTCTGACCGGGAAGGCGTTGAAATCCCAGTCAGAGCCGTCTCCGTAGGCATTATTGGTATGCCCCCTCGGCCCTCGCCCCGGCGCATGATCGCGGCTAAGCTGCCGCCCGGATGGGGTAGGAGTTCCGCGCATGGATTATCGAGGTCAAGATCTGGATTTGCGGACGTCGCGCTGGAGCGCGTCGTCGACCGAGCCCTCGGGCTGGCGTGAGACAGCCCCGCCGCCGGCGCCGCAGCCGGTGCAGTCCACTCCACAGTCCACCGCCGTCCGCCCCGTCGCGCACCGTCCCAGCCCCATCTGGGTCGACGAGACGCTGCTCTCCAGCGCCAACCATGCCTACGATGTCGCCCTGGCCTACCGCTCGGCCGAGGTGCGGCTCGAGCATCTCATGCTCGCCATGACGCGCGTCGAGGCGGCCGCCGCCGCGCTGGAAGTCCGCGGGGTGCGTGTCGCATCGCTTCGCCGCGACAGCGCCGTCGCCATCGCCGGCGAGCTGCCGGCAACGAACGGAGATGGCAACGTTACTCCCCGGCGGTCGCCCGAGCTCGAGGACGTGTTGCGCCTTGCCGCTTCCCGCGCTGCGCATACGGGGCGCGCGGCGAGCGTCGACGACGTCGTGCAGGTCTTGGGCGACGTCGGTGGCGATTTGCCCGGCGCCGAGCTGATCGTGCGCCACTTCCCGCGCCTCAACCGCGACTTCTGGGGCTCGCTCGGCCCGGCGCGTACGGCGCCGTACGCCGGCGCCAGCCATATGCTCGACATCGCCGACCCGGAGCGCTCCCCAAACACTGCGGCCGTTGTCGCACCCATGCCGTCGCCTATGGTCGATCAGACCCTCGTGCAGCGCATCTTCGAACGCCTGGCTGAAACCGAGCGCGCCTTCTCCGAGCGACTAGCTGCCCTCGAATCGGCGATCGCGCGCCAGCCCTTACCGGGAAACACCGATCTTTCCTCAATCGACAACCGCCTCTCGGCCATCGAAAGCGCGCTGCGCAACCGACCGCTGGGCGAAGGCATTGCCGGCATTGATCCGGCCCTCTCCGATCGGCTGTGGGCGATCGAGCAGGCGTTTGGGACGGAGCGCTCGGAGCGCGCCAGCGCCATCACCGCGCTCTCCGACGAAATCACCGGGGTCAGAAGTGCGGTGCGCCTTGCCGCCCAGAACGGCGAGCAGACGCAGGCCTCGCTCACCGAGCAGATGCAGCAGCTTGCCTCCGGCATCGGCGAGCGCATCGGCAACATCGAGCAAGTGCTCGACGCGCAAAACCAAAGGAACAACGAGGCGCACGCCATCTACAGCACCGAGCTCAGCGAGGTGCATGATGCCTTGATGAAGATCAGCGCCAACCAGCACACGCTGGCCGGCGCCCTGGACAACTGGCGCAACAACGATTCCGGCGAGATCCACCTCATCAACACGCGTATCGGCGCCGTGCACGAGGACGGCGCCCGGCGCCTGGCGGCGATCGAGAAGCTGTGTGCCGACGTCGAGACGCTGTCGCACCTCATCATCGACGACAAGAGTCGCCCGCGCGGCAGCTTCAAGCGGTGGCTGTTCGGCACCGAGGATTGGGTGAAGGCGAGCTGGCGCCCCAAGCCGTGGAGGCCGAACGTGAAATGGCCGCGCTTCGCCTGGCGCCTGCCGCTCAAGCGCCGCTCGAGCTAAAGCACCTTGCCCGGATTGAGGATGCCCTTGGGATCGAGCGCGGCTTTGATCTTGCGCATCAGAGCGATCTCCAGCGGGCTCTTGAAGCGCAACAGCTCGCCGCGCTTCATCTGCCCGATGCCGTGCTCGGCCGAGAACGATCCGCCCAGGCCGGCCACTACGTCGTGCACCGCTTCCGACATCGGCCCCCACAGCGCAAGGTATGCGGCCCTGTCCATCTCCACCGGCTGCATGACGTTGTAGTGCACGTTGCCGTCGCCGAAGTGGCCGAACACCACGGGCCGCGCGCCGGGGCACACTCGCTCGACTGCCGTGCCCGCCGCAGTGAGAAGATCGGGGATGCGAGCGACCGGCACCGAGACATCGTGCTTGATGCTGCCGCCTTCGGGCCGCTGCGCTTCGGATGCGGTTTCGCGCAACCGCCACAGCGCCTGCGACTGGGCCAGCGATGCGGCGATGACGGCGTCGGATACGACGCCATTGTCGGCCGCCTCGGTAAGCAGCCGCTGCATCGTCGCCTCGGCTAGACCGCCCGGCTCGGCGCTCGACAATTCGACGAGGACGTACCACGGCGCCGGTGCGAGCAGCGGCAGCCGCGTGTTGGGAATGTGCTTCGAAACGAGATCGAGCGTGAAGCGGCTCATGAACTCGAACGCCGTGAGACCCGCGTGTCCGCGCGCCTCCGCCAAGCTGAACAGCGCCGCAACGCTCGCAATATCGGGGAGCGCCGCCAGCGCGACGGCCGTCTCGGCCGGTCGCGGAAACAATTTCAGCGCCGCCGCGGTGATGATGCCAAGCGTGCCTTCCGAGCCGACGAAGAGGTCGCGCAGGTCGTAGCCGGTGTTGTCCTTCTTCAAGGTGCGCAGGCCGTCCCACACCTGCCCCTCAGCGGTCACCACCTCGACGCCCAAGGTCAGCGCGCGCGCGTTGCCGTAGGCCAGCACGCCGACGCCGCCGGCATTGGTCGCCAGAACCCCACCGATCTGGCAGCTCCCTTCCGACGGCAGGCTCAGCGGAAACAGCCGGCCGGCGCGATCGGCGGCGGCTTTGGCCGCGGCGAGTGACACGCCGGCCTCGACGATCATCGTACCGCCCGCGCCGTCGACATCGCGCACGCTGGAAAGCCGCGACAGGGACAGCACGACCTGGAGCCCGTCGGGAGAGGGGATCTGGCCGCCGACGAGGCCGGTGTTGCCCCCCTGCGGGACGATGCCGATGCCGGCCTCGTGCGCGATCGCGAGGACCTGCGCTACCTCGCGGGTCGAGCCGGGGC
The DNA here is from genome assembly GCA_036559705.1 of Hyphomicrobium sp. Taxonomy (GTDB): domain Bacteria; phylum Pseudomonadota; class Alphaproteobacteria; order Rhizobiales; family Hyphomicrobiaceae; genus Hyphomicrobium_A. Next base: position 24,054 of record DATBSP010000059.1, read on the forward strand.
GCAGCACGAGCGCGGCGTTACCTGCGTACAACCCACGCAGCTCGCGCAGGTAAGGTAACTGTCGTTCGCTATCGGCAATGGCGTGCGCCGGCCCGACGATCTCGGCCAAGCGCGCCAAAGCGCTGCCAGGTCCCTTCGGATCGGCTGCAATCGTCAGTCCGTCATCAGTGCGATTGCCGGGCACCGCCGCTCGTCCTCAGCGCTTAAGATGACATCCACTGTTGCCCGAAAGCACGACGGCGGGCAAATCGAGCCGGGAAACTTCCCCATCAAACCAAATCCTCCTAGCGTCGCGCGTTAGGGGATTCACATTCGGTTCGGGGCTTACATGGCACGAGCGCTCGCGACCTTGGCGTTGGCCTTGCTTTCGCTCACCGCATCCTACGGTATCGTCACCTTCTGGCCAGACGGCGGAAATTCCGCGCCGCAGGTCGCTAGTCACGGAACCATCCATTAGATGCCGAAATAGTCATGTCGGCCGCGGCGCCGCTGCGCGCCGCAAGCGGTCGTTGATGGCCTCGCCCAGCCCTGTGTCGGGGATCGGCATCACGGCAATCGTATCGACCCCGCTCGCATCGAGCGCACGCAATGCCGCGAACAGGTTGGCGGCCGCTTCCGTCAGATCGCCAGTCGGACTGAGATTGATCACCGCTCCCTGCGCCGGCGGCGCGTCGGCGCCGAAGGCCAGCAGTGCTTCGCCGTCGCGCACGTCCTTGGCTTCGAGGCGCACGCGTGCGCCGGGCGCATAGTGGCTGGCGAGCTGCCCCGGCGCGGTCGGCCGCTCTGCATCGATGGTCGCGCGGACCACCGGGTGCCCGAGCACCGCTTCGATCGTCTCTACCGTCACTGCTCCCGGACGCAACAGCACCGGCACGTCGCCACGTGCGTCAACGACGGTCGATTCCAGTCCATGCGCGGTCGGGCCACCGTCGAGGATCATGGCGACGTCGTCGCCCAGATCCGCCAGCACATGCGCCGCCTGGGTCGGGCTGACGCGTCCCGAGCGATTGGCGGAAGGTGCCGCGAGAGGACGATCCGCCGCCTGCAGCAGCGCCCGCGCCACCGGATGATCGGGCGCGCGCACGGCAAGCGTCGTCGATCCCCCGGTGACGAGATCGGAAAGAGAGGACTGCTCGCGCCGCTCCAGAACGAGCGTCAGCGGACCCGGCCAGAAGTCATCGATCAACCGCCGCGCCAGCACAGTCAGCTCGGCGTGCTCGCCGGCCTGCCCTAGGTCGGCAACGTGCACGATGAGAGGATTGAAGCGCGGACGGCGCTTGGTGGCGAAGATCGCCACCACCGCCTCGGAGTTGGTGGCGTCGGCGCCGAGCCCGTACACCGTCTCGGTGGGGAAGGCGACGAGCCGCCCCGCCCGCAGGAGCTCTGCGGCGGCGCGTATCGCCTCATCCGATGCCTTGACGATGCCCATGGCGGCCAACGTTCCCAATATGACTGGGCAGTCTTAGCCGCTCGGGCTGAATTCTGTCCAAACTGCGTGTAATCTCGCCCTCCGAAGCGGGAAGGACGGCGATGCATCTGGCTCTGGCGATCGGTCATGCTCTGCTGCGCTCTAGCTGCGCGGCGCTGCTGCTGGCGGCGAGCGTTCCCGCGGCGCAAGCCAATTGGCTGTCGCGCCTCGGGCGCATCGGGGCCGAGGTCGGCGAGGTGGCCCCGGCTGCCGGCAAGATGGGCAAGCTCGGCGTCGTCGAGCTGGAGAGCGCCGCGGCCCACATCCGCTCGCTGCCCATCAACGCCAAGGGTGCCGTGCTCGCCGCCCATGCGACGCCGGAAGGGCACTGGAAGTTCGTCAACCGCGACGGCGACGTCTATACCGCCGGCACGCCGGAGGAGTTGCAACGCGTCATCCCGACCCTGCTGCCCGACGCGGCTCCCGGTGGCAACCTCGGCATCTACCTCAGCGAGGACACGCTATTCCGCGACCACGGGCTGCTGAAGGACCTTCCCGCCGGCGCAAAGTTGTTTATCGTCGCCGGCGCCGACAGCTATCCGCTGCTGACCCGCGCCAGCGCCGACACCGATACGCTCTATGCCGCCGTGCGGCCCAACCTGCTCGTCGACTTGCGCGAGCGCTCGTTGTTTGACGAGGCCATCGCCCAGCTCGAGCGTCCGCTCAGCCGCTCGAGCATCCGCACGCTGGCACTGGAGCCGGGCGGAGCGGGGACGCTTCCCTCCTACCCGCGGCTCGATCCCGATACCAAGGCGGCGCTGGTCGATGCCATCGATCCGCCGGCGCTCGCCGGTGCGCTGTCCTCGGTGCGCGGGCAGACCGTGCTCGTTACAGGCCGCGTCGAGGACAACCTTCTCCACTTCCGTCCATCGAGCGGCGCCGAGCAGAGCGTCAAGCTGTCCGATCTCACGCGCGCTGCGGCCGATGCCGACGTCAATCTCGTCATCCTGCACGCCGGGGCACCGCGCCAGCCGGGCGGGCGCAATTGGCTGTGGCAACGCATTTCGGTCGGCGGCCTCGATGATGCGCTGAAGCGGGCGACGCTCGGCGATTTCCTCGATGCGCTGGGCGCCGCGCGCGGCGAGTTCCATGTCAGCATGCAGCGCGAAGGATCGGGCCGCGTTGCCATCCGCGCGCTGCCGGTGCCTGCGGAAAGCGAGCCGATCACCGGCGTCGTCGGCGACTTGTGGACGAGCGCCGTTTCGAACCTCACCGGCAACGTTGTGACGACCGCAGTCGAGGTTCACGCGCGCGACGTCGAACGCCAGAAGGAGATCGACCGCCGTATCATCCCCAATATTCCCTCATGGTGTCAGTTCGCCTACCTCGCAGGCCTCGTTGCCGGCGTGCTCGGCTGGCCGGTCGTCAGCGCTTGGTTCGCGGGCCTCTGGCCGCTTGAGCAGCGCAAGGAGTACCGCAATCGGGTCGGCTACCGCACCGCGCAGGGCGCGCGGCTGTTGGCATATTTTCTGGTGTTCCTGCCCATCGCCGGCGCGCCGGCGCTAATCGTCTCGCTCGTTCAGCAGTTGTGGGCCCTTGTCACGCTGCCCTGGCGCACGCTGCGCTGGCTCTTCGCCCGTGGCCGCACCGAAGCGCGCGCGGGCTAATGGGGGGGCTAGCCGGCAAGTCGCTGTTCATCACCGGAGCCAGCCGCGGCATCGGCCTCGCCATCGCCAAGCGTGCCGCGCGCGACGGCGCCAACGTCGCCGTCGTCGCCAAGACACAGGAACCGCATCCCAAGCTCGAAGGCACGGTCGATACGGCCGCCGCCGAGATCGAGGCGGCGGGCGGGCGGGCTCTCGCGCTCCCTTGCGACATCCGCTTCGAGGAGGAGGTCGCCCGCGCCGTCGAGGCGACCGTCACCGCTTTCGGCGGCATCGATATCTGCGTCAACAATGCCAGTGCGCTGTCGCTCACCCGCATCGAGCAGACAACCGCCAAGCGCCTCGACCTCATGCTCGGCGTCAACACGCGCGGTACCTTGCTCGTCACCAAGGCGTGCGTGCCGCACCTGCGCCAGGCCGAAAACCCGCACGTGCTGATGCTGTCGCCGCCGCTCACGCTGAAGCCGGATTGGTTTGCCGGCAACGTCGGCTACGCCATCGCCAAGTACGGCATGAGCCTCGCCGTGCTCGGCCTCGCCGAGGAGCTGAAGGGCGACGGCATCGCGGTTAACGCCCTGTGGCCGCGCACCACCATTGCCACGGCGGCCATCCGCAACGTGCTGGGCGGGGAGGCCGTCGTGCGCATGAGCCGCACGCCAGACATCGTCGCCGACGCCGCCTGCCTCGTCTTCGAGCAGCCGGCCGCGAACTTCACCGGCCATTTCCTCATCGATGACAGCTTTCTTTACGAGACCGGCGGCGTCACGGATTTCGACCGCTATAGCGTCGTCCCCGGCACCCCTCTGGCGCCCGATTTCTTTGTCCCTAACGAGCCCCCGCCGCCGCCCGGCGTCACGGTTGCCACCAACCTGAAGCTCGGCTGAGGCTTGCCGCTCTGGCTCTTTGCGGCTAGCGCGCTAACATGGCGTCTGAACACGGCCCACAATCAGAATGCGGCAAGCGCACTCATGGCGACGCTTCTCCTTACGCACCCGTCCTTTCTCGAGCACGACACCGGACTCGGACACCCTGAGCGGCCGGACCGCATGCGCGCCATCGACAAGGTTCTGGCGCACGACATCTTCAAAGGCCTGGTGCGCGAGGAGGCGCCGCTGCGCGAGGATGTGGAGGAGCAGATCCGCCTCGCGCACCCGGCGGCGCACCTCGAAAAAATGCGCGCTATCGCCACCGGGCCGCTCGAGCATCCGCGCCACATCGACGGCGACACCGTCGTCTCCGCCGGCACCTGGGAGGCTAGCCTGCGCGCCGTCGGCGCCGGCCTTTCTGCGATCGACGCCGTCGTCGCCGGCAAGGCTGCCAATGCCTTCTGCCAGGTGCGCCCACCGGGACACCACGCCGAGACCGACCGCGCCATGGGGTTCTGCCTATTCTCCAATGCGGCGATCGCCGGTCTCTACGCGCGCCAAAAGCACGGCGCCGAACGCGTCGCCGTCGTCGATTTCGACGTTCACCATGGCAACGGCACGCAGGACATCTTCTGGTCGGACAAGGACTTGTTCTACGCGTCGACGCACGAGATGCCACTCTTCCCCGGTACCGGGGCAATGGGCGAGCGCGGTGTCGGCAACATCCACAATGCGCCGCTGCGCGCGGGCGATGGCGGCGAGCGGTTCCGCGAGGCGTTCGAATCGCGCATTCTCCCCGCCTTGCATGATTTCGGCCCCGACATACTTATCGTCTCGGCCGGCTTCGATGCACACGCGGCCGACCCGCTGGCGAATCTGCGGCTGGTCGAGGCCGATTTCCTGTGGGCGACGGAGAAGCTCGCCGACACCGCCAAGCGGCACTGCAACGGCCGCATCGTGTCGATGCTCGAAGGCGGCTACGACCTCAACGCGCTGGCGCGCTCGGTCGCCGTCCACGTCAAGGCGCTGATGGATACCGGCGCGTAAACTCGAACAACAACGCATCGGAACGCAGCATGGAAACGGTCATGTCGAAGACGCAGCCCAAGCACGCGGACATCAAGGAGATGAGCTTCGAGCGGGCACTGAAGGAGTTGGAGAGCATCGTCACGCGGCTGGAGCGCGGCGACGTCGAGCTCGAGGAATCGATCGCCATCTACGAGCGCGGCGAAGTCCTGAAGGAGCACTGCGACCGCCTCTTGCGCCAAGCTGAGGCGAAGGTCGAGAAGCTCACCTTCGCCGCCGACGGCAGCCCCAAGGGCACCGAGCCCCTCGACCCGCAGTAGCGTTTTCGCCAGCTCAAGCTCAAATTCTGCGGCTATCGTAGGCCCAATGCAGCAGGGCCTGGCGCTGTCGCGGTCGGCAGAACACGTCGCCGCGCTCGCAGTTCTTCTCGATCTGCCGCACATGACGCTTGATCTGCTTCCAGCGCTTGATCTGCCGCTTGTCCTCGTCCGCCATGCGCCGGCCCATGTAATAACGGCAGTACCACTGGAACCAGCCGCGCGGATCGGCCTGGTGAATCCAGCCCTTCTTCTTCCACTCCGATAGCGGCTGACTGGCGTCGACGCCGAAGTAGTTCAGCGCCACGTCACGGCCGCGCCGTCCCTTGGCGAGCTTGGCGCGCGTGAACCAGCTCTTGGGAAACTCGCCGCGTCCGTCGGTCATGTAGCGTCCAGCGAAGACGCCGAGGCGCAGCATCTCGGCCGGCGTCAGGGCGGGCGTGAACTCCGCAGCGAAGTCGCGCCCCACCCGGGCCACGCGCTCATAGCGGTAACCCTTCTGCATCCTATCGTTGACGGTGACCCAACGCCGGCTCATTGGCGCGAGGCTAAGCGCGCGAACGTCGAGCGGTCCAATGCGCCAAAGGCGAATATGCCAGCGCTGGACAAGAAACAGGCCGCGATTGCCTGCGGCGGAACGTCCATCGCCACGCGCCCGAAAAATTTGTTGTGGCCGGCAAGTGGCTTAGCTGGCGGCCAGCACCGCCCTGTTTTCGCATGCGGCAAACGGCGGCCGAGGCCCTCTAGCCTATGTCGTACAACCTGGTTAGGGTGCGCCCGGCTCAAAGGACCGGGAGGCATTTTTTCTGCTTTTCATCCGCTAGTTTGGGCTTTGTCTTGATAAATGGGGAGAAGACCAATGAAGTTCCTGATGGCCCTCGCTGTCATGCTCAGCACCTTTGCCATGGTTGGCGTCGCCACCACTTCTCCGGCCGAGGCGCACTTCAAGAAGAAGCACTACCACGCCAAGTACTACAAGGCTGGCAAGTGCAAGAAGGACGGCCATTGGTTCCGCGCGCACAATAAGTGCCGCAAGCACTGGTAATTCTAGACTGGCTTTGACGACCGACGGCGCGGCTCCCCCCGGAGCCGCGCTTTTCTTTTGCGCAACCTTCCGCGGCGATTGCTCCCTTGCGGGGGCGCGACAGTGTGACATAACCAATACTTAGGTGGTCACAACACGGGATGGCTCTGTGGACAGCGACCCGAAGACGCCGCTTCTCGACCGTGTCAAAACGCCCGAGGATCTGCGCAAGCTCGAAGAATCCGAACTTCCGCAGCTCGCGGCCGAGTTGCGCCAGGAAACGATCGACGCCGTATCGGTGACAGGCGGTCACCTCGGCGCCGGCCTCGGGGTTGTCGAGCTCACCGTTGCCCTGCACTGGGTGTTTGATACGCCGCGCGACCGGCTCGTCTGGGACGTCGGCCACCAGACCTATCCGCACAAGATCATCACCGGCCGCCGCGACCGCATCCGCACGCTGCGCGCGCCGGGCGGCCTCTCCGGTTTCACGCGCCGCGTCGAAAGCGAGTACGACCCGTTTGGCGCCGCGCACTCCTCGACCTCGATCTCCGCCGGCCTTGGCATGGCAGTAGCGCGCGATCTCGCCAAGCGCGACAACAACGTCGTGTGCGTGATCGGCGACGGCGCCATGAGCGCCGGCATGGCGTACGAGGCGATGAACAATGCCGGGGCGCGCGATGAGCGCCTCATCGTCGTGCTCAACGACAACGACATGTCGATTGCGCCGCCGACCGGGGCGCTGAGCGCCTACCTCGCGCGCATATCATCGAGCGGGACGTATCTCTATCTGCGCGACATCGCCAAGCAGCTGGCGCGGCAACTGCCGAAGAGCTGGGAGCGACGTGCCGCGCGCGTGGAGGAATACACGCGGCATCTGTGGCAGGGCGGCGCATGGTTCGAGGAGCTCGGGTTTTACTACGTAGGGCCGATCGACGGTCACAACTTCGATCACCTGCTGCCCGTCTTGAAGAACGTGCGCGACGCGCGCCAGGGACCGATTCTCGTCCACGTCGTCACCAAGAAGGGCAAGGGCTACGCACCCGCCGAGGCGTCCGACGACAAGTACCACGGCGTCGGCAAGTTCAACGTCGTCACAGGCGCGCAGGACATCAGCAAGCCGAAGGCACCGAGCTACACGCGCGTATTCGCCGAGGCTCTTATTGCCGAGGCGAAGAAGGACGATAAGATTGTCGCCATCACCGCGGCCATGCCCGACGGCACCGGCCTCGATCGCTTCGCCAAACAGTTTCCCGAACGCACGTTCGACGTCGGCATCGCTGAGCAGCACGCCGTCACCTTCGCCGCCGGCCTCGCCACAGAAGGCCTGAAGCCGTTCGCCGCCATCTATTCCACGTTCCTGCAGCGCGCCTACGACCAGGTCGTGCACGATGTTGCCATCCAGCGCCTGCCGGTGCGTTTCGCCATCGATCGCGCCGGTCTCGTCGGCGCCGACGGCCCCACGCACGCCGGCGCCTTCGACGTCACATACCTTTCCTGCCTACCGGGCTTCGTCGTCATGGCGGCCGCCGACGAGGCAGAGCTGGTCGACATGGTGGCGACCGCCGCGGCAATCGACGATCGCCCATCCGCCTTCCGCTATCCGCGCGGCGAGGGCTTCGGCGTGCCGTTGCCGGCCGAAGGCACGCCGCTGGAGATCGGCAAGGGCCGCGTGCTGCGCGAAGGCACGGCCGTGGCGCTGCTGTCGTTCGGACCCCGCGCGCGCGAGTGTCTCAAGGCAGCCGATCAGCTCGCCACCTTCGGCCTCTCGGCGACGGTGGCAGACGCCCGCTTTGCCAAGCCGCTCGATGAGGATCTCATTCGCCGCCTGGCGCAGAACCATGAGGTTCTGGTGACGGTGGAGGAGGGCTCCATCGGCGGTTTCGGCAGTCACGTTCTGCGTTTCCTCGCCGACAGCGGGCTGCTCGACCGCGGCCTCAAGGTGCGCACCATGGTGCTGCCCGACAAGTTCATCGAGCACGGCAAGCCGGACGCGATGTACGAGCAGGCGGGACTGACGGCCAACGGCATCGTGACGACGGTGCTCGGCGCGCTCGGCCGCGAAGCACTCGCCAGCCGCGCGTAGCCACTCCTGTTAGACCGCCAGCTTGCCGGCTTTAGCGGCGGCGTAGCGCTCGCCGACCGCCTTCCAATTCACGACGTCCCACCACGCCTTGAGGTACTCCGGCCGGCGGTTCTGATACTTCAGGTAATAGGCGTGCTCCCACACGTCGTTGCCGAACAAGACGCGCCCGCCTTCCATCAGCGGCGTGTCCTGGTTGGGCTTGGTGAGCAGCGACAGCTTGCCATTCGGTGCCACCGCGACGAACACCCAGCCGGAGCCGAACACCTTGCCGCCCTTGTCGTTGAAGTCCTCTTTCAGCTTGTCGAGGCCGCCCAGATCGGAATCGATCGCCGCCTTGAGGTCGCCCTCGGGCGCGCCGCCACCTTTGCCCATCACTTGCCAGAACATCGAGTGGTTGGCATGCCCGCCGCCGTTGTTGCGCACGGCGGTGCGGATGTCCTCGGGAAGCTCGGGCAACCTGGCGAGGATTTCTTCCAGCCGCATCGCAGCGACCTTCGGGTGGTTCTTTACTGCTTCGTTCAGCTTCTTCACGTAGGCGGCGTGATGCCTGTCGTGGTGCAACTCCATGGTCTGCGCGTCGATGCTGGGCTCTAGTGCGCCGAAGTCGTACGGGAGCGGCGGTAGCTTGAAGGGGCCGCTGTCCTCGGCCGCCGAGGCTAGATCGGCGCCGACATAGGTGGAGAGCGCGGCGGCTGCAGCACCCTGCAGGAAAACGCGACGTTTGATAGCGAGCATGGGGCCTCCTCGATTGTGGCCTCGTCCGGATTTCTCCGGACAACGACAAAGCGGCCCAGAACGATGCATCATTACGAGCAGAATCTGTTTTTCACAGGAAGTTGAATGAGGCCACTCAGTAACGGAGGCTGCGCTTACTCGACGGTGATGGTGACAACGTCGGATTGCACAGGCGGATCAAACGGAACGTGGCTCTTGTCGGCGAATATGTCCTGCAGCGTGTGCTTACCGGGAGAAAGCTCGATCGTCCCTTCAGTCTGGCCCTTGCCATAGTGGATGTGCTGGGCGTCGGCGGGAATGGCGGTGCTGTCATCGACCTTCGCGTCGATCAGCGGGTGATGGTGGCCGCTGTCGGGCTCATCGGTGCCGGCGGGAACCACTTTCATCCCCTCAACGCCGAACTTCACGGTGATCGGATTCTTGACCGTCGCCCCGTCCTTGGGTTCGATAAGGAAGACCTTGGCACCGGGCGGTGAAGGCGTGCGGGTTATCGCGTCGGCCGATGGCGGGGTGTGCGTTTCGTGTTGGGCGGGGGTGCTATTGTCGCCGCAAGCGGCTAGCGACAGAACAATGAGGGTGACGGCGAAGGCGCGGCGCATTTGCGTCTCCAAATAATTGCGCGCAGAGATTGCGCGCCTGCTGCCAAGATATCGTAAACGTGAGCCTATGAGAAAGCGATTGGATCTTGTGCTCGTCGAGCGCGGCCTGGTACCCACCCGTTCGCGCGCGCGCGACCTCATCCGATCGGGACAAGTGCGCATCGGCGCCGACGTGTGCACGAAGGCCGGCACCGAGGTTGACGAGGCGCAGGGGCTGACGCTCGATGACACGGGCACGGTACGCGCAGTGTCGCGCGGCGGGCAAAAGCTTGCTGCCGCATTAGCCGCCTTCGAGTTCGACCCTGACGGGAGCATCGCGCTCGACGTCGGCGCTTCGACCGGCGGCTTCACGCAGGTGCTGCTCGACCGAGCTGCGCGCAAAGTCTACGCAGCCGATGTGGGGCACGGGCAGCTCCACGCCAGCCTAAAATCAGATCCGCGCGTCGTCTCGCTGGAAGGATTGGATGCGCGCCGCCTGACGCGCGAAACCGTTCCCGAGCCAGTCGGTGCCATCACCGCCGACGTCAGTTTCATCTCGCTGATCAAGGCCCTGGGCCCGGCGCTCGAGCTTGCCGCGCCCGGCGCCTTCCTCGTCGCGCTGGTGAAGCCACAATTCGAGGTAGGGCCGGAGCGCATCGGCAAGGGCGGCATCGTGCGCGATGCCGAGGCGCGCCAGGGCGCGCTCGAATCCGTGACGGCGTGGCTCGCGGCGCGGCCGGGGTGGCGCGTCGCCGGCGCCATTCCATCACCGATCAAAGGCGGCTCCGGCAATGTCGAGTTCCTCATCGGCGCGCTGCACGATGAGTGACACGCAAGCCCTCGACATCGCGCGCCTCGGCGCCCAGGGCGACGGGCTGGCCGACGGACCCGCGGGGCCGATATTCGTGCCCTATGCGTTGCCGGGTGAGCGCGTACAGGCCGACGTCCGCGGTGAGCGCGCGCGCCTCATCGCCATTGTCGAACCGAGCCCGGAGCGTATCGCTCCGGTGTGCCGCCACTTCACCCACTGCGGCGGCTGCGACGTGCAGCATCTGCGCGCGCCCGCCTACCTTGCCTGGAAGCGCGAATTGGTGGTCGCGGCGTTTGCCGCCCGCGGCATCGACGCGCCCGTGGGCCACGTCGTCACCGTTGGCGCTGGCGCGCGCCGCCGCGCGGCGTTCTCGGCGCGGCGGACCGGGCGCGGCGTTACGCTCGGCTTTCACGAAGCGAAAGGCGTTGAGATCGTCGACCTGCAGGAATGCCCGGTGACCGCATCGGCCATCGTGCGCGCGTTGCCGGGCTTGCGCCAGCTGGTCGAGCCGCTGATGTCGCGGCGCGCGCCGGCCCGCGTGGTCGTGACGCTCGCCGCCAACGGGCTCGACGTCGCCATCGAGGACGTGCCGGGCGATCCCTCGCTCGACGTGCGCGAGTTCCTTGCGCGCGAAGCCACCGCGTTGACGCTTGCGCGCCTGACGCTAGCCGGCGATACGCTCTATCAGGCAACCGTGCCGGCGGTCCGCTTCGGCAATGCCAACGTGGTGCTACCGGCCCGCTCCTTCATGCAGGCGGCGCCGGCTGCCGAGGCGGAAATGGTGCGCCTCGTCACCACTGCCGTCGGCGAAACCAAGCGCGTCGTCGACCTGTTCTGCGGCTTGGGCACATTCACGTTTCCTTTGGCGCAGCGCGCTTCCGTTCTCAGCGTCGACGGCGACAAGGTGGCGATCGCCGCGCTCGATAGTGCGGCCAAGCGGACGCCGGGGCTGAAACCCATCGAAACCAAGCTGCGCGATCTCTTTCGCGAACCGTTGTCGGTCAAGGAATTGCAACCGTTCGAGGCGGCGGTGTTCGATCCGCCGCGTGCAGGTGCCGCGACGCAAGCCACCGCGCTCGCCGCTTCCGGCGTCAAGACGGTTGCGGCCGTGTCGTGCAATCCTGCAACGCTCGCCCGCGATGCACGTATCCTCATCGACGGCGGCTTCAAGCTCGAGCGTGTGACGCCCATCGATCAGTTTCTCTATTCGGCCCAGATCGAGGCTGTCGCCATTTTCCGCCGCTAGCTCTTGGTTACGAGCAGCCGGTCGACGAAGACCGGGACGATGCGCGTCGCCGGACCATGGATCGCCTCGTGGAAGCGGTGCGCCCCTTCCGATGGCTCGAGGTTCAATTCCACCGTATGCGCCCCCGCCTCGCGAGCCGCGGCGACGAAGCCCGCCGCCGGGTAGACGTTGCCGCTCGTGCCGATCGAGATGAACAGGTCGGCGTCGATCAGCGCCTCATAGATCCGCTCCATGTCGTAAGGCATCTCGCCGAACCACACGACATCCGGGCGCATGCCCCCCTTTTTGCTGCAGACGGGGCACGGCGTCTTCAAGCCCAGATCGTCGCTCCAGTCGTGCCGCTCGCAGCATAGCGCGCATAGGGCCTTCAGGAGCTCACCGTGCATATGGATGAGGTTGCGCGATCCTGCCGCTTCGTGCAGCGCGTCGATATTCTGCGTAATGATGGTAACCGTGCCTTGGTGCTCCCGCTCCAGCTTCGCTAGGGCGAGGTGCGCGGCGTTCGGCGCGACTCCGGCGTGCCCGCGTCGGCGATGATTGTAAAAGTCGTGCACGAGCTGCGGGTTGCGCCGGAAGGCCTCGGGCGTCGCCACCTCCTCGACGTCGAACTTCGCCCAGATACCGTCGCGGTCGCGGAACGTGGCGATGCCGGACTCGGCGGAGAGCCCGGCGCCGGTCAGAACGACGATGTTGCGATAGGCAGCCATCACAGCAGCGATAGCGCCGGTCGCTTCCGCCGGCAACGAGCCGATTGGACTAAAGCAGCTTGCCCATGGCGACGGCCGTGTCGAGCATGCGGTTCGAGAAGCCCCACTCGTTGTCGTACCAGGACAGCACGCGTGCCAGCCGCCCATCGACAATCTGCGTTTGCGTCGAATCGAAGTTCGACGAATACGCCGAGTGGTTGAAGTCGATGGAGACCAGCTCGTCCGTCACATAGCTGAGCACGCCCTTCAGCTGCTGGGAGCTCGCGTGCAGCATGGCCTTGTTGATCTCCTCGACCGTCGTCTCGCGGCCAGGAATGAACTTCAAGTCAATGACAGAGACGTTCGGCGTCGGCACGCGGATGGACGTGCCGTCGAGCTTGCCCTTCAACTCGGGCATGACCAGACCCACGGCCACCGCGGCGCCGGTCGTGGTGGGAATCATCGACAGCGCGGCGGCGCGCGCGCGGCGCATGTCCTTGTGCGCTTGGTCGAGGATGCGCTGATCGTTGGTGTAGGAATGAATGGTCGTCATGTAGCCCGACTGGATGCCGACGAGGTCGTTCAGCACCTTGGCGACTGGCGCCAGGCAGTTGGTCGTGCACGAGGCGTTGGAGACGATCTTGTGGTCGCCGGTGAGCTTCTCGTGGTTGACCCCGTAGACGACGGTGATGTCAGCGCCCTTCGAGGGTGCCGAGACGAGCACGCGCTTGGCGCCCGCCGTCAGATGCTCCTGCGCCTTGTCCTTATCGGTAAAGATGCCCGTGCATTCCATGACAATGTCGATGCCGAGATCCTTCCACGGCAACTTCGCAGGGTCCTTCTCGGCCAGCACCTTGATCGGCGCGCCGAGCCCGACGTCGATGGAATCGCCGGAGACCTTCACCTCGCCGGGGAAAGTGCCGTGCACGCTGTCATATTTGAATAGGTGCGCGTTGTCCTTGGTCGGCACCAGGTCGTTGATGGCGACAAACTGCAAATCGCTGCGCTTGGCCTCGGCGGCGGCCCGCAGGACGTTTCTGCCGATGCGGCCAAAGCCCGAGATCGCAACCTTCACAGTCATCGCCGTCGCCTCCTTGGCGAAATTCTCTTCTATGCATGCGTTGAGTGCATGCCCAAACGCGCGCCATTAACTGGACGCGGGCCAGTGGTGTCAATGCGGCATGCAACGGCGTGCTGAACAGCGACCGGAAGCAGCGCACAAAAATTTGTGTGACATGAGAATTCTGTTGGGCGCGCGCTGCTTCGCTCCTTGCCTTGTTGACGCCTCCGAACAGCGACACATAAGGTCATGACACGGGAAGCACCGTGGATCGCCCGGGGGAAATTGGGCGTATCTCGGAGGGCAGAACCTAAAATGGCTCAGCGGGTGACGCAAAAAGGCAAGCGGCAGGCAGAGCCGCCGCGCCAACGGGCCGGGCGTGCAGCGCCCGGGGAGCCCAAGCGCAACGGGCAGGCGCGCCTCGAGGCGGCCGAGCGCGAGCGCGATCAGTTCAAAGCGCAACTCAGCGAGGCGCAAGCGATGATCGCCAAGCTCGAGCAAGCGCGCGATGAGGCCGTCAATCGCATTGATTGGGCGATAGACTCGCTGCATAACGTGCTCGAAAGCGACGCCTGAGCAACTCGCCAGGGCGCTGAGCGGAACGGTGGGGGCGATGAGTCAGGTCGCGATCACTGTCAACGGACGCCCCTATCGCTTTAATTGCGGGGACGGCGAGGAGCCGCGCCTCACAGAGCTCGCCGACTACGTCAACAGCCGCCTCGAAGCGCTGACGCGCGAGCACGGCAACGTCGGCGAAGGACGCCTTTTGCTCATGGCTGCGCTGACCATTGCCGACGAGCTGTGGGATGCCACGGACGGAAACGCCGCTGGCGACACACCCATCGACAGCGCCGAAGCCAAACGCCACGCCTGAGTCGATTGCCAAGGGCGTGGATGTCGCGAGGAGCGGCTGGAAAATTCACCAGCGCTGCTCTACATTCACGCTCGCTGCGGGGTGCGTTAGAAGCACATATGTTCCCCGGGGCCTATAAGATCCGCATGGGAGCTGTCCCTGACCGAGACCGTGGTTTCGGACACACGGCCCCCACCTACTTCTCGTAGGGACCACGCGGGATCATCCGCTT
>DATBSP010000060.1:0-2972 GCA_036559705.1 Hyphomicrobium sp.
GTATCACCGGCCTCCCGAGGGCGCTCTCTCTGCGGAATTCAACTCGCGGAGCACCCCGGTCTTTTCCAGCGGTGCTGAAGATTCGAAGTGCGACAGTCGTGCCTCCCGTCCATTTTGGTGGTCTGAAGCCGACCAGGACCAGGATGCGCCGCCCCGTGCATCGGGGGGCTTTTCGTTGTTTACGACGATCTACTCCAGCAAGACGGCTGCTCGCTTCAATTCGATCCCAGAGATATTGCAATCGATTGCTGCGCGAGTTCGTGGGTCACGCGATCAGCTTCATCCGAGCGGCCGCCAGCGATCCAGCTGCTAGTCTCGAGGAACTCATTGAAACCGATGGCGTGGGTGCCGCGCTGCGGGCGCGAAATGCGCGCGCGTCAAAGCCGCACAATCGACACCTCCCGCTTTACGGACGTTCGGTCGAACGCTAACCTTCGGATCGTCAGGCACGGGCAGTAGAACAGGCTTCGCCAGGTTGGTTCACCGGCAGGGGAAAGCCGTGAACCCCGATAGCGCCGCCGGGCGGCGCAAGCACGCCGAGGATAAGGCAAACGCTCTGGACCGGAGGAGGGGGTAATTCCGCGCTCGATGCAGTTTGTCCGCAATATAGTGCGTCGTCCGTTTCGCCCGCTGATGCAAATATTGCGCAGGAGGGCGCCGAAGGACGGAAGCAACGTGTTGAACCTGTTCGCCAGGGTCAAACGGCTTGGGCTCACCCACACGACCTTCATCGCCTTCACCGGCAGCTGCGGCAAGAGCACGGCCATTGCCCTATCCGAGGCCATCCTTTCGTCGGTGGGCAAATGCCGCAAAGGCATCGATCGGGGCACGACGCTCGCAGCCGATACGGTGCTCCGGGCAGACCGATCGACGGCGTATTGCCTGCTCGAGGCCCACGCCAGCTTTCCCGGCGGTCTGCGCAAGTCGCTCTGGGCGTTCCAACCGCAGATCGGTGTGGTGACGACGGTCGGCGACGATCACTTCTCGAATTATCGCAACCGCGAGGCGGTTGCTCGCGAGAAGGGGATCCTGATGGAAAGGCTGCCGCGAAGCGGCGTCGGCATTTTGAATGTCGACAATCCGCTCATCGCGAACATGGCCAAACGGACGCGCGCACGCCTGCTGACATTCGGCCGTTCTCCCGCGGCAGATCTCAGGGCATTCGACGTGTCCAGCGATTGGCCCGAGCGGATGTCGATGAGTATCGCCTACCAGGGCGAAACCGTTCGCGTTCAGACCAAGCTCATCGGCAAGCATTGGGTGACGTCGGTGTTGGCCGCGATTGGCGTCGGGCTGGCGTGTGGCGTCGATCTGAAGAGCTGTGTCCAAATCGTGGAGCGTACCGATCCCGTATTCGGCAGGTATACTGTCCACCCGCGGGACGACGGCGCGTTTTTTGTGCTCGATTCGCACAAGGCGCCGTATTGGACGATCGTCGAAGGACTGACCTTCGTAAACAGCGTCAGCGCGCCGCGCAAGACGATCATCGTCGGCACGATTTCCGACTATCCGGGCGCGGCGGGTCCGCGTTACCGCCGCATCGCCCGCGACGCGTTAGAGGTCGCCGATCGCGTGGTCTTCGTCGGTCCGCATGCCGGACATATCGGCAGGTTGCTGCGGCGAGGGATCGGCACGGACAGACTGTTTGGCTTCCAGACCACCTACCAGGCGAGCCAGTTCATCGATGGCGATGAGATCGCCGGCGAGCTGATCTACGTCAAGGGATCGGTCTCCCAACATCTCGAACGCATCATGCTGGCGCGGCTCGACCAGGTCGTCTGTTGGCGAGAGGCATGTGGACGCAGGCGTGCGTGTATGAGTTGCCAGCATTTTCGCACGGTGCAGCCGCTACCTCTCGGCATGACCTTAAGGACCGCCGTGGAACATCAGCCAGCTTTGTGAGCCGCGCGCTGGTTTGCATGCCGCGGGCTTGACCGTAAGCCTCGCGCTAACCATATAGGCGTCAAGTCACACGTCCCTTCCGCTACCCTGCACGGAGGGACGTTAGTCCGTCCCCCCAAAAGACGGATGTCGTCGGCGACAGAGTCTCCTTTCTCTGTCGCCGATTTTTTTCCCCGAGCGGATTTGCAGCTATTTCATGTTGGCGAGCGCGTCGCCGAAGCCCTGCAGCGCGACGGGAATGCCGATGCCGGCCTCCGGTGTGTCGAAGATGATGAACATGGCCGTCGTGCCCGTTTTCATCTTGGCGATCACCTCGTCCTGCAACACCACCTCGGCGACGCAGCCGCGCTTGCCGCATTTGAGGAAGGGCGCGTTGCCCACGTCCTGGCCGTCGATCTTGAGTCCGAGGCCGGTGGGCAGCAGCACGCCGAGCGGCACCACCACGCGCAAGAGCTTCTTGTCCTCGCCGATCGCTTTATAGAAAACCACCGTCAGCCCGACATTCGGCCGGTCCTCAGCGGTGACGCTCTGCACCAACGCGCATTTTTCTTCCTTGGCGCCGGGCGGCGTGCGGCAGGAAACCTGCCAGGCGCCATGCGTCTCCTTCACCACGCTGCCGGGTCCGGTGGCGACCGGGGCCGCCTCGGGCGAGGCGCCTTGCGCCAGGGCCTCGCCGGCAAAACCGAGCGCGAGAGCGATGCCGGCAAGTGCCCGCAGGCCTGGCAGACAGAATGGAAATCTCGGCATGTTCACTCATTAAGGCTAATGCGACCGGCGCATGCGCAGATACATCGGCGAACCGCCCCTGGCCAGACTAGATTGTGAGTTGAGGTGCCGTGGGGCGGAGATGCGCAGCATTGAAAAATCGCCATCGCCGAGTATTGGGGCCAAATTTCGGCGCGAGCGGGGCCTGAAATCATTCGGCCGAGAAACCTTGTGCCGCAAGCGTGCATATGCCGCACGAGCGCCCTGAATCATGAGTGTTGCCAATCTATTTCCTTTATGATTTGAACACCGGAAAAGAGCCGCCAGCCTCATGACATAGGTCAGGGCGGGGGCAGCAAATCGAC
>DATBSP010000061.1:0-8069 GCA_036559705.1 Hyphomicrobium sp.
GTGGTGAGCCCCGGCGCGGCGGGCAGCTTGCTGCGCGTTAGCGGGTTGATGCTCATGCGGATCAGCTCGGCGCGCGAGGGAAGCGTCTCGTATTTGACGTCGAAGCGTTCAAGCTCGGGGATATCGAAGCTGACGACGACGTTCGGTCCGCTCTTGAGCTCATGCATGGTGCGGATCGGCACGTTGTCGAGCAGGCAGCCGTCGACCAGCATCTCGCCTTCGGGTGTGTAAACCGGCGGCAGCAGCACCGGAATGGAGCCCGACGCGCGGATAGCGTCGAACAGATTGCCGCGAACGTGGCGGTGCAGCTCGTAGCTCGACAGGTTGGTGGATACCGAGAAGTACGGGATCCACAGATCCTCGATGTTGGTGCCGGCGAAATAGCGCGAAAGCTGCGTGTCGTAGTGCCGGTGATCGAGCAGCGAATAGCGCGGCCAGGTGTAGCGTTGCATCGCGTGGTTGGTGACGAAGATGTCGTGCGTGCCGCGGTCGATATCGTCGGGGTGCTTGCCCATGGCGAAGGCGGCACCCATGGCCGCGCCGGCCGAGGTGCCACCGATGATGTCGAACTCGAAGCCGCTCTCGATCAGCGCTTTGTAGAGTCCGACATGCGCGGCGCACAGCGCGCCGCCGCCGCAGGCGATGAGGCCGAGCGCGGTGCCGTTGATGAAGCGATAGAGGCGCGTGATGGTGCCGCGGTCGTCCATTGCCACGTGATGGTGCATAGCGAGGCTGCGGCGGCGCAGCCAGCGGGCCGTACCCGACAACGGTTCGCGCCGCTCATGCACGATGACGAGGCGGCGCGCCTCGGTGTTGACGAAGGCGGCGGCGAGCTGTTCGAGCGCGTTGGGTGCCGGATCGGCGTCCTCCGTCGCCACGGCGAGCACGAGATCGGCGTGGCGGACGGCCTTCTGCGACCAAGGCGTCAGCTCCGCGTCGGCGAGGAAGATCAGGTAGTCGTACGAGCTCTCCAGCTGGTTCAGCGCCTGCGTCGCCTCGGTACTGTCGAGCTGCACGCCTTTGGGCAACAGGTCGGCGGCACGATTGGCGTCGAGCACCAGTGTATTGGCGTTGGCCGAGAACACAGAAACGAGTTGGTCGATGAAGGCACCGGGGAGTTGCGATCCACCGGCGCGGATGACGGCGATGGTGCGCGGGCGCGGGTCGGGCGGTGCCGGCTGCGACGACGTCGTCGCGGCGAGGCGGTGCGACAGCGCCGTGGTCAAGGTGCGCCAGATGCCTGGACATCTGGCGGCGATACCCTCGAACTCCGCCCGTCCGAGGCGCAGCACCAGGCTGTCGCGCATGGCGGAGACGGTGGCGGTGCGTGTCCCGCCGGTTAGGAAGGCGATCTCCCCAACTGGCTGCTCGGGGCCGATCTCGGTGAGCGGCTCGCGCCGGCCCTCGAGGGTGACGGCAAAACGCCCGGAGATGACGATGTAAAGCGCGTCGGCCGCATCGCCCTGGCGCACCAGGACGTCGCCGCGTTTGAGGGCGCGCGTTTCGAGCTCGGCCATGAGGGCGGTGCGCTCGTCGGCGCTGAGCTCGGAGAAGATCCCCACGGCGGGAAGGCCGGCTTTTGATAGAAGCGAGTGCATCAGCAAGCTCAACTGCGATCGCTCCAGCATAGTTCAGTCGTGTGCAGCTGGCGCGCGCAATCGGCGATGTTGGCGAACGAGAGCCTGCTCGCGGATGCGAAAGGATACGGGACTGCTTCAGACGGAGGAGGAGCGTCGGCGATAGTCTTTGGCGTTTCAGAGCGGCGCTTGTGTCGCGCCGCTCAGCCGACCGAGATTGGGGGCTGTCACCGCTTAGGCGGCGAGACGCTCGGCTTCAGTGGCCGCGGCAGGGCGCTTGTCGAGCGCGACGACGTTCGCGGTGAGTGCCTCTTGAAGCGAAAGAAGGAAACGCTGCGGGTTGAAGCCGCGGTTGCCGTTGAGGCGCAGCGTGGAGGCAATGGCGATGGCGGGGGCCATGAGCGCAAAGCCGTTGCCAAGCATCAGGTCCTTGAGGCGGCGGGCACCGAACACCTCGACGAGGTGGCGGAAGCGCACGAAGGCGGCCAGCGCGCGCTGCGGCTCGGCGTGATGACGGCTCTGCAGGGCAGCGCGCGCTGTGTCGAGGTCGGCTTCGGTAGCGCCGTTGATAAGCACCAGCCCGCGGCCGACCTCGAAAAGGGAACGCATGGCGGCGGCGAGGTCGGCCGCATCGACGGCCGGAATGTCGGTGAGATCCCAGGTCATGGCCATTGTCTTGCGCTCCAAGCTCTATGGTTAGTGGCTGCCGCCGCCGAAGGCGGTCCAGGGCGTGCCGGTCATGAGGATGATTTCCTTCGGCTGGCGGGCGGCGACGAGGAAGTCGACGCTGTGGCCAACGAGGCGTCCGTTGAGGTTCACGACCTCGGTCGGGGTAAAGCGGTACTTGGCGCCGTTCTCGGCCTCGATGACGCCGAAGCCGACCTTAGTGTTGAACTTCGTGATGCGACCGTGCACGACACTCTCCCTTTGACTTGTGCGGCCCCATTGGTGCGTGGAGGTGGCCGGCTACGGGGGCAGAATGACGCGCGCGGGGACGCCGCGCTGTTCCGGGAGTGACAGGTTTTTTCAGTTTTCGGCGGCGGTCTTCCCACACGGCGAGAAGGCTCGCCGGGGCCGCATTTGCGGTGTATGGAACTTGCCGGAAGGGGCCGGCGAGGGTTAACAGCCGCCCATTCAGTCTGGGTTCATGGCAGCAAGCCTAGGGTCGGCATGCGATCCGGCAAAAGGACCGTTGAGGTGAGGACGATGACGACCGCATGGCTGCGCACTGCACTACCGGCTCTGGCCCTGCTGGGTGCCGCCATCGCGCAGCCGGCGCTGGCCAACTGCGACTGGTACGTGAAGACTTCGCTGGAGCAGCAGCAGCGCAACCTCAAACTCAAATGCGGGTTGTCGGGCGCCGAGTGGTCGGTCGACAAGGGCGCGCACGCGTCATGGTGCGCTTCCGTCGGCCCTGATACCTCGAAGGCCAGCGCGCAGAAGCGCGAAGCCCAGCTGTCGAAGTGCGCCGCGAAGTAGGCACTGGCAGCGAATACGGCACTCGCCTCGAATTCCTCTCAGAGATGCTCGAATGTTGGGCGGCTTGAAGCCGCAGCGGACTTGATCGTGTCCGCTACGCGGCCGATGCTAACGCGCTGATTGGCGCGACGCGTCTAGTTGCAAAGCGAGGACATGACCGATCCCATCCTCATCGAGGTGACGCGCGGGACGCTGGTCGAAAGCTGGCACCGCGGCGCGATCGCCGTCGCCGCGCCATCAGGCGCACTGGCGTTGCGCCTGGGCGATGTCGAGCGGCCCGTCTATCCGCGTTCGGCGGTGAAGGCGCTGCAGGCGCTGCCGCTGATAGAGACGGGTGCCGCTGACCGCTTCGGTTTCGGAGCGGCCGAGATCGCGCTTGCCTGCGGCTCGCATGCGGGCACCGAACGGCATACGCATCTCGCCGCTGCCATGCTCGATCGCGCAGGACTGACGCCGGACGCGCTCGCCTGTGGCGCGCATGCGCCGCTCGGCGCCTCCGCTGCCAACGCGCTGATCGCCGCCGGCGAGACGCCGACGCAGCTGCACAACAATTGCTCAGGTAAGCACGCCGGAATGCTGGCGACGGCAGTGCATTTGCGCGAGCCGACCATGGGATATTGGGACGAAAGCCATCCCGTGCAGCAACGCGTGCACCGCGCCCTTGTCGATATCTCCGGGCTGCGGCTCGGGGCGGAGGTGCGGAGCATCGACGGCTGCTCGGTGCCGAACTGGGCGATGCCGCTGGCGGAGATGGCGCGCATGTTCGCAAGGCTCGCCACGGGCGTGGGCATGTCGGCGGAGCGGCGCGCCGCGGTCGCCTGCATTCTTGATGCGTGCTGGGAGCACCCCGACCTCGTCGCAGGCAGGAGCCGCGCCGATACGGTCGTCATGCGCGCGCTGCCGCGCCAGGTGTTCATGAAGACGGGCGCCGAGGGCGTCTACTGCGGCGCCTTTCCGGAGCTGGGGCTCGGCTTTGCCTTGAAGATCGAGGACGGGGCTAAGCGCGCGGCGGCCGGCGCGGCGATGGCGCTGGTCGAGCGGCTTTATCCGGCGGCGCGCGGGCTGATGCCCGTCGGCGCCATCAAGACGTGGCGCGGGTCTGAGGTGGGCGCCGTGCGTTCCTCGTCGTACTTCGAGGGCGCGCTGGCCAGCCTCAAGGTCTGAGCCGGCTACACCGACAAATTGCCGATGATCGACAGCTGCTTGCCGTCGCCGCCGTGCGTCAGCTCGGGGCCGACGGCGTTGCCTTCCCCGTCCATGGCGCGGATGGCGCCATCGGTGGCTCCCGATATCATGTTGTTCGCCAACAGGCACGCGCCGGCGCCCTTGTCGGACGAGATGAGGATGCCGACGCACGAGTTCGCCGTGGCGACGACCTCGCGCATGTACGGCACCCAGCCAATGACGATGCCCGCTGACGGCGCCCTCTCGATGACGTTGCCGGAGAGCGCCGTGTCGGCTTCGACCGTGATGCCATGGCCGCGTTTGTCGACCGGCTCGTGCTCGCGTCGAAACAGGTTGCGCACGAGGTTGCCCTGCACGACGGCAAGACGCCCACCGTCGTTGAAGTTGGTCACCGAGATGCCGGTCGCGGCGGTGTCGACGAGGTTACCCGAGATCAGCGCACCCTCGAAGCCGAACTCGGCGTACAGCGCCACCTCGCCGAGCCGGGCGCAGTTGTTGGCAATGATCCGGTTGTCGGAGGCGGCGTTGCCGCGCACGGCGGTGTAGGCGCAGTCGGTGATGCGGTTGCCGGAGACGAGGACGCCGCCGGCCCGGAAGACGCTCACGCCTTTACCGTTCTCGCCCGTGCCGCCAGCGTCGGCGCGGATGCGCACGATGCGGTTGCCGGACACGATGCTGCCGTCCTCGCCGGCCTCCGAGCGCCACACCTGGATACCGTTGTTGCCGCAGTCGGCGATGTCGTTGTGAACGATATCGAGGCCCAATGCGTCGATGCTGCGGATGGCGGCCTGCATGGCGGCGGTGATGGTGCAGTCGGCAACGCTGCCGCCACAGGATTGAAGCGAGATAGCGTTGGCGGGACTGCGGGTGAGCGTCAGATGGCGCAGGCGCATGCCGCGAGAGTTGCGGATCGCGACGAGGCCGTCAGTGCGACCCGAGTCGAGCATCTGGTTGCCGCCGTCGAGGACGATACCTTCGAGCAGGATGCCGTCGGCGTGGTCGGCGGTGATGAAGGCGCCGCTGCCGGCGAACTCCAGGGTCGTGGCACCGGCGGCGCCTATGAGGCGTGCGCCGGGGAGCAACTCGATTAAGCCGATACGATAGCGGCCGGCGGGGAGCTCTAGCGGGGCGCCGCGACTCGTCGCTTCGTCTGCAGCACGGGCGCTTGATCGATCGGGCTGCCGGGCACGAGGCCGAGTTCAGCCCCCGCGCCCGAGTGTGCACGCGCCTCGGCCGGGCGCGCACCGGTATCGGCGGCACCCGCGGCAAAGCCGGCGGCGATGCCGGAGGCAAGAACACTACGGCGGTCGAGCGTCATCGCTGGGAGCCTCGGGAGAGCATCGCTTGGAGATGGCAAGTCTTAGGCCAACGGCGGTTAACGGCGTCTTATGCCGCTACAACAGAGGCTCCGTCACCGAGGCAGGCGGCGATGATCTCGATGCTGCCGGCGACGGCCGCGTCCCAGGTGAGAACGCATTCCGTGCCCCTTTCCGTCTCCTCGCAACTCGTTGCCTGCAGGTTCGCCGGCACGTGAATGAAGCCGGAAATGAACGGTGTCGGCAGCGTCCGGGCCGCGGTAAGCGAGTGATACATCAGCGCGTTGCAGAGGTAATCGCCGGCGTCATCCGATGTGCAGCACGGGAAGCCGGCGCGCGTCAGCCGGGTGACGATGCGCTCGGCCGGCAAGGTGGCCGCCAGCACGGCAGGCCCTGTGGCGATGACGGCTTCGCAGCTCGGCAACTGGCCGCTCGCATCGGGGCGGGCGCCGCGCAGGTTGCGGCCGACTAGCTCGATCTGGAAACCATTGGCTCCATGCGAGACACCGAAGTGCAGCGCCAGGACCAACTTGCCGCCGGCCAAAAGCCGCTCGAGCGCCTGCGGCCCGCGGCTCCACTCCACGGGGAGCACTTCGTCGATCACCTCATACTCATGGAAATGCGCGCGCGCTGCCTTGGCAAGCTCCGGGATCAGCTCGGCCGTGGCATTGCTGTCGACGCCCGGGAAGGGGCCGAAGCCGGTGAGCAGAATGATCGGTCGCCGTGATGCCAAGGCATCCTCTATCAAGTGTTGTCTCAAGCCCGAATGCCGGCGAGGGTCATTATCTCGTCGACGGCCAGTGTCGGCAACAGGCGGCCTTCGCGAACGTCTGCTTCAAGCCCCGGCAGCCGTGCCGCAACGCGTGCATTCGACTGCACGCCCGTCATGATGCGATCGTTCAACATATCGCGCATCCAGGCGACGGCCTGGCTTTGCCGGCGCTCAGCAAACTCGCCGGAAGCAGTGAGCGCTTTGCGGTGAGCGAGGATCTTCTCCCACAGCACGTCGAGGCTCTTGTTCTCGCGTCCCGAGATGGTGATGACCGGCGGCGACCACGAATCCGACTGTGGATGCAGGATCTGCAGCGCCGCACGGTATTCGGCGGCGGCGCGCTCGGCGCGGATGATATTGTCGCCGTCGGCCTTGTTGATGGCGATCATGTCGGCGATCTCGATGATGCCCTTCTTGATGCCCTGCAGGTCGTCGCCGCCACCGGCGAGCAGTAGCACGAGGAAGAAATCGACCATGTCGGCGACGGCGATCTCCGACTGGCCGACGCCCACCGTCTCGACAATAATGACGTCGAAGCCGGCCGCTTCGCATAGCACCATCGTCTCGCGCGTCTTGCGCGTGACGCCGCCGAGGGTCCCGGAGGTCGGCGACGGACGGATGAAGGCCATCGGCTCCTGTGCCAGTCGGCTCATGCGCGTCTTGTCGCCGAGGATCGAGCCGCCGGTGCGCTTGGAGGTCGGGTCGACGGCAAGTACGGCAACCCGGTGGCCGATGGCGACGAGGTTCATGCCGAACTCGTCGATGGTCGTGGACTTGCCGACACCCGGCACGCCGGTGACGCCGAGGCGCAGCGCGCCGCCCGTCGCCGGCAGCAGCGCCTGCAGAACCTTCTGCGCCGTCGCCTGATGTTCGGGCTTGGTGCTTTCAACGAGCGTGATGGCGCGCGCCAGCATGCCCCGGTCGCCGCAGCGGACGCCGTCGATATAGGCGTCGAGCGACGGTCCTGCTGTGGCGATGGTTGGCATCGGCTGCTCCTCGAATCCGGCGACACCGTTGATAGTTGGATGAAATCCCTGTTCGCAAGCGGTCATAGGGCCGCCGCGTTGCCAAACCCCCGCCTTGCCGGCCGCATTGGGGGTTCATAATGTGCGGGCCAAGCGAAAGGGGTGTGAGGGGAGGGACGGCGATGTTGGCGCTTTCCGGCCTGGCGGTGGCCGCCCTCAGCGTTCTGGCGGCGCTCATTGTCTATGGTCTTGCCTGGTGGGCAACCTCGGGCCGCTCCTACGGTGCCAAGATCCTCGTGCGCGGTGGCCTGCTGCTGCTCATCGCCGTGCCGCTCGCCGGCTTCCTGCTGCTCAGCCCGGCCATGCACCGCGCCGCCGATGAGCGCGAGCCGCAGCTATCGTCGCCCCTGCAGGACGAACTACTTCGCGAGGCGGAGCAGGGCGCACGCCAGCAGACCCACGTGCAGCCCCGCGAGGCGCAGCCGCTCGATGAGGCAGCCCGTTCGGGCGCCCGGAGCATGGGCGAGGAACGTGCGCAGCCCGGAGCCGCGGATCCGGCGGCAGGTTCCGGTCCGCCTCCTGCGGCGGCAGAGACCGCCGACGATACCTGGTCCGTGGTGCCGGTGTTCTTCGGCACCGACCGCGAGGGGCAGGCTGATGCGCAGCGCCTGCGATACAGCGCCGAGCGCGGCCGTCGGCTCGAACTCGGCCGTGCCATGGTGACGGTGCCGAAAATGCACGAGGTTCCGAACATCGAGCGGCCGTGGGTGGTGAA
>DATBSP010000062.1:0-15303 GCA_036559705.1 Hyphomicrobium sp.
TCAAGCAGGGCCCCGGCAAGGACGGCGTCGTCATCTCCGACGTCGATCCGAACTCGGACGCGGCCATGAAGGGCATCAAGGAGGGCGACATCGTCCTCAAGGCGGGCAACGAGACCGTTTCCTCGCCTCAGGATGTCGCCAAGGCCGTGAAGAAGGCGCAGGACGAGGGCGCGCCCGCCGTCATGTTCCACATCAAGCGCAGCGGCGACCAGACAGTGCTGGTGGCCATCCCGCTCGGTAAGAGCTGAGGCGGGATCACGAGGTCTGAAATCATGGCGGCTCGCACCCTCCCATCGAGAGTGCGGGCCGCCTCGACGTTCGGGCGAGCGCGGGGCACAATGCGAATCGAGGCGGCAAGCCTCGACAACGATGAAGCGGTGGTAAGATGCACGTACTGGTGGTCGAGGACGACCGGGAAACCGCCCACTTCCTGCAGAAGGCGCTGAAGGAAAGCGGCCATGGCGCCGATCTCGCCGAGGATGGCGAGACGGGCCAGTCGCTGGCCGAGCAGGGCGTCTACGACGTGCTCATCGTCGACCGCATGCTGCCGCGCCTCGACGGGCTGTCGATGATCCGCGAATTGCGCAACAGGGGCGTGCGCACGCCGGTGCTCATTCTGTCGGCGCTGGGCGAGGTCGACGACCGCGTGAAAGGCCTGCGCGCCGGCGGCGACGACTACCTGACGAAGCCCTACGCCTATTCGGAGCTGCTTGCCCGTGTCGAGGCGCTGGCCCGCCGCGCGGTCCCCGAGGAGCAGGAGACGCGCTATGTCGTCGACGGCCTCGTGCTCGACCGGCTGTCGCACCGCGTGACGCGCGACGGCGAGGCTATCCAGCTGCAGCCGCGCGAATACCGGCTGCTGGAATATCTCATGAAGCATGCCGGCCAGGTGGTGACGCGCACCATGCTGCTCGAGCACGTGTGGGACTACCACTTCGACCCGCAGACCAACGTCATCGATGTGCACGTCTCGCGGCTGCGGGCCAAGATCGACAAAAACTTCGACAAGCCTCTGCTGCACACGGTGCGCGGAGCGGGATACACGATCCGCGATGGCCCTGCCTGATCGCCTCGCCCGCGCGGTCTCGACCACCGCCTTCCGCGTGGCCGCCGCCACTGTCGCCGCTTACCTCGCCTTTGCGGGATTGGTCGTCGGCGTGCTGCTGTGGCAGACCAACCGCGTGTTGACGCGCCAGGTGCTGTCGACCCTGCAGGCCGAGGCCGGGCTCCTCAAAGCTGAGGCGCAGTCGGGCGACCGGGCGGCGCTAGTGCGCGCGGTGGAAGCGCGCAGCCGGCCGGGTGGGCCGGGGCTCTACTATCTCGCCGATCAGTCCGGCACGAAGCTCGCCGGCAATCTGAGCCGTTTGCCCCCGGAAATCATGGGCAGCGCCGCGGGCGGCGTCTTCCGCTATGCGCCCGATGTGCAGAGCAATAGCGAGCACCTTGCCGTTGCGGTTCCCGTCGATATCGGCGGCGGCGACCGACTTATCGTCGGCCGCGACGTCGACGAGCAGCGCCGCTTCGCCAGCGAGATGGGCACAGTATACTTTCTGGCGCTCGGCTTCCTGACGCTCGGTGGTCTCGTCGCCGGGTTTGCCGTTAGTCGCGTCGCCCTGAAGCGCATCGAGACGATCAATGTCACGGCGCGCTCGATCATGGCGGGCGACATGACGCGGCGCATCGCGGTGACGGGCAACGGCGATGAGTTCGACGTGCTGGCGACCAACCTCAATGCCATGCTCGAGCGCATTGAAGCCTTGATGAGCGGCCTGCGCGAGGTTTCCGACAACATTGCTCATGACCTCAAGACGCCGCTGTCGCGCTTGCGCAATTCGGCCGAGGCGGCGCTGCGCGAGACGGGGGCAGATGCCTATCGCGAGGGCCTCGAGCACACCATCGAGAAGGCCGACGAGCTGATCAAGACGTTCAACAGTCTGCTGCTGGTGGCGCGACTGGAGGCGGGTGCGCTGGAGGAGAACGCCGAGCGCTTCGACGTCGGCCGCGCCGTGCGCGACGTGGCCGAGCTGTACGAGCCGGTGGCCGACGAGCGTGGCATGGCGCTCGCCGTCAATGTCGAGGCCGGCCCGCAGCTCACCGGCAATCGCCAGCTCGTGGTGCAGGCGGTCGCCAACCTCATCGAGAACGCCATCAAGTATTCGGGCAAGCCTGCCAGAGCCGAGACCGGCGCGGCGATTTCCATCGACCTGCGCAATCGCGCCGATGCCATCGAGATCGCCGTCGCCGATAATGGGCCCGGCATCGCGCCAGAGGACCGCGAGCGCGTCCTTAAACGTTTTGTGCGCCTGGAGAAAAGCCGCACCGAGCCCGGGACCGGGCTTGGGCTCAGTCTCGTGCAGGCGGTGGCACGGCTGCACGCCGGGTCGGTGCATCTGGAGGACAATCGCCCTGGCCTGCGCGTGGTGCTGACTCTTCCGAAGCGCTCCGATGACCGCTAAGAGGGAAGCGCTCTAGCACGCCGCGGCCATGCCGCGGAAAATGGCGACGACAATGACGGCAAAGGACATGGCGGGCTTGCGGCCGTTTATTGAGCGCGTGAGCGAGGCGCCGACGGCGCGCAACGATGCGCGGACCCTCGGTGCCATGGCCGCGCTCACGGAGAGGGCGCGCGCCGACGCGGCGCTGGCGCCGCTTTCCGACGCCTTGGGAAACCCGCGCGCCACCGAGCTGCTCGCCGGCATTTTCAGTGGCTCGCCGTTCCTGACTGGCCTCATAGAACGCGATCCCGCGCGGCTCGAGAAAATCTCGACGACGGCGCCGGAAGCACGGCTCGAGGAGCTGAAGGCCGAGCTTACGAGCCGGCTTGTCGCGGCGGCAACACGGGCCGACGCCATGCGCGCTTTGCGCGCGTTCAAAATCGAGGTGGCGCTGCTGACGGCGCTGGCCGATCTCGCCGGCGTGTGGCCGGTGCTCGTCGTCACGGGGGCGCTGACCGAGTGCGCCGACGCGGCACTGCGCGGAGCCGTCGACTTTCTGTTTCGCGAGGCGGTGACGCGCGGCCAATGGCTGCCTGAGGCCGACGGCAGCGGTAGACCGAGCGGCTACATCGTGCTTGCCATGGGCAAGTACGGCGCCGGCGAGCTCAACTATTCCAGCGACATCGATCTCATCGTCTTCTACGAGCGCGACCGCATCCGCACCGCTCCGGGAGTCGAGCCGCAGGCCTTCTTCGTGCGCCTGACACGCGATCTGGTGCAGCTGATGGCGGAGCGCACCGGCGACGGCTACGTGTTCCGCACCGATTTGCGGCTGCGCCCCGACCCCGGCGCCACGCAGATCGCCCTGTCGACCACGGCAGCGCTCATCTACTATGAAAGCTTCGGTCAAAACTGGGAGCGCGCGGCGCTGATCAAGGCGCGCGCCTGCGCCGGCGACCTCGATGCCGGCCACGAGCTGCTCGACGAGCTCTCGCCGTTCATCTGGCGCAAGTACCTCGATTACGCCGCGATCGCCGACGTGCATGCGATGAAACGCCAGATCTACGCCTATCGCGGTTTCGGCCATATCGCGGTGGCTGGCCACAACATCAAGCTCGGCCGCGGCGGCATCCGCGAGATCGAGTTCTTCGTGCAGACGCAGCAGCTCATCGCCGGCGGGCGACAGCCGGAGCTGCGCGCGCGGCAGACGCTTGAAGCAATGGAGAAGCTCGCCGAGCGCGGTTGGATCAAGCCGCGTGTCGCCCATGAGCTGAGCGAGGCCTACCTCTACCTGCGGCGTATCGAGCATCGCCTGCAGATGGTGGCCGACGAGCAGACGCACGAGATTCCCGACGATGCGGCGCGGCTCGAGAGCTTTGCGCTGTTCTGCGGCTATCGCGATACGGCGGGGTTTTCGCGCGAGCTGACGGCTCGGCTGGAGACCGTGCAGAAGCACTATGCGGCGCTGTTCGAGCATGCACCGCAGTTGAGCTCGGGCGGCGTCAACATGGTGTTCGCCGGGCAGCGCGACGATCCCGACACCGTGACGGCGCTGAAGGAAATGGGCTACCAGCGGCCGGCAGAGGTGCTGGCCATCATCCGCGGCTGGCATCATGGGCGCTACCCTTCGGTGCGCAGCCCGCGGGCGCGCGAGCGCCTGACCGAGGTGCAGCCACTGCTGGTGGCAGCGCTCGCCGATACCGCCGATCCCGATCGCGCCCTCGCCAGCTTCGACCGCTTCATCGCCGAGCTGCCGGCCGGTGTGCAGCTCTTTTCGCTGTTGCGCGCAAATCCGGGCCTGCTGCGCCTGCTCGCCGACATCATGGGCACAGCGCCGCGCCTGGCGCGCATACTTTCGCGACGACGGCGTCTGCTCGATGCGGTGCTCGATCCTCGCACGCTCGGGATGCTGCCGACCGCCGCGGAGCTCGACCGGCTGATCGATGCGGAAATGGGCGTCGGTGAGAATGACATGCAGCACGTGCTCGACCGTGCGCGCGTCATCGGCAGCGAGCAGCAGTTCCTGATCGGCATTCGCGTGCTCTCCGGCGCCATCAAGGCCAACCAGGCGGGCGGCGCCTATGCGCTGCTCGCCGAGCGGCTGATCGATGCGTTAAGGCGCGCCGTCGAACGCGAGCTGGTACGCACGCATGGCAAAGTTCCGGGTGGCGGGGCGGCGGTGCTTGCTATGGGCAAGCTGGGAGGGCGCGAGATGACCGCGACCTCCGACATCGATGTCATCCTCATCTACGATTACGACGATGCGGCGACCCAATCAGACGGGGTGCGCGCACTGGCCCCGACACAGTATTATGCGCGGCTGACGCAACGGCTGATCAGCGCGCTGGCCTCGGCAACGGCCGAGGGGTCGCTCTACGAAGTCGACATGCGGCTGCGCCCCTCCGGCCAGCAGGGTCCGGTCGCCACGCAGCTGAAGACGTTCGTCGACTATCAAACAAGCTCGGCCTGGACGTGGGAGCACATGGCGCTGACGCGCGCGCGTGTCATCTCCGGGCCCCAGCCGCTGCGCGCGCGCGTCGAGGCGGCGGTGCGCGCTTCGCTCGTGTGGCCGCGCGATCGGGCGAAAATCGCCGCCGACGTCCGCGACATGCGTGCGCGCATCGCCAAGGAGAAGGGGACCGAGGACATCTGGGACCTGAAGCAGGTGCGCGGCGGCCTGGTCGATGTGGAGTTCATCGCGCAGTACCTGCAACTTGTGCACGCCCAAGCGCATCCGGAGGTGCTCGATCAGAATACCGTCGAGGCCTACCGCAAGCTGCGTGATGCCGGTGTGCTGGCGCCTGCCCATGCCGACGTGCTGATCCCGGCGACGCGGCTCTTGCACGACCTGACGCAAATCCTGCGCCTGTGCATCGAGGGCCAATTTGACCCCGCGACGGCGCCTTCCGGCCTCAAGGAGCTGCTGGCGCGGGCCGGCGATGCGCCGAGCTTCCCCGAGCTTGAGGTACGGCTGCGCGAGAGCCTGGCCGATACCAGCCGCCTGTTTGACGAGATCATCGCCTGAAATCGGCGCTTTCCCATCTCCCCGGGTGCCGCGACGGATTTTGCTCATACTCGCCGTTCTTCCCACCAAAGGGCGCCTATGGGGCCAATTGGCCCGCCGGAAGGTCGCAAAAAAGCTCCGTCCGGCGCTAATGTGGAGCGGAAGTTTCGGTGGCCATGTCGAGGCTAGCGGTGGCGGCAAAAAGGATCGATCCCGGTCCGCACGGGACGCGCCCAGGTGGGCCCGACGCGGGGGAGGAGGCCACGCTGGTGGCTGCCGCCGGCCGCGGCGACGCCGCTGCGTTCCGCACCCTGGTCGATCGGCACCTGGCAGGTGTCCTTGTGGTTGCCCGCCGGATGCTGCGGGACGATGCGGAAGCCGAGGACGTGGCACAGGAAGCGATGCTGCGCATGTGGCGCTCGGCGGACGGCCTGGAAGTCGGAGAACTGGGTGTGCGCCCGTGGCTGCGCCGCGTCGTCTCCAACCTGTGCGTCGACCGGATGCGCTCTGGCAAGCGGCTAACGGTGACGGACGAAGTGCCCGAGCGTGCCGAGCCCGCAACGCAACACTCACAGCTCGAGGCGCAGGATACGAGCCAGCGCGTCGACGCGGCCCTGAAGGCGCTTCCGGACCGGCAGCGGACGGCAATAACTCTCTTCCACTACGAGGGTCTGAGTCAGATCGAGGTGGGACGGATCATGGGCATCTCGGACGAGGCAGTGGAATCACTCCTCGCCCGCGCCCGAAGAACTTTGAAAGCGGCGTTGCGCGAGGAGTTGCGCGAGCTGCTCTCCGACGACCAGTACGATTGAACCAGCAGCAGATCATTTTAGAGACGAGACGAAAGCGATGACGAAAATCGATAGACAGGCAGAGGATCGGGAGGCGCTTGAGCGGTTGCTCGATGTCTATGGCGCCGACCGTACGCGCTGGCCTGCCCGCGAGCGGTTGCGGTTTGCCAGCGTCCTCAGTGAGGACAAGGCTGCTGCAGGGATGTTGGCGGAAGCCGCCGCGCTCGACCAGCTGCTTGAACAGGCACCGCGCGCGAGCGCCGCCGACATCGAGGCGCTGAAGGAGCGCATCATGGCCGCGGCACTTCGCTCGAGGGCGCCGCAACTTGCTGTCGTCGCCTCCGGCAAGCCAGCCGGTGGAAACGTTCTATCACTGCCGGCGCGGAGCCGGTCGATTGCCGCCAGGTTCGGGCGCGGCCAATGGCCGGCGGCAGCGCTGCTTGCCGCCTCGCTAGTGCTAGGCGTCATGCTCGGCTCGGCCGGAACTTTCGATGCGACGGTGCGGGAGATGGCGCAGGTGACCGGGTTGAGCAGCACCGCGTCCGACACGTCGCAGCTGGCGCTCGGCGAGGAGATTGAAGGGCAGCCGGACGAGGACCTGCTATGACCGATGCGACTTCCGCTCCGGCCTCCCCCTGCCGCAAGCTGCGGCTGGCGCTGATGGCGTCGCTGGCGCTCAACGTCCTGATCATCGGTCTCGTGGCGGGCACGTTATGCTTCTCGCGCCTCGGACCGGGTCATGACGGTCCGGGGCCGCGGGGCTCGGGTCTATTTGGCTTCGCGCATACCTTGCCGCGTGAGCGTTCCGATATGATCCGTCAAAAGCTCGCCGACTCGAAGCCGAATATGGAAACCCTGCGCCAGGGCATTCGCGACGCGCGCCTTGGCGTTCGCACGGCGCTCATCGCCGAGCCCTTTGATCAGGCCAAGGTCAATGACGCGCTGGAAAGCGTCGTGCAGGCCGAAGCCAATGAGAAGCGCGCCAAGGTGGCCGTGTTTGCTGACACCGTCAGCCAACTGACGCCGGAAGAGCGCCGTCAGTTGCATGACTGGCTAGAGAAAAAGCGTCCCCTTCGCTGAGCGCTAGAGGGCCATCGCCGGCTGGCGCTCGTGCGCATAGCTCGAGGCGCGTCCGGCGAAGAAATCGGGCTGCACCGCGCGGTCGAGCACGGTGACGGCGCGCCAGCCAGCGGCCGTCTCGATCTCGAGCAACGACGTCCCCTGCATCTCCAGCAGCGTGCGGGCAAGGCAAATGGCCAGCGAGCCCGCCTTCGGCACGCGGCACGCCTGTTCGCCGCCGACCGACAGGACGATCTCTATGAGTTCGCCGTCGGCCACGGCCATAGCCGAGACGTGGGCGCCGGGCGCGGCGCGCCCGACCGCCTCGGACAGCATGTTGACGAAAATCTGGCGCAGGGCGCGCGGCTCGCTGAGAACTTCAACACACTCAGGAAGCGTCAAGTTGAGTTGGACGTCACGCGCGGCCGCCTTGCGTTCAACGAACGCCCAGGCATCGGCGATGGCGTGATCCAGCGAGCAGGCGGTGGCTGTCTCCGCGGGCCGGGCGTTAGTGAGGAGAGCGGTGAGGGCGAGCGTGTCCTCGGCCGATTTCAGAAGATCGCCGGCGCTGTCGCGGATGTAGCGCGCATACTCCTGGTAGCGCTCGCTGCCGAGCGGCCCGAACATCTCAATCACCATCACCTCGGAGAAGCCGATGACGGCGTTGAGGGGCGTGCGCAACTCATGATTGATCCGCGACATGAGGTCGGCCCAATCGTAGTTCGCGGGAGGATGGCGCCGGGTGCGAGGCGTCTGGGCGACATGAACAGGCTGAGGAGCCGGATCGAAGGCGATTTCCGAGGCGGCGAAGATTGCGGGGGCGTTGGCCCTATCGGCGGGCGCAGCTTCGTTACGCGACGTAGAGACGGCGCCAGCGAGGTTGGCTCCAGCGCCAAATACGGCAAGCGCGGTGCCAGTCATTAATAGGATGGCGGCGGTGAACCCCGTGGGCAACAGTGGGACGAGGATGCCGAGAGCGATGGCGGATAGGGCGAGGAAGATGCCGGGCTGCATGTGCAGCAGCGCGAGGCGGGCGGCAAAGCGGTATTTCGCCGGCTTCAGCACCGCCCATGCCAGCTCCGCGAATGTCGGCCGCGCGCAAGCGTCGGCGGACGTTGTCCACGCCATCCTTTTCCTCCGGAATGTTCCTTGATTGACCTTGCGGATCCCTGCGAATCCGCCACCCGAATCACACGTATTTAGTTCACACCATCGCGAATCGGCTGTCGAGGACCAATAAGCCCTTCGGCTTCATAAATTTTCTGCGAATTAGCCTTCGAGTACGCGCGAGGCGATTTCCAGCACGTCCGGCGACAGTGGTTTGGTGCGCGCGATGCGCTGCAACGCCTTGCGCGCCTTGCCCCGCCGGCCGCTCTCGAGGGTGCGCCAGGAGCGTAGCGCGCCCAGCAGGCGGGCGGCGATCTGCGGGTTCATGCGGTCGAGCGCCAGCACCTGATCGGCCAAGAAGGCATAGCCGGCGCCGTCCGGCCGGTTGAACTGTACCGGGTTGGTCGAGGCGAAGGTGCCGATGAGGGCGCGCACCTTGTTCGGGGCCGTCAGCGAGAACAGCGGGTGTCGGGTCAGCGCCTTGACCCGCGAGAGCGTGCCGGCGAGCGGCGCCTGCGCCTGCGCGGCGAACCAGGTGTCGATGACGACGTTGTCCGTCTGCCAATTTTCGTAGAAATCGACCAGCGCTCGCTTGGCTTCCGCGCCCCCACGATAAGAGGTGAGGACGAACAGCGCGTGCGCGCGGTCGGTCATGTTGCTGGCATTGGCATAGTGCCGGGTGAGACGGGCGATGTCGGCGGGTGTGCCGCGCGTGGTCAGCAGCGTCAGGGCGGCGTTGCGCAAGGCGCGGCGGCCGGCGCTCTCCGCGTCGGGCGAGAACGGGCCGGTCTCGTCCATTTCTGCATAAAGGTCTTCGAGCTGGTCCCCGAGCGTCTTGCCGATCAGCTTCATGAGCGCGCGGTGGGCGCGGTGGACGAGGGCCGGGTCGACGTTCTTGCCAATGATACGGGCGACGTCGGCCTGGGTCGGCAACTTCAACAGTTCGGCGCGGTAGGCTGGTTCGAGCCCGTCGCCGCCAAGCGCCGCGTCGAGCGCGCGCGCATAGCGCAGCCCGCGATCCGACTTCTTGCCGGAGGCAAGCGCGGAGACGGCCTCGACCAGCGCGCGCGACGCGTAGCTGTTGGCCGCCTGCCAACGGTTGAACAAATCGCTGTCGTTGGCCATCAGCAACTCGGCGTCGTCGTCGGGCAGGTCGAGGATGACGTTGACCGGGGCCGAGAAGCCGCGCAGCAGCGACGGCACGGGGCGCGAGGGCACGTCGATAAAGCGGAAGCTCTGCCGGCGTTTGGTCAGCGATACAACGCCATCCGGCAGCTCTTCCTCGCCGGCGAGCTTCAGCCCGAGATCGTGGCCGTTGGCGCCGAGCAAACCAAGGCGGATCGGGATGTGCATCGGCTTCTTGGTCGGCTGGCCCGGCGTTGCCGGCAGAATCTGCTCGACCTCGAGATCGGCGGTCTTCTTGTCCTTATCGTAGCGCAGGTTGGCGACCAGCTCTGGAGTCCCCGCCTGCGAGTACCACAGCCTGAACTGCGAGAGGTCGGTGCCGCTGGCGTCCTCAAAGCAGGTGACGAACTCATCGACCGTCGCGGCTTCGCCGTCGTGGCGCTCGAAGTAAAGGTCCATGCCCCGGCGGAAGCCGTCGCGTCCGAGAATGGTGGCAATCATCCGCACCACCTCGGCGCCCTTTTCGTAGACCGTCGAGGTGTAGAAGTTGTTGATCTCGATGTAGCTCTCGGGGCGCACCGGATGCGCCAAGGGGCCGGCGTCCTCGGCGAACTGATGCGTCTTCAAGGCGCGCACGTCGATAATGCGCTGCACCGTTGCCGAACGCTCGTCGGCGGAGAATTCCTGGTCGCGATAGACCGTCAGGCCTTCCTTCAGGCACAGCTGGAACCAGTCGCGGCAGGTGATGCGGTTGCCGGTCCAGTTGTGGAAGTACTCGTGGGCGACGACGCTCTCGATGGCCTCGAAGATGTTGTCGGTCGCCGTCTCGGGTGAGGCGAGGATGAGGCGGTCGTTGAAGATATTGAGGCCCTTGTTCTCCATCGCGCCCATGTTGAAGTCGGAGACGGCAACGATGTTGAACACGTCGAGGTCGTACTCGCGGCCGAAGCGGCGCTCGTCCCACCGCATGGAGCGCTTGAGCGAGTCCATGGCCCAGGCGGCGCGCTCTTCTTTGCCATGCTCGACATAGATGGCGAGATCGACGAGGCGCCCCGACATGGTGCGGAAGCTGGAGCTGATCGGGGCGAGGTCGCCGCCGACGAGGGCGAACAGGTAACAGGGCTTGGGATGGGGGTCGTGCCATACCGCATAATGCCGCTTACCGCCGTCCAGCGTGCCCCGCTCCTGCAGGTTACCGTTGGCGAGCAGGATTGGCGCCGCGTGCGGGTCGGCTTCGATGCGCACCGTGTAGGTGGCGAGTACGTCGGGACGGTCGAGGAAGTAGGTGATGCGGCGGAAGCCCTGCGCCTCGCACTGACTCGTATAGACGTTGTTGCTGCGGTAGATGCCCTGCAGCGCCTTGTTGGCATCCGGGTTGACGAAGGAGGTGATCTCGAGCGTGAAGGGCTCAGTCGGCGTCTTCGTCAGCGTCAACGAGGTGTCAGTGAGTTTGTAGTCTTTCTTGCCGAGCGGCCGGCCGTCGAGGACGATGTCGCCGAGCTCGAGTTGCTCGCCGTCGAGCTTTAGCTGTTCGCGGCGGCCTGTCGCCTTGGGGTTGGCACGGATAGTGTGCTTGGAGCGGACACGCGTGCGCGTCGGCTCGAGCGAGACGTCGAGGTTCACCCGGTCGATCAAATAGGCGGGGGGCCGATAGTCCTTCAGATGGACCGGCCGCGCTGCGTCGAACTTCATTGAATCACCATACCG
The DNA here is from genome assembly GCA_036559705.1 of Hyphomicrobium sp. Lineage (GTDB taxonomy): Bacteria > Pseudomonadota > Alphaproteobacteria > Rhizobiales > Hyphomicrobiaceae > Hyphomicrobium_A. The sequence goes on from DATBSP010000062.1 coordinate 11,229, forward strand.
CCGCACCCGGGCGCTTTTGGGTGCAGAACCAAGCTGCGACGATGAGTATAATGAAGCGGACTTAGCGCGTCATGACCGGGCGGCTCGCAAGTCTAGGAAAAGCGCCACTAACGCTGGCTTGGCGGGTTGGCCGGTAAGAATCGGCGATCCACGGGCTTCGCGGCGGCTTTGATTGTCATGCAGAGGAGATCGTCAGAGATGGGCTTTGACAGCACCAATTGATGATCGCTACGGCGCACCAGCACGCGCGGGTAGCCGGTAAGCACGACGAACGGGATGTCGCGCGTCTCGAGTGCCGTCTGCAACTCTTCGCTGTTTTTATCGGCGAGGGCGTAGTCGAGCAGGGCGACGTCGACCGGCTCCTTGCCGACGACGTCTAGTGCTTCCGACACCGAGCCGAACGGCCCAACAATCTCAGCGCCGGCTCCGGCGAGACGGTCGCAATAGTCGAGCGCCTCGAGCGGCTCGTCCTCGACGACCATCACCTTACAACCTTGCAACTCCGCCGTTGCCGGCATGGCGCACACTCCATCTCAACTCCGAACAGTCAACGGCGCCGGCGCATAATCGTTCCAACTCAAGCGGATGCGGCGCCCGGGTTGCGACCAGACACGCCGCAGAGAAGCCTCGCCCCGAGGTTACTGGTCGGAACCTCGCCAATTGGCGGGCGTTCCGATTGCAACGATTTCCGCATAACCTTCTCAGAGTCGCATGCAAGGTAGCGCCGCGACGCGGCGTCGTGTGCGAGAGACATCCGGACAGAGAGGCGACGTGGCCGCAAAGGGAAGAGCCTTCCTCTACGTACGTGGCGCCATGATCTTCCTGGCGCTGCTGCTGCCGATGATGTCACTGCTGCCGCTGGGCTGGCTGTGGCTGTGGGAACGCGGCTACGCGCTGTATTGGCTGGCCGCGGCGTTCAGCTTGAGTGTCATCGCTTACACGGCGCAGGCGATCGCGCTGCGCAAGACGCTTAAGCGGGCGCCGGTTCCGGTGCCGGACGACACCGCCGACAAGGTGGTGGCCGACGCGTCGTGGACGGCGCGCGAGCAGGCGGCGTGGACGGCGGTAGAGGCCATAGCCTCCAACGTGCGGCCCGAGGAACTCATCGACCGCGACCGCGTGCTCAACCTTGGCATGCGCACCATCGAGGCCGTCGCGCGGCAGATCCATCCGCAGGACCGCAATCCCTTATGGAAGTTCACTATCCCCGAGGCGCTGGCGCTGGTCGAGCGCGTCAGCGCCGACTTGCGGCCGTTTGTCATCGACAACATTCCGCTCGGCGATCAACTCACAGTCGGCCAGGTGTTGAAGATCTACGGCTGGCGTTCGGCCATCGGCATGGCGGAGAAGGCTTACGACATCTGGCGCCTCATTCGTCTGGTCAACCCAGTGACGGCCGCCGCACAGGAAGCGCGCGAGCAGATCACCAAGCACCTTTATGCCAACGTACGCGATCAAATGGCGCGCCAACTGGCTGGCGCCTACGTGCGCGAGGTCGGCCGTGCGGCGATCGATCTTTACGGCGGCCGGCTGCGAGTTTCGCAGGCGCAGCTCGCCGGGCACGTCAGCGCTTCGACGTTGCGCGACCGCGGGCAGGCGACGGGGGGGCGCGCCGAGCCGTTGCGCATCCTCATTGCCGGTCAGGCGGGGGCCGGCAAGTCTAGCCTCGTCAATGCCCTGTCGCGCGACGTGCGCGCGGTGGTCGATGCGCCCGGCGGCACGCGCAACTTCCAGGCCTATGATGTCGAGCTCGAAGGGCTCACCGGCGCCATGGTCATCGACAGCCCGCGCATCGGCGCCACGGCGAAGGAGCAGAAGGCGTTTGCGGCCAAGGCAAACGACAGCGATCTGATCGTCTGGGCGATCGCCGCCGACAAGGCCGACGGCGACATAGACCTGATCGCCATTTCCGGCATCCGCAAACACTACGCCCGGCGCCCGCACCGGCGCCAGCCCCCGATCCTCGTGGCGCTGACGCACGTCGACAAGTTGGTGCAGCGCATGCCGGGGCCGCACGGGGACATCGATGCCAGCGACCCTGCGGTGGTCGAGATGGTTCGCGTCGCGGCCGAGGGGCTGGGCATTCCCAAGAACGACGTGGTGCCGGTTAGCCTTGCGCCCGATCGCGCGCCCTACAACATCGAGCAGCTTGCGGGCCGCATCGCCGCGCGCGTTCCCGAGGCGCGCCAGGCCCAGCTTCTACGTCTGATGGAAGACGCGGCGCCCCGTTGGAGCGTGCGCCGGTTGCTCGGTCAGACCGGCAACGTCGCCTGGTCGGCCGCCAAGTCGGTGACGCCGACGAGGTTGCTCAGGCGCTGAGCTTCAGGAGGCGGCGCGCGTCTCGGCGACAGCGGGAGTCGTCTCGACGCGCATGGTCTCGACTTGCTCCGCGGTGCTGCGTTCGCTGTCGGCACGCGCCGTGTCGAGGCAAAAGCGTACTGCCTCGCGCAGCGTCGTCGCCGTAGCGTCGACGGGCACGCTTTCTATGATGGCGGTGTCGGCCTTCGATTCCTCATCCATCTTCCAGAAGCCGCCGAGAATGGAAGTGTCGGGCACCGATCGCTTCAAGCGGCGCACCAGGAAGCGCGCGTGCGCGCTTCTTTCACGCACGTCGAGAGCGGACACGCAGATGAGCCGCACGCCCTCGCGGTCTTCGGCGGTGAGGTTGCCATGATGCAGGTGCTGTGCATCGATGACCGTCGTGCCAATGCCGTACTTCTGCAGCAGACGGGCCAAGGCAAGTGCGACGGTCTCATCGAGCGCGGTGCGGCTGGCGACGCACAGCACGGCGTTGCTTGCCTTCCAGTCATCCGCTAGCTGCTGCGGAATTGGCTCAGAAATCTCGCGCTCTTCTTCCTCCTCGACCTCATCGGAGGCGGCGGTCTTCTCGTTTTTTTCCTCGGTTCCGTCGAGGTCAAGCAGCGGGCGCTTTTTGGCCGGCTTCGGCACAACATCGAGGTCAGCAAGCGCATCGATGACGACATCGGCGGTGTCACGAATGTCGTTCAAGCGCGCGGGCTCGAGCGTACCGCGATCGGCATCCGTCTGCGCGAGCAACAAACCTTCAATGACGACCTCATCGTAGTAGTCGACGAGCGGGCGCTCCTTGATGAATTTCTCGGCCTGCTCGACCACCTCGGCCGGGTCTCCCGCCAGCATGCGCTGGTAGAAGCGCTCAGGCGGTGACAGCGGCGGCGTGTCGCCGAGCAGCACATTGAGGAATTCCAGCCTTTCCACGTGGCGGCCGAGAACGACCAGCACGACGGTGAGCGGTATGGCGAGGAGCAGACCGATTGGCCCCCACAGCAGCGTCCAGAACGCCGCTGAGAGAATGATTGCCAGTGGAGAAAGGCCGGTTCGCTGGCCCTGCACGATCGGCTCGATCAGACTGCCCATGATCGGTTCCGCGATCAGATAGAGGGCAAGTGTCCACAGGAACATGCTCCAGCCGGGATCGACGGCCGCAGCCAGCAGAAGCGGAAAGGCGGCGGCGATAAACGAGCCGATGAAAGGTACGAAGCGCATGAGCATGGCGAGCACGCCCCACAGCACCGGGCTCGGCACGCCGATCATCCACAGCCCCACCCCGATGACGATGCCGAAAGCAGCATTGATGCCGGTCATGGCGAGGAAATAGCGGCTGAGGCGGTCGCCGGCGTCGTCCATCGCGGTCGTCGACTTCTCGAGGTCGTGCGAGCCGAGCAAGCGGATGGCGCGGTCGCGCACGTCCTCGCGCTGCAACAGCAGGAAAAGGACAAACAGCAGCACGGCGCCCATCATCGCCAACGGGTGAAGCACGAGGCCGATGATGCCCTGCAGTTGGTCGAGGGAGGTCGGCGCTGGCTCGTGTACCTCAACCGGTATCGGCCGGGCATTGCCATTGCCGCCGGTGTTGGGCTGACCCTGCAGGGGCGTCACCGTGACGGAAACCGGAGGTGCCGTGCTCTTCGCCGGCGCCTCGAGCTGCTGCTGCAGATCCTTTAACGTCTCGCTGGCTTGCTTGAGGACGCCGTCTCCGCCGGCAGTGGCGTCGCGCAACGCCGAGACCTTCTCTTTGAGGGTGATCTGATAGCGC
>DATBSP010000063.1:0-16337 GCA_036559705.1 Hyphomicrobium sp.
AGAACGTGAACTTGCCCCGTCCTGCATCGCCGTACTCGCTCAGCGATTGGGCGTAGATTTCTTTCGCGGCCGCGACTGGCTCAGGACATGTCCGCGTCGGGTCTGAAGTGGCCTTCGTGCGAGGGCGGGGCGACCGCTACACCGATCGGAATACGAGCAAATCGCCTCAAACGCCTTGAGACCTTGACCTGCTGCACACACCCTCTGCACAGTCGCGCAGACAAAACGCCAGAAAGGCCATAAATGACGTCGTTTCGCAGGGTAAGAGCTTTCTCCCACCGTCCGCACCAATGATTTCCAAAGGCTATGGAAGTATCTCATCTGGACGCGTTCCCGACGATCAGTCTCACTTTCCTTGGCGGCGATAGTCGCTTGGCCATCGACGGACCTACAAATTTTAGGGTTACCCCGACGAAGAGCGCTGAAGATCGATTATGCGCTATCTGAAGTTCTGCTATTATCTAGGGCGTGGTGCACGTGTTTGGCCTCGCCGCCGCCACGAGCGGCGGCGCCGTTGGAAGTGCTTCTCCCCCAAGCGATTGAGGAAACAAAAAATGGTGTCCAACAAGATCATCGCGGTTCTCGCGGCTTCGAGCGCCCTTGCGCTCTTCGCCGTTACGTCGGCCAGCGCCGACCCTATCGTCAAGGAAGAGCAGGAGCAGATCGGAAACTCGGCGGCTCCGGATGTTGACCCCGGCGCGTCGAAAGGACCCGATAAGCCGATCGTCAAGCAGGAAAAAAATCAGCTCGACAACTCGATGAGCACAGACGTGCCTGAACCCTCCATGAAGGGCGGTGAGTCGATTCCGGCCCAGGAGAAAAAGGGCATCGAGTAGGCGCGTTCGCCTCCAGGCTTTCAGTTGCGGAGCATCCGAGTCATCGTCGCCCCGTCGATCGGGTGTGGCTGATAAGTGTGTGCTTAATTCAGCGGTTGGCTCTCGCGTGACGTCGGCGCGATGCGGTTTCACGCGAGGTCAGCTGTGCACTCAACCGGCAGGCGCCCTCCGACATCATCTAGATGTCGGCTCTGGGTAACAGCCTGTCGTATTTACCCCGCCGCAACGGCGACTAAATTTTCCCTCAACAGCGGATCTCGCGTCACGGAGCGCGTCGCCGACGCCGGTCCGACGAATGTCCGCTTCTCTATAGCTGCCGATGATGCGGACCACCCATGTAGACCACATGGCGCCGCTGGCGGCGAACGAGAAAGCCCTCACCGTGGCGTCGAAAAGAAGGGCTAACTCCAGACTTGGAATTCCAACGAGGTACCCATATGGCCGCTAGGAAGCGCGAGCTCATCGAGCCGCACAAGGGCGACAAGCGCTACGTTCGCCGCAACAAGAAGGGTGAGTTCAAGGAGGTCGACGACGTCGGCCGCTCGCTCGCCGTGGATCGCCGCCGCAAGGCGAAGGCCGTCGTCAAAGCGGGCCAGGGCGACAAGGGTGATCGGGCGCCGACGAAGAGAAAGGTCAAGGTGAAGCTGAAGGCCAAGCCGAGGGTCAAGGCGAAGCCGAAGGTAAAGGTCAAAACCAAGGCCAAGCGCACGTAGTCCGTCGCTTGCGTGAGCCGGATAAGAAAAGCCCCGGACCCTTGGGGACCGGGGCTTGGTTGCCGCGGGAGGGCGCCTGAGGCAACCGATGTTGAAGCCGCGGGGGGTCGGCTTCGTGGCGTGTGAACGTCTGGCCGTGAAGAGTGTTCCACGTCTTCACAAGAATAATCTATTGGGGCGGACGCGGCGTCTGCGATGGCGGCGGCGGCTCGATCGGGGTGGTGGTTGTACCCTTGGCGGGCACTTCGCCCACCAGCGCTTTCAGCGCCGTATCATAGTGCCGCCGCGCCTCCGCGAGATGCTGCTTGGCCTCGTCATTCTTGAGGAAAATTGCGTTCTGCGCGGCCTTGCGCAGCTCATTCTCGAGATCCCACAGGGGACGCAGCGAAGGGTGCAGTTTGTCTAGCCAATCGGCCATGGCTCGATCCTCCAAATATCGTCAACTGAGAACTAACCAGCGGCATGGCGGTTCCGCGCTGCGGCCACGCTCGAATTTCCATCACGCGAATCAGCTATCGCTGGGCAATGCTCGAACGCTTGCAAACCTTGGATTTTGGTCGGCTCGAGGCTTTCCTCGGCAATCATAAGCTCGCGCTCTTCGCCGCCGTGCTGGCCGCCTGTGCGCTCTTAGCGACAATCCTCATCGTCGCACTGCTCGCGCGTGCGCGCAGCCGCGCCGCGCAAATGGCGTTCGCCGAGTTGAAGGGGCGGCTGTCGGCGATTTCGGAGCTAGCCGCGCAGCAAAGCTCCGAGCAGGCGCGCAGCCTCAACGAGCGCATCGACACCCTGGCGCATCACCTGACGCAGACCCTCGATACCAACGCGGCGCGCCTCGGCGACAATTTGAGCGAAGCCGGGCGGCGCACATCGGAGAGCCTGTCGACGCTGAACGAGCGCCTCGCCCTGATCGACGAGGCAAATCGCAGCCTGTCGGACCTATCGAGCGAGGTCGGCTCCTTGCACGGCGTGCTCGCCAACAAGCAGGCCCGCGGCGCGTTCGGGCAGATGCGCATGGAGACCATAGTGCGCGATGCGCTGCCCGCAGGTGCCTATGACTTTCAGCCGACCCTGTCGAACGACAAGCGGCCCGATTGCGTGATCCGGCTGCCGAACGCGCATGCTGACTTGGTCATCGATTCCAAGTTTCCGCTGGAAGGCTTCGAGGCGCTGCGCGTGGCGCAGTCGCCGGAGGAGATCAAAGCCGCCTCGGCGGCGATCCGCGAAGCGGTTGGCCGCCACGTCGCGGCCATTGCCGAGAAGTACCTCATTCCGGGCGAGACGCAGGATACGGCGCTGATGTTCGTCCCGTCGGAATCGATCTGCGCCGACCTGTTCGAGAAGTTTCCCGACCTCGTGCAGGGGGCTCACCGCGCGCGTGTCATGATCGTCGCGCCGAACACGTTGATGCTCGCAGTGCAGACGGTGCTCGCCCTGCTCAAGGACGCCAAGATGCGCGACCACGCCGACGTCATTCAGCGCGAGGTCACGTTGCTACTCGGCGATGTCGCGCAGCTCGTCGAGCGCGTGGCCGATCTCGAACGGCACTTTGGGCTATCGGGCAAGTCGCTGGAGAAGGTGTCGGCCTCGACCGCTAAGATCCTCGGCCGGCGCCAGCGGCTGGCGTCGCTCGACGTCGAGTCCATGCAGGCTGTCGAGGGTAACGTGACGACACTCGCCGGCGCCGAGGCCGCACTAGAGGCAAAGCGAAACAAAGGACGTTAGACGCGCAAACCGCGCATCGTCATCTCCGTTGTCGTGATACGCGAAATGCCGGCGCCACACGCGTGGCACCGGCATTCGCAATGTCGATCGGGTAGTGGTTACTTCGTGGCCGGCCCCGCCGTGCCGCCTGGGGCACCCGGGACGCCGCTGTCGTCGCTGCCGCCGGTACCGGTCGAGGCACCTTCATTGGCGCCAGCCGGCATGCTCGATGAGCTAGACGAGCCGGCCGCAGGCGCCTGCTGCGCAGGGCCCGACTTGTTGTCAGGCAAGCCGTCCTTGCCGGCCTTCGAGACGCCGCCGGTGCCCGGCTGAATGTTCTGGTTGGTCGGCGACTTCGCGGCCGGATCGGCCGGAGGTGTCTGTGCAAACGCCGGAGCGGCGAACAGCAATGCAGCAATAAGCGGAATGGTACGAGTCATTTGTCTCTCCTTGGGGAATGCTTGGAGCCGCGAGGCTCGACGGGGCAACGACCCACTGCGCGGGGAGTTCCAAGGACTGCGACACCGCGTGCGCGGAAACACGCATTTCAGCGCTGCTCTGCGACGATGCCGCGCACAATGCACACGATGAGTGCCGCAAGTGCGAAGCCGGCGATCACATCGGTGAGATAGTGCACACCGAGGTAGACGCGCGACAATCCGATGCCGGCGATAATGCTGCAGGTGAGCACCCATACGACGCCGCGCTGCCAGCCGCTCGCGACGTGGGCGGCGATGAGTCCGGCGACGACGCCGAAGTAGCAAGCCGAAAATAGCGCGTGACCGCTGACAAAGCTGAAGCTGTCGGGCAGCTCGCCGAAGAACGCCTCGGGCCGTGCGCGCACGAAGGCGAGCTTCACGACATTGTTGAGAACGGTCGCCGCACCCATCACGAGCAAGAGCATCAGCGCGGCGCGTGGGCGTCCGCCGAGCCACAGGCCGGCAGCCGTCAATGCTGTGAGTGTGAAGAGAACGGCGACCGAGCCGATGAAGCTCAGGGCGTGGGCGAGCAGGGTCAGGTTTGGAGAGGCCCAGCGGTTGATGCCGCTGCGCGTCGAGGCATCGAAGCTATCCGTAACGCCGAGCACCACGGCAACAGCCAACGCGGCGAACAACAGCGACGACACGATAAGACAGGCAAAGCGCCACTCGGTTCGCTCTTCGGCACGTGACATGCGTCAGCTCGCTTGTGCCGATAAGTGCGCCGCTTCCGGCAACGGCATCCAGCCGCCCTCGCCCAGCTGAAATGTCTCGCGCAACGACGGTGTGAAGCACTTGCGCGCGGGCTCCCACGTCTGCCGCTCGATGACGACGTCCGGCCGCTCGATGCGGATCAGGTTCCAGGAGTTGGCTTCGTCGCGGCGGCGCGACGAGGTTGCAGTGCCGGCCTGCACCAGAATGGCCGCGTGGTCGAATGCGGGATAGTGGTGTGTCCAACTCGCCGCATGGCCGAGGTGGAAGTGGCCGGAAAGGATCATGTCGACCCGACACTTCGTGAATGCGGCGATTGCCATTGCTGCTCTGCCCACCAGGCTGCCGCCGTGCCCCTCGCCCGGTAAGTCGAACGGATGATGTGTGACGACGATGCGCGTGACGTTGGGCCCGGCGCCGGTCAGACTAGTGCACGTTCGCTCGACCTGCATCCGATTGATGCGGCCATTTTTCCACGTTAGCGAGCGCGCCGTGCTCAATCCCTGAATGGCGACCTCGTCGTCGGCGTAGAACGGCTCCACGTCGCCGCTGATGAATTGACGGTATTTCTCCAGCGGCGCCAGCCATCTGCGCATGACGTCGTGCAACGGCACATCGTGGTTGCCGGGGACGACGATCTGCGGAAACGGCAGGCTGTCGAGAAAGCTGCGAGCGGCTGCGAACTCCAGCCGGCGCGCGCGTTGCGTGAGATCACCAGAGACGACCACCACGTCCGGCCGGGCCTGCAACAGCGCCTCGCGCAGCGCTGGCGGGATGAGTGTGTCGATGTGCCCGAAATGCAGATCGGAAATGTGGGCGATAGTACGCACAGATCAGGCGTCCTCAGTTTTTCCGGCCGGCACGATGACGCGCAGGGCTTTGGGGCGGATGCGATAGTGCAGCGGCGATGTCGTGGAGAAAACCTCCCCGTCGTTCGCCACCTTGATGCGCCGGCTCCACTTGGTCTGCACCCAGAGCTCCTCGCCCTCGACAACCCTCAATTCGCCCGGCGAGGGCCGACCCAGCACGGCGCGCACGGCCATCTTGAGCAGCGCGGCGCGGTTGGCGCCCGGCGCTCGGCACACCCACAGCTTGCCGCTATCGAGCCGGCGTCGCTCGCCGATGTCGAGGCCTGTCGTCTCGTAGGCGTTGTTGCCGACGAAGATGAAGGGGGTCCAATCGGCGCCGTCGTCTTTTCCGTCGGCGCGCAGACTGGCGTGGAGATGCGGCACGCGGCGCATGACGCCGTAAACGGCGTGAATGAAGGCGACCCACTTGCTCATGCCGCGGCTTTGGTGCTCGGCGCGTTCCTGCACGATGGCGGGGTATATGCCGATGCTCGAGTTGTTGATGAAGATGCGGCCGTTGAGCTCGCCGACATCGACCAGCTTGGGCTCACCGGAAATGATCGTCTCTACTGCAGCGTGGAGGTCGAGTGGAATGCCGACGTCCTTGGCGAAGTGATTGAGCGTGCCGAGCGGCAGCACACCGAGCGAGGCCGGCGTGCCGGCGACCGCAGCGGCGACAGCGCTCACCGTCCCGTCGCCGCCGGCAGCGACGATGGTGCGGCAGCCGCCTTCCGCATAGCGGCGGGCGATTGGCGTCAACCCGCTGCCGTGTCTGACGACGATCGTCTCGGTCTTGGCACCGCGCTCGCGGAACAGCGCCGTGACGTGGTCGGTCAGCTGAGCCGCCCCGTTGGACCGGGCACGCTCATTGACAATGCACGCAACGACGGACTGAGCTGCCAACTGGTCCACGCGGATCACCCTCCACACCAATGGGTGCTGAACACTGCGGGCAGCCCACTTGTTCCGAATTCGGCTCTAACTCCTTCGGGCGCTTGCCAAGGTCGGGTGCCGGGTCAGTTCGAGACCCAGTCGGCGCACTTCACCGGCGCGGTTCCCTCGCCCCACGGGCTGATGGGCACGGCCGACGTCGAGTTCTCCGGGCTGCCCTCGATGATCTTATCGGTGTAGGTCATGTAAACGAGCACGTTGCGCTTGGCATCACAGCCGCGCACGATCTGCATGCGCTTGAAGATGAGAGAGCGGCGTTGGCTGAAGGCCTCTTCGCCCTGGGTCACCTTGCGCTTGAACTTGATCGGGCCGACTTGGCGGCAGGCGAGCGACGCGTTCGACAGTTCCTCGGCGAGGCCCAGCCAACCGGTCCAACCGCCCTTCTCCGGCACCGTGAAATAGCAGGTAACGCCTTCGACTTCGGGATCGTCGATGGCGTAGGTGCCGAGCTTGTGGTCAGGCGACAAGAGCTTCCACACCGTTGTCTTCTTGAATATGAGGTCGGGATCCTCGGCCGCGGCGGGGGCGAGCATCAGAACGAGGCCAACGAAGGCGGCGATCAGGCGCATGACGGTCTCCATCCGCGCGGCCCTTATGCCGCGTCTCGATGCGGGCAGATGGCCCCGCCCGGCCCCCAGTGCAAGCGGTACGCGATGGGAGACTCGGATAGTATGTCGAGTGGGCGCTAGTCGAGATGGATGGGGACGTGGCAAGGCGATCGATCAACGAAGCGGCCAAGGTGTTTCTCGCCGCCTTCGTGCTGGGGCCGCCCATCGGCGGCGTTATCATCATGGCGCTGCTACAAGTCTTGCCGTGGCTCTCCGGCGGGCTTGCCGATCCCGCGCCGCAATTCGGCGCCAACCTCATCAAGTCGCTGCTTCTCGCCGTGCCGCTGTCCTACTTGGTCGGTGGGCTATCGGCGATGCTCGCCGCCTTGGCGCTCGCCGCCTATTTTGCCTGGGGGTATCGGCTGACGGTGTGGGCGTGTGTTGCCGCCTCGCTGATCTACCCGGCCGTCCTCCTCGTGTCGGGCCTGCTGCAAACCGTCGGCTCGCCCGAGACCCGGCAGCCCGTGCTGCTCCACGCCGCGATGATAGCAATCGCGTCGGTCTGTGCGGCGGTCGTCTGCTACTTTCTGTTGCGCAATACCAAGTTGGTGCAGAGCTCCGGCGACTAGGACCAGGGGACGTCCAGCATGACCATGATCGATCCCGGCAGCACGGCGCGCGCGCCGCTCATGCAGCGCATCAAGAACATCCTCCTGCAGCCGCGCGTCGAGTCGCCGAAGATTGCCGTCGAGCCCGGCACCATCGGCTCGCTCTACGTCAACTACATTATACCGGTTGCCGGCTTTGCGGTGCTGTGCAGCTTCATCGACAACCTGCTCGGCGTGACGATATTGGGCGTCACGCATAAGCCGACGTACGGCCAAGCGATGATTTCGGCAGTCTGGCAATACGGCTTGCAGCTCGGCGCCGTGTTCATCCTGGCGCTGATCCTGACCTATCTGGCGCCCGTGTTCGGCGGTCGCAATGACCGGATCAACGCGCTGAAGCTCGCCGCCTTCGCGGCGACAGCCGGCTGGCTATCCAACGTCTTCCTGCTCATCCCCTGGCTCGGCTTCCTGACGCTGCTCGGCCTCTATTCGCTCTATTTGATCAACACCGGTGCGCCGGCGTTGCTCGCCGTGCCGGATCGCAAGGCACTTCCTTTCACTGCGGCATTCGTGGCCGTCGGCATCGTCCTGTCGCTACTGGTGTTCGGTCTGTTGACCGCATTTGGCGCGGGCGGTGGGCGCCGCGTGCAGGCCGCTGCACAAATGCAGCCGGTAGAGATCGGTCGCAACGTCGACGTCGGGGACGCCGTGACGGTCGGCAGCGGCCCCCAGGGGCTTTTTCCGCCGGGAAGTGACGATCGCTAGGGATGTGCTACAAGCGCCGCGATGAGCAGCGCCCACACCCTCCAGCAGCCGCAGGCCGCCGACAAGCTCCCCTTCTGGGAGGCAAAGCCGCTCACGGCGATGAGCCGCGAGGAGTGGGAATCGCTGTGCGACGGCTGCGGACAGTGCTGCCTGATCAAGGTCGAGGACGAGGACACCGCCAACGTCTACCTGACGCGGCTCGGCTGCCGCCTACTCGATACGCACTCCTGCCGCTGCCGCGACTATCCAAACCGCAAGAAGCGCGTGCGCGACTGCACCTCGATCACGGTCGAAGACCTGCCGAACCTGTTCTGGCTGCCGGAGACGTGCGCGTATCGCAGTCTCGCCGAGGGGCGCGGGCTGCAATGGTGGCATCCGCTCGTTTCCGGCGACCCGGAGACAGTGCATGCGGCGGGCGTTTCGGTGCGCGGTTGGGCGCGCAGCGAGGCGGGCGTCAAGGCCAGTGCCATGGCGCGCTACATCATCGGCGAGGCGGGCTGAGCGCTAAGCTCGTCCGGAACCTGTGATGCCGCCTCCGCTCATCCAGCTCAGCGATATCGCGCTCACCTTCGGCGGCCATCCGCTGCTCGACGGCGTCGAGTTGTCTGTCTCGGCGGGCGAGCGCGTGTGCCTCGTCGGTCGCAACGGATCGGGTAAGTCGACGTTGCTGAAGATCGCCGCCGGGCTCATCGAGCCAGACCGCGGCCAACGTTTCGTGCAGCCGGGGGCCAGCGTGCGCTACCTGCCGCAGGAGCCAGATTTCACCGGGCATGCGACGACGCAGTCGTATGTCGAAGCGGGCCTCGGGGCGAGCGATGACACGCATCAGGCACGCTACCTGCTGCAGCAACTTGGGCTCAACGGCGACGAGGATCCGGCGCACCTCTCGGGTGGCGAGGCCCGGCGCGCGGCACTCGCCCGCGTGCTGGCGCCGCAGCCCGACATCCTGTTGCTCGACGAGCCGACCAACCACCTCGATATGCCGACCATCGAATGGCTAGAGGCAACGCTGGCGGCGCAGCGCGGGGCGCTCGTGCTGATCAGCCACGACCGGCGCTTTCTCGAGACGCTGTCGCGTTCGACGGTGTGGCTCGACCGCGGCCTGGCGCGTCGCGTCGAGGTCGGCTTCAAGGAATTCGAGGCCTGGCGCGACGCGCAGCTGGCCGAAGAGGAGGTTCAGCAGCACAAGCTCGACCGCAAGATCGTGCGCGAGGAGCATTGGGTGCGCTACGGCGTGACGGCGCGGCGCAAGCGCAACGTGCGGCGCATGGCGGAGCTGCGGGCGCTGCGGCAGACGCGGCGCGAGCATCGCCGCGCCACGGGCAAGGCGGTCATCGAGGCGGCAGAGGCGCAGAAGTCCGGGACCCTCGTTATCGAGGCGAAGGGCATCTCCAAGGCGTTCGGCGAGCGCCGCATCGTCGATAATTTCTCGGGCCGCATCATGCGCGGCGACCGCATCGGCGTCGTCGGACCCAACGGCAGCGGCAAGACCACGCTCGTCAGCCTGCTGACCGGAGCGCAGCCGCCCGACAGCGGCGAGGTGCGGATCGGCGCCAACATCGAGATGGCGTCCCTGGAGCAGGACCGCGACAGCCTCAATCCCAACTGGACGATGGCCGAGGCGCTGACCGTCGGGCGCGGCGACATGGTCGCCGTCGGTGGCAAGCACAAGCACGTCGTCGGCTACATGAAGGATTTCCTGTTCGGGGCCGAGCAGGCACGCACGCCGCTGCGCGTGCTGTCGGGCGGGGAGCGCGGGCGGCTGATGCTGGCGCGTGCCCTAGCGAAGCCTTCGAATGTGCTCGTGCTCGACGAGCCGACCAACGACCTCGACCTCGAAACCCTCGATGTGCTCGAGGAGATGCTGGGCGACTACGCCGGCACGGTCATCCTGATCAGTCACGACCGCGATTTCCTCGACCGCATCGCGCATGCGGTAATCGTGCCCGAGGGGGACGCAAAATGGGTGGAGTATGTCGGCGGCTATAGCGAGATGCTGGCGCAGCGCGGCGCCGACCTAGCCGGCAAGCGCACGCCAAAGGCGAAAGCACCCAGCAACGGCGCGGCAACGCCGAGTGCCCCGAAGGTCAAGCGCCGTCTGAGCTTCCACGAGAAGCATGCGTTGGAAACGCTGCCCAATCACATGGCGAAGTTGCACGACGAGGCGCGCAAGCTAGGGGATGCTCTGGCCGACCCTGGCCTCTACGCGCGTGATGCCAAGGCGTTTGCGGAAAAGTCGGCACGCCTGACGGCGGTGCAGGGCGAGCTCACTGCGGCCGAGGAGAGGTGGCTGGAGCTGGAAATCCTGCGCGAGGAAATCGAGAGCGCCTAGTTGCGCATACGGCGATTGTCTGCAAGCCATTGCAAGGCGCCGCGGCCGGCCAGTGCGCCGGTCGAGAGGCAGCCCTGCAACAGATAGCCGCCGGTCGGCGCTTCCCAGTCGAGCATCTCGCCGGCTACGAACACGCCGGGGCGACTGCGCAGCATCAGATCATCGTCGACCGCAACCCATGCGATACCGCCGGCGGTGGAGATCGCCGTCTCAATCGGCGCGGCCGCTGTGAGGCGTAGCGGGACCGCCTTTGCCAGCGCCGCGAGCGCCATCGGGCCCATCTCGGCGAGGCGTGCGGGCGCGCTTTCATGCAGCAGCCCGATCTCCACCGGCGCAAGGCTGGCGGCTTTGCGCAGGAAGGTCGACAGCGATTGCTTGCCGCGTGGCTTGGCGAGGCGTGCGGCGAGGTCGCCGAGGGACACGTCGGGGCGTAGGTCGATGCTCAGCAATGCCCCCCGATCCGCGGCGATCGCATCGCGCAAGGAGCCCGAAAGGGCGTAGACGGCCCCGCCTTCGATGCCGCCAGCGGTGATCAGCGCTTCGCCGCGCACGGTCGTTTTACCGAACGTCAGCGCGATGCGCTTCAGCGGCTGGCCTTCGAAGCGGCGGAATGTCTCCGACCAATCGACGAAGAAGCCGCAGTTGGCCGGCCCCAGCGGTGCAACGGCGATTCCCCGCTCGGCGAGCAGCGGCACCCAATCGCCGGTGGACCCGAGCCGCGGCCAGCTTGCCCCGCCAAGCGCCAAGACGGTTGCGTCGGCGGCGACGACCTCCTCCTTGTCGGGCGCGGTGAACATCAGCCGTCCATCTTCATCCCAGCCGCGCCAGCGGCGGCGCGTGCGAAACTCGACGCCGGCACGGGCGAGGCGGGCCAGCCAGCCGCGCAACAGCGGCGAGGCCTTCATGGCGACAGGAAACACGCGTCCGCTGCTACCGACGAAGGTCGGCTGGCCGAGCGCTTCGCACCAGGCGCGCACCGCCTCCGGCGACAAAACTTCAAGCGCTGGCCGCAAGCGCTGCTCCGCCGCGCCGTAGCGGGGCAGAAAGCATTCGAAATGCTCACTATGGGTGAGGTTGAGCCCGCCACGGCCGGCCAGCAGCAGCTTGCGTCCGAGCGATGGCATGCGCTCATAGATGGTAACGGTAGCGCCGCCGGCGGCCAGCACCTCCGCCGCCATGAGGCCGGCGGGGCCACCCCCGATGACGGCGACGCTGCAACCTGGGCTGTCTGTCACCGACGCGCGGCTCCGCTGCCATTCGACATTTGCGCCCGCCGAGCATCGGGCCGGCCTGTCTTACACCGGCCTGTCTTACAATGGCCGTGGCTCGCCGTAGGCGTTAACGCTATGGCATGGCCCGGCAACACTATGCGACGGCGAGCCACTGTTATAATGTTGCAGTTCGACCACAGAGGTGTTTCGGCGTGTCGCTACGCAATCGCCTGCTCGTCTCGATCCTTGCGACGTTGCTGCTGAGCTTGATCGCCGGCGGCACTTTCACCTATTGGCATGCCGTCGCCAAGATCGAGACCGAAATGCAGGCGGCCATGGCCGTCGGCAGCCGCATTGCGCGCAACGCCGTCGACGATTGGGAGGAGTCGACCGATCCGGCACGCCGGCTCGGTCTGCTGGTCGCCGATTTCGAGGGGGACCGGCACTTGCGCGCCACCCTTGTGGACCCCAACGGCAAAGTCGTGCGCTCTTCGAATGTCGCCCGAGCCGAAGACCCGCCGCCAGCGTGGTTCGTCAGAATGCTTGCGGCCCCTCCCAAGAAAGTCGAGGTGGATCTACCTGACGTGTTCGACAAGTTCGGGACGGTCGCGCTGCAGACCGATCCCAACAACGAGGTGGCTGAGGTATGGAGTGACGTCTGGCTGACGCTAACCGTGCTGACGATTTTCTGTGCCTTGGTCCTCGCCTTCATCTACTGGACCCTGGCCAGCACCGTTCGTCCCCTGCAAAACCTCACCGTAGCCTTCGCGCGCGTCGGCGACGGCGACTATCGCGAGCGCGTGAAAGAACAGGGGCCACTCGAGCTGGTGCGGCTTTATCAGGGATTCAACCAGATGGTCGAGCGCCTGGCGCGCTCGGAGGCGCAGAACAAGCGCCTGCAGGAGCAGCTGACGACCGTGCAGGACGAGGAGCGGTCCGATTTGGCGCGTGATCTGCACGATGAGGTCGGTCCCTTGCTGTTTGCCGCCGACGTTGATGCCGCCGCCATCGAGCAGCTCGCCAAGGCCGGCGAATTCAATGCCATCCCGCACCGGGTCGGCATCATTCGCGACGCCATCGGCCGCATGCAGCGCCATGTGCGCGATATCCTCGGACGTCTGCGGTCGGCGAATTTGCTCGACGTCGGCCTCGCCCACGCCATCGACAATCTGGTCGCCTTCTGGCGTGCGCACCGGGCCAACCTGAACTTCCGCGTCGACGTGCCCGAGGAGAGCTTCGGCGAGCTGCTCGACGGGACCATCTATCGCATCGTCCAGGAGAGCCTCAGCAACGCTGTGCGGCATGGCAAGCCGACGCTCATCAGCATCGAGGTGAGGGCCAACGAGGACTTGTCGATCGACATTCGCGTTGCCGATGACGGCGGCGGTCTCAAGCCGGATCAGCGCGCCGGCGGTTTCGGCATCGTCGGAATGCAAGAACGCGTTGGCACTCTGGGGGGCAGCCTTGACGTCGCCAACCGCGCCGATGTCCCAGGTGTTGTCGTGTCGGCGCGCATACCGGCACGCGGCGCCTGTGCACCCAATCGCACTTTCGAATCCCACGAGGCAACGTTGCAATGAAGATACTGCTGGTCGACGATCACATTGTCGTTCGCGAAGGTGTTCGCCGCCTGTTGTCGGGTATGAGCGGCGCCGAGCTGCACGAGGCCTCGACCGGCGAGGAGGCGCTCGCCATGTTCCGCGACATACGCCCGGAGCTGGTGCTGCTCGACCTCAACCTCACGGGCATCGGCGGCCTTGAGCTGCTGCGACGGCTGCTCAGCGAGGACGAGAAAGTGCGCGTCGTCGTGTTCAGCATGCACGCCGAGCCGATCTATGCCGCCCGCGCGCTGCGACTCGGCGCCCGCGGCTACGTGAGCAAGAGCGCCGGCGCCGATGAGCTCGTCACCGCCGTCAAGAAGGTAGCCGAAGGCGGCCGCTACGTGGAGCGCGAGATCGCCGGCGAGCTGGCCTTCACGCAGCTTTCCGCCGAAGATCCGCTGCAGCAGCTCACCATGCGCGAGATCGAAATCCTGCGCCTCCTCGGCGACGGCAACAGTCTTACCGAGATCGCGCAGACCATCGGCGTCGCCTACAAGACGGTCGCCAACACCTGCAGCATCATCAAGAGCAAGCTGGGTGTCGAGCGAACTGCCGACCTGATACGCGTCTCTATGGAGATGAAGTAGCTGCCAGCCATGCGCGACGGTGCGAGCTGGTGAGCGGTGCTTCGGCGCCGGAGGAATTTTCTGCCATATCGACCGGGAAATCTGCCCTAGCCGCCTTGCGCGGCCAGCCGCTAGCATTTGCCTTCCGCTTCTTTCTTGTCCAACTCAGACGTCGAGCGTGTTGTCCAGCTCCCACTGGGTGAAGTGGGACGCGTAAGAGTTCCACTCGTTCTGCTTGAGCTTCAGATAGGCATCGGCGAACTCGTTGCCGAGCGCGGCTTTCAGCTCCGTATCCTTGTCGAAATTGCGCAGGGCATCCAGCAGGTTGAGCGGCAGTTTCGGCGCATCCGTCACCGTGTGCCCGTGCTGGTACATGTCGATGTCATAGCGGCGCCCGGGGTGCGCCTTGCGCTCGATGCCGCTGAGGCCCGCGGCGATGACGGCGGCCTGCAGCAGATACGGGTTCACCGCGCCATCGGGCAGGCGCAGCTCGAAGCGGCCCTTGCCAGGCACGCGCACCATGTGCGTGCGATTGTTGCCGGTCCACGTTACCGTGTTGGGCGACCATGTGGCACCCGATATCGTGCGCGGCGCATTGATGCGCTTGTAGGAGTTGACGGTCGGGTTGGTGATGGCGGCAAGCGCCTCGGCGTGGCGCATGATGCCGCCGAGGAAATTATAGCCCTGCTGCGACAGTCCCATCTCGTCGGTGCCGTCGAGGAACATGTTGGTCGAGCCCGCCTTGTCCCACACCGAGATATGCACGTGGCAGCCGTTGCCGGTGAGGCCGGGGAACGGCTTGGGCATGAATGTCGCGCGCAGGCCGTGCTTCTCGGCGATCGACTTGGCCATGAACTTGAAGAAGGAGTGCCGGTCGGCGGTGACCAGCGCGTCGTCAAAATTCCAGTTCATCTCGAACTGGCCGTTGGCGTCCTCGTGGTCGTTCTGGTATGGGCCCCAGCCCAGCTCCAGCATGTAGTCGCAGATTTCGGAGATGACGTCGTAGCGGCGCATCAACGCCTGCTGATCGTAGCAGGGCTTGACCGCATTATCCTTGATGTCAGAGATGGCGGTGCCGTCGGCGTTGGTGAGAAAGTACTCGCACTCGACGCCGGTCTTGACATAGAGGCCTTGCGCTTCCGCCTTGGCGAGCACGTTCTTCAAGACGACGCGCGGGGCCTGTGCCACATGCTTGTCGTCCATCACGCAGTCGGCGGCCACCCAGGCGACGTCCTTCTTCCAAGGGAGCTGGATGAGCGCCGAGGGATCGGGCATGCCGAACAGATCGGGATGCGCCGGCGTCATGTCGAGCCAGGTGGCAAAGCCGGCAAAGCCCGCGCCATCCCTCTGCATGTCGGCGATAGCTGCCGCCGGGACGAGCTTGGCGCGCTGGCCACCGAACAGATCGGTGTAGGAGATCATAAAGTAACGGATGCCACGCTCTTTCGCGACTTGCGCGAGGTCTTGTGTCGCCTTGTAAGCAAGATCCTGTGCCATAGGTACTTTCCCAGCAGTCGTGGTTACATTGGCGCTCTTCACGGGCGTTCGAAACTTCGCAAAAAATTCCAAAGCCGCCCCGCCTTAGTTCTCAAAGGTTGCCCTGTCCAGGTACCCAGCTCGTTCCGGCAAGCGGCACGCGCGCCATGGCGGCAGCCTCGATGGTAAGTGCGCAGAGATCCTCGGGCTCCAAGTTGTGGACGTGATTGTGCCCGCAGGCGCGCGCGATGGTCTGCGCCTCGAGCGTCATCACCTTCAGATAGTTGGCAAGGCGGCGGCCAGCGAGCACCGGATCGAGGCGGCTCGCAAGCTGCGGATCCTGAGTGGTGATGCCGGCGGGGTCGCGGCCCTCGTGCCAGTCGTCGTAGGCGCCGGCGGTGCTGCCAAGCTTCTGGTATTCGACTTCCAGCGCCGGGTCGTTGTCGCCGAGGGCGACCAGCGCCGCTGATCCGACTGACACGGCGTCGGCGCCGAGCGCCAGCGCTTTTGCCACGTCGGCGCCGTTGCGGATGCCGCCGGAGACGATGAGCTGGACCTTGCGGTGCATGCCGAGATCCTGCAGCGCCTGCACGGCCGGGCGGATGCAGGCGAGCGTCGGCTGGCCGACATGCTCGATGAACACCTCTTGTGTCGCTGCGGTGCCGCCCTGCATGCCGTCGACGACGACGACGTCGGCGCCGGCCTTCACGGCGAGCGCCGTATCGTAATAGGGCCGCGCCGCGCCGATCTTGACGTAGATCGGCTTTTCCCAGTCGGTGATCTCGCGCAGTTCGTGGATCTTGATCTCAAGATCGTCCGGCCCGGTCCAGTCGGGATGGCGCGCGGCCGAGCGTTGATCGATCCCTTCCGGCAGCGTGCGCATGTCGGCGACGCGCTTGGAGATCTTTTGCCCCAGCAGCATTCCGCCGCCGCCCGGCTTCGCGCCTTGCCCGACCACGATCTCGATCGCATCGGCCTTGCGCAGCTGATC
>DATBSP010000064.1:0-8847 GCA_036559705.1 Hyphomicrobium sp.
ATACTGGTTGCGCTGGGCATAGATCGTCGACACCTGCCGCTGCGAGAAGGCGTTGTTGAGCGCGCTGTCAATGTCGGAAATGCGCACGCCGAGCCGGGCCGCTGCGTCGCGGTCTATCTTTACCTCGAGCTGCAGCCCGCCCGCCTGCCGGTCGCTCGAAACGTCGACGATGCCGGGGATCTGCTTCATGCGCTCCAGCACCTTCGGCGCCCACTCGTTGAGCTCGTCGATGTCCGGATCCCACAGAGTGTACTGGTATTGCGAGTTGCCCTGGCGCGCGCCGACGCGGATATCGCGCGAGGCGAACATGCGCACTTCGAGGCCGTTGATGCCCTGCAGCTTGTCGCGCATGCGGTTGATGACCCGGTTGGTCGGCAGACCGCCGCGCTGATCCAGCGGCTTCAAGTTGATGAACATGCGACCCTGGTTGGAGCCGCCGCCTGGGCCGCGGCCAGAGCCCGAGCCGCCGATGGATGAGCCGACGTGCTCGACAGCAGGGTCGCTCAGGATGATGTCGAGCGCCTGCGTCTGCAGCTTGAGCATCGCCTCGAACGATATGTCGGCCGAGGCCTCCGTTGATCCCATGATAAGGCCAGTGTCGTCCTCCGGGAACATGCCCTTGGGGATGTGCACGTAGAGATGCACAGTGAGCACCACCACGCACAGGAGCGAAAACAGCGTCACCACTTGATTGCGCAGGGCGACGCGCAGGGTGCGTGCGTAGGCCGACACCATCCAGCCGAGCGTACCCTCGACGATGCGGTCGAAGCGGCTGTGCTTCTCATCCTTCTCGGCCTTGAGGAAGTGGGCACAGATCATCGGCGTCACCGTCAGCGACACGACCACCGACACGGCGATGGCCACCACTAGGGTCACCGAGAACTCGCGCAGCATGCGTCCTGCAACGCCCCCCATGAACAACACCGGGATGAAGGCGGCGACCAGCGACACGCTGATGGAAATAACGGTGAAGCCGATCTGCCGCGCACCGACGAGCGATGCCTGCATCGGCGCCATGCCGCTTTCGATGTTGCGGTAGACGTTCTCGATCATGACGATGGCGTCGTCGACGACAAAGCCGACGGCGATGGCAAAGGCCATCAGCGTCAGATTGTTCACCGAATAACCGAGCGCCCACATGAAGGCGCAGGTGCCGGCCAGCGATAGCGGCACGGTGATGCCGGCGGCCAGTGTCGGGGTCGTGCGGCGCAGGAATACGAACACCACCATCATGACCAGTGCTACGGCGAGCAGCAGCGTGAACTGCATGTCGTGGACGCTGGCGCGTATCGTCATGGTGCGGTCGGTGAGCACCTGGATGTCGATGCCGGCCGGGATCCAGCGCCGCAGATTGGGAATGAGCGCTTTCACTTGGTCGACGGTGTCGAGGACGTTGGCGTCAGGCTGCTTTCTGATGATCAGCAGCACCGCCGGCTGGTGGTCGAACGTCGCCGCCGAACGCGTGTTGCGCGTACCGTGATCGACGCTGGCGACGCTTGACAGGCGCACGACGTTGCCGTTGCTCGTCTTCAATACGATGGCGCCGTAGTCCTTGGCGGCACGCAACTGCGTATTGGTGTCGATGGTGATCGCCTGCTTGTCGCCGTCGACGGCACCGACCGGCGCCACCGCGTTGGCCGCGGCGATGGCGCTGCGCACCTCCTCCATGCTGAGGCCCATGGAGGCGAGTAGGGTCGGGTTGACGCGCACCCGAATGGCTGGCTGCTCAGCGCCGCTGACCTCTACCTGCGCGACGCCCGGAACCTGCGAGATGCGTTGCGCGACGACGGTGTCGGCCGCGTCATAGATGGCGCTCGCCGTAAGGTTCTTCGACGTCATGGCGAGAATGAGCACCGGCGCTGCGGAAGGATTGTATTTGCGGAATGTAGGCACGTCCGGAAGGTCGCCGGGCAGATCGGCGGCGGCGGCGTTCAGCGCCGCCTGGACGTCGCGGGCCGCGCCGTCGATGTCGCGCGACAGGTCGAACTGCACCGATATGTTGGCCGAGCCCTGTGAGCTGACCGAGGTCAGCTCGGTGACGCCGGCAATCTCGCTCAGCCGCTTCTCGATCGGTGCGGCGATGGTCGCCGCCATGATCTGCGGATCGGCGCCCGGGCGGCTCGCCTGAATGCGCAGGGTGGGGAAATCGACCGCCGGCAGGCTCGCCACCGGCAGCTCAAAATACGCCGTCGCGCCCAGCAGGAAGAGGCCCGCGGCCAGCAGCGCCGTTCCGATGGGTCGCAGGATAAAGGGGACCGATATGTTCATGGCGCTACTCGGCCGGCACGTTGACGCCGACGGCGGGTGCGCCGCCCGCGCTCGGCCCGGAAATGCGCGCGCGCAGCCGCTCCATGGCGAGGTAGATGACCGGCGTCGTGTATAGCGTCAGCAATTGACTCAAGAGCAGGCCGCCGACGATTGTAATGCCGAGCGGGTTGCGCAGCTCCGAGCCGACGCCCGTCTCGATGGCGAGCGGCAAGGCGCCGAACAGCGCGGCGAGCGTCGTCATCATGATGGGGCGGAAGCGTAGCAGCGCCGCCTCGACGATTGAATCGCGCGGATTGAGCCCGCGCTCGCGCTCCGCGTCGATCGCGAAGTCGATCATCATGATGGCGTTCTTCTTGACAATGCCCATCAACAGCACAATGCCGATCAACGCCACCAGCGATAGGTCGAGCCCCGTGTACATCAGCGCCAGCAGCGCGCCGATGCCGGCCGACGGCAGCGTCGTCAGAATGGTGAACGGGTGGACGAAGCTTTCGTAGAGCACGCCCAGCACGATGTAGATGGTCACGATGGCGGCGAGGATCAGCCACGGCTGGCTGCGCAGCGACGAGGCGAACTCGCTGGCATCGCCGAAGAAGCTACCGGTGACCGACGACGGCATGCCGATTTTGGCTTCCGCCGCGCTGACGATCGACACCGCGTCGCTCAACGCCGCGCCGGGCATCAGGTTGAAGCTGATGGTCTCGGCCGGGAATTGGTCCTGATGGCTGACGGCCAACGGCGCCGTCGTGTAGGTGATTTTGGCGATGGCCGTCAGCGGCACCTGCGTGCCGTTCGTCGACGCAATATAGAGTCTATTGAGCTGCGAGGGATCGCTGCGGTACTGCGGCAGCGCCTCCAGCACCACGCGGTACTGGTTCGCCTGGGCGTAGATCGTCGACACCTGCCGCTGCCCGAAGGCGTCGTTCAGTGCATCGCTCACCGCTTGCACGGTGACGCCTAGCCGTCCCGCCACTTCGCGGTCGACGTCGATGCGCGTTCTGAGACCCGTGTCCATCGTCTCGAGATTTACTTCGCTCAAGGCGGGCGACAGCGCCAGCTCGGCCGCGAGCTTCTTCGTCCACTCGGTGACTTCGGCGGCGTCGGTGCTGACGAGCGTGTACTGGTATTGCGCGCGACTAGTGCGCGTCGCGATCTGCACGTCCTGCACCGGCTGGAAGTAGACGGTGACGCCGGGAATCGTCGACACCGCTTGCTGCAGCCTGTCGACCACGCCGGCGATTGGTACGCCGCGCTCGGCGCGTGGCTTGAGCGTGATCTTCAAGTGCGAGACGTTGGGAGTCGGGTTGAGCTGACCGACGCCGACGACCGAGACGACGCCCTTGACGGCGGGATCCTGCCGCACCGCTCCCGTCACCGCGCCCTGCAGGCGGCTCAACTCGGTGAACGAGACCTGCGCCTCGGCCTCCAGCACGGCAGTGATGAGGCCGGTGTCCTGAGGCGGCAGGAAGCCCTTTGGAATGATGATGTATAGCCAGATGGTGATGACTAGCGTCAGTGCCGTCACCACCAGCGTCGCCGGTTGGTGGCGCAGCACCCACTCGAGGCTGCGGCGGTAACCCTCGATGACGGCATCGATCAGCCAGTTGAAGCCGCGCGCGATCCGGTTGCCGCGCGTCTCCGGTTGATGCTTCAGCAGCTTGGCGGCCATCATCGGCGTCAGCGTGAGCGACACGATGGCCGAGACGACGACGGCGATGGTCAGGGTCAGCGCGAACTCGCGGAACATGCGTCCGACGAGGCCGGTCATGAACAATAGCGGGATGAACACGGCAACCAACGACATGGTCAGCGAGATCACGGTGAAGCCGATCTCGCGGGCGCCGTCGAGTGCAGCCCGTAGCGGCTTGGCGCCTCGTTCGAGGTGCCGCACGATGTTCTCGATCATGACGATCGCATCGTCGACGACGAAGCCGGTGCCGATCGTCAGCGCCATCAGCGACAGGTTGTCGAGGCTGAATCCGCAGAAGTACATCACCGCGAAGGTGGCAATCAGCGACACCGGCAGCGCCACACCGGCGATGATGGTGGCCCGCCCGGAGCGCAGGAACACCAGCACCACCATGACGATCAGCACCACGCTGAGCACGAGCGTGAACTGCACGTCATGGATCGAGGCGCGGATGGTGTCGGTGCGGTCGTGTACCGTCGTTAGCTTGACGTTCTTCGGCAGCGCCCGCTCGATGCGCGGCAGCTCGGCTTTCAGGCGATCGACGGTCTCGATGACGTTGGCGCCCGGCTGGCGTTGCACGTCGATGATCACCGCCGGCGTCCCCTGGTACCAGCCGCCGACGCGCGCGTTTTCCAGTCCTTCGCTCACCTCCGCCACGTCTTTGAGGCGCACCGGTGCCGAGTTGCGGTAGGCGACGACGATCTCGCGGTAGGCCTCGGCCGTGGCGATCTGGTCGTTCGCCGCGATGGTGTAACTCTGGTTGGTGCCGTCGAGCGAGCCCTTCGGGCCGGCGACGTTGGCACTGGCGATGGCGCTGTTGAGGTCGGAGATGGAGAGGCCGTAGGAGGCGAGGCGGGCGACGTCCGCCTGGATGCGTACCGCCGGGCGGATGCCGCCTTCCACCGATACGTGGCCGACGCCGGTCACCATCGAGAGGCGCTGGGCGATCAGCGTGTCGGCGAGATCGGAGAGATCGCGCATCGGCACGATGTCGGAGGTGAGCGCGAGCGTGACGATCGCCGCGTCGGCCGGGTTCACCTTTGCGTAGGTCGGCGGATAGGGAAGGTTGCGCGGCAGCGTCGAGCCGGCCGCATTGATCGCCGACTGCACGTCCTGCGCGGCGGCATCGATGTCGCGTCCAAGGTTGAACTGCAGCGTGATCTGGCTAAGCCCGTACGAGCTCGTCGAGGTCATCGTCGTCAACGCAGGGATCTGGCCGAACTCGCGTTCCAGCGAGGCGGTCACCAGCGTCGACATGGTCTGCGGGTTGGCGCCGGGGAGCTGCGTCGACACCTGGATGGTCGGGAAGTCGACCTGCGGCAGCGACGAGACAGGGAGCCAGAAATAGCCGAGCCAGCCACCCAGAACGGTGGCAAAGGCGAGCAGCGAGGTCGCGATCGGCCGCGTGATGAAGGGGGCCGAGACACTCATCGGGCGTCGGGCGGGTTGCCCGCTTCCCTCCTGCGTCTGCCGTCACGGCGCTTGCCATCGCTGCGCTTGCGCAATTCGGGGCGCAGGTCGCCCTGCATGGCGGCCGGCGTCGCCGGGTTGATCGAGGCGGTATCGGCGCCGGGTGCTGCGGCATTTGCCTGCGGCGTGCCCGCATCCGAGGATGCGGCGGGCTTGGTCTCTTCGGGCGGGCTGACCTTCACTTCGGCACCGTCCTTGAGACGTGCAAAGCCGGTCGTCACCACGACATCGGCGGGCGCCACGCCCTTACCGACAACGGCAAGCTTCGCGTCCTGCTGCACGACGGTGACACGGCGCACGGCGGCCTTGTTATCGCTGCCGACGACGTAAACGAACGTGCCATCGGGGCCGCGTTGCACCGCCGAGGTCGGCACCACGACGACCTGCTCCAGCGTATTCAACAGCAGGCGCACGTTGACGAACTGGCCGGGCCACAGCTGCAGGTCCTTGTTGGGGAAGTCGGCCTTGAGGCGGATAGTGCCGGTCGACTGGTCGACCTGGTTGTCGATCACCTGCAATTCGCCGGTGTCGAGCACGTTCTTGCTATCGGTCTCCAGCGCTTCGACCTTCAACGCATGCTGGGCCACCGCCCGGTTGATGTCGGGCAGATCCTGCTGCGGCAGGGTGAACAACACGGAGATCGGCTGCACCTCGGTGATGACGACGATGCCGCCTTCGGAAGCGCGCACGAGGTTGCCGACATCGATCAGGCGCATGCCGGTGCGCCCCGAGATCGGGGCAACGACGCTCGCATAGCTGAGCACGGCGCGCGTGCTCTCGATTGCGGCTTCGTCGGATTTGATCTGCGCCTCGAGCTGCGCAACGAGGGCGCGCTGCGTGTCGACGGTCTTTGCCGCGATGACGTTGGCCGAAAGCTGCGAATAGCGCTCGAGGTCGCGCTTGGCGTTGGCGAGCTGGCTTTCATCCAGGGCCTTCTTGGCGACGGCCTGGTCGAACTGCGCCTTGAACGTCACGGGATCGATCTGAGCGAGCAGGTCGCCCTGTTTGACCTCTTGGCCTTCCTTGAAGTTGATCGATAGGATCTTGCCGTCGACCTGCGGGCGCACAGTTACCAGGTTGCGCGCCTTGGCCGAGCCGACGCCTTCGAGCCATACCGGAACGTCGGCGAGCTTGGCCTGTGTCGCCACGACCGGCACCGGGCCATCGGGCCGCGCCCACCGGCGTCCGCGTTGGGCCTGATCGCCGCTGCCCTGGGTGAAGTAGACGGCAGCCGCCGTGACCGCCCCGATAACCAGAACGGCGAGCACCGATTTGAAGAACTTTTTCACCCAGCGGTTCCTGTCCCTAGCCCGGCCCAGACCAGAGGCCGCAAAGCGGCAACACTGCGGCGTCCCGGAGCGAAAACGGACGATAGGGCTAAAAGCCGTCGGCGTTCGCGGGCCCTCCGGTATGATTTATTTGTAACAGACGCCCAGGCGGCTGGGCCGTATCCAGCCTCCAAGCAGTGCAAACCTTAGAATAAACAAGGCCCGCCAGCACGCCGGCGGCGATCGGCAATTCGGCCCAGCGGCCGGCCAGGAGCCTGACCCCGGCGTAGGCGATGAGGCCGAAGGCGATGCCGTCGGCGATGGAAAAGCATCGGCATCGCGATTATGGTTACCGCTGCCGGAACGTACTCAGTCGGGTCATCGAAGGCGATGTCCTTTGTCCCGGCCATCATCAGGCAGCCGACGAAAGCCAGCGCCGGGGCGGTGGCGAAGGCGGGGATCGATCCGGCGAGTGGAGCGAAGTACAGCGTCGCCAGGAACAGCACCGCCACGGTGACGGCAACGAGCCCGGTGCGCCCGCCGGCGTTCACTCCGGCGGCGCTCTCGATGTAGCTCGTTGTCGTCGAGGTGCCGAGAGCCGCGCCGGCCATGGTCGCCGCAGAATCTACGGCCAGCGCTCGTTCGAGACGTGGCAGCGATCCATCCGGCTGCATGCATCACAGGGGATGCATCACAAGGATTGATCGAGCGGTCGTTCCCGCTTGACGATGGATGGCATACATCCGCGCGAAGCCGTAGGCCGTGTGCGGGGTCAAGCCCGCGCCAGCAGGCAACGGAAATTTAACCACCATGCCAAAATGATGACTGCTCGGCGCCGCCGCCCCTCGAGGCCTAATGCTGTCGAAAATGCATAGACGGAGGTACCGCTGACGATTAACGCCGGCCTGGCGACGATAGCGTTAGACCTCGGACCGTGTTCCCAATGGGTCTCGATACAGGCGGTGGAGGTTAGCGCCCGTGATCCCTTCCCTCTGACGATTTGGCTGTGCAGGCAGTCTTCTGCGAACCCGCCTTTTCCTAGCCGAATTTCCTGTTACGCGGGAAAAAACAGGGAATTTCAGCCAAAACAGGGGTTTTCGAGCGAGGGACGTTGGCGAGAAACAGCGATAGCTCAGCGTGTCAGCGGTCAAATTCCCTACGCGCAGTAACAGGGAATTTTTCCGACCGGAACAGGATTATCAGGGAAAGATCAGGGATCGAACGGGATTCGAACCGACGAGCGATACAACTTCGTGCGGGGGTCACGGCTTCACGAATAAAGCCCCGGCGCAGAGGCCGGGGCCTAAATTTTCTGTTGGGC
This sequence comes from Hyphomicrobium sp., assembly GCA_036559705.1. Taxonomy (GTDB): domain Bacteria; phylum Pseudomonadota; class Alphaproteobacteria; order Rhizobiales; family Hyphomicrobiaceae; genus Hyphomicrobium_A. The sequence goes on from DATBSP010000064.1 coordinate 8,018, forward strand.
AAACCTCAATAATCCATTCCGCCCATGCCGCCCATACCGCCACCGCCCGACGGATGTGCGGACTCTTTCTTGGGCAGTTCGGCGACCATTACTTCGGTGGTGACCAGGAGGGCGGCCACTGACGCCGCGTCCTGCAAGGCGCAGCGCACGACCTTGGCCGGGTCGATCACGCCCTCGGCGACGAGGTCGCCGTAGGCATGCGTCTGAGCGTTGTAGCCGAAGCTGTACTTGCCGTTCTCCAGGATCTTGCCGACGATCACCGAGCCGTCCTCGCCGGCGTTGGTGAAGATCTGCCGAGCCGGCGTCTGCAATGCCTTCTTGACGATGGAAATGCCAACCTTCTGATCGTCGTTCTCGACCTTCAAGCCGTCGAGCGTCTTGATAGCGCGCAGCAGCGCTACGCCGCCGCCCGGGACGATGCCTTCCTCGACAGCGGCACGGGTTGCGTGCAGCGCGTCCTCGACGCGATCCTTGCGCTCCTTCACCTCGATTTCGGTCGCGCCGCCGACCTTGATGATGGCAACGCCGCCAGCGAGCTTGGCGAGCCGTTCCTGCAGCTTCTCGCGGTCGTAGTCGGAGGTCGTCTCCTCGATCTGCGCCTTGATCTGCTTCACGCGTGCCTCGATGTCGGCCTTCTTACCGGCTCCGTCGATAATTGTGGTGTCATCCTTGTCGATTTTGACCCGCTTGGCGCGTCCCAGCATGTTGAGCGTCACGTTCTCGAGCTTGATGCCGAGATCCTCGGAGATGGTTTGGCCGCCGCTGAGGACGGCGATGTCCTCGAGCATGGCCTTGCGGCGGTCGCCGAAGCCAGGGGCCTTGACGGCGGC
>DATBSP010000065.1:0-15581 GCA_036559705.1 Hyphomicrobium sp.
CCGCTGACGCGCGATCCCAAATCCAACTCGCCCGTCACCCAATACAACTGGAAGCTGGTCGAAGCCGCCGGCCTCGTGAAGTTCGACTTCCTCGGCCTGAAGACTCTGACGGTCCTGCAAAAGGCCGTCGAGCTCGTCAAACGCGGGCGGGGCATCGACGTCGATCTCGCCAAGCTGCCCCTCGACGACGCGAAGGCCTTTGAGATCCTCGCCAAGGCGGACACGGTCGGCGTGTTCCAGCTGGAATCGACGGGCATGCGCGAGAGCTTGAAGCGGCTGAAGCCCGACCGCTTCGAGGACATCATCGCCATGGTGGCGCTCTATCGCCCCGGCCCCATGGACAACATCCCGACCTACATCAACCGCAAGCACGGCGAGGAGCCGATCGACTGCCTGCATCCGTTGCTGGAGCCGATCCTCAAGGAGACCTACGGCGTCATCATCTACCAGGAGCAGGTCATCCAGATCGCCCAGGTGATGGGCGGCTTCACGCTCGGGCAGGCCGACAACCTGCGCCGCGCCATGGGCAAAAAAGACAAGGCCGGCATGGCCAAGGAGCAGGCGCGCTTCGTTGCCGGCGCCGTGCAGAACGGGGTGAAGAAAAACGACGCGGCCGACATCTTCCAGCTGGTCGACAAGTTCGCCGGCTACGGCTTCAACAAGAGCCACGCAGCGGCCTATGCGCTGGTCAGCTATCACACCGCCTACATGAAGGCGAACTACCGCGAGGAATTCCTCGCCGCCTCCATGACGCTCGACATGAGCAACACCGATAAGCTCGCCTTGTTCGCCTCAGAGGCGCGCCGCAGCGGCATCACCGTCGAGCCGCCGTGCGTCAACGCTTCGGAGGTCGACTTCCTCGCCGAGCCGTCGAAGGAGGCGGGCCAGCCGGGCGCCATCCGCTATTCACTCGCCGCCTTGAAGAACATCGGCGCTGGCGCCGTCGCTACGGTTGTCGCCGAGCGGAGCGCCAAAGGTCGTTTCAAGACGCTCGCCGACTTCGCCGCCCGCCTCAACCCGAAGGCACTCAATAAGCGCGGCATCGAAACGCTGGCCGCCGCCGGCGCCTTCGATGCGCTGGAGGCCAACCGCGCGCTCGTTCACGCCAACGTCGAAGGCATTCTGGCTCTCGCCCAGCGGCGCGACGCCAACGCCGAGGCGGGCACCGACGACTTGTTCGGCATTGGGCAAGCCGCACCGACCCTCGATCTGCGTCCGGCGCAGGCGTGGACGCCGATGGAGCGGCTATCGCACGAGTTCGATGCCGTCGGCTTTTATCTCTCCGGTCATCCGCTCGACAGCTACGAGAAGGTTCTGCAAAAGCTCGGCGTCAAGCGCTACGCGGAATTCGAGGCGATGGCCGAGCGCGGCGCCTGCGAGGGACGCCTCGCCGGCATCGTCATCGCGGCGCGCGAGCGCAAGTCGCAGCGCGGCAACAAGTTCGCCTTCGGCATGTTCTCCGACACTACCGGCCAGTTCGAGGCGGTGATCTTCTCCGACACGCTGGCGGCGGCGCGCGATCTGTTGGAGCCGGGTACGCCGGTGCTGCTGTCGGTCACCGCCGAACGCGACGGCGAAACGATGAAGATGCGCGTCGAGGGCATGGAAGCGCTCGACAAGGCGGCGGCCAATGTCCAGCGCGGGCTGAAAGTCGTTCTCGACCGACGGCTGATCGAAAAAAATGCCGCTCCGATGGCGCTGCTGAAGTCGCGGCTGAAGCCCGGCGGCAAGGGCGAGATCCGCCTGGTCGTCGCGCTCGGCGACCGCGGCAAGGAGGTCGAATTCGTCGTCCCCGGCCGCTACGACGTCTCGCCCTCAAGCGCCGGAATTCTCGCAACGACACCCGGCGTTGTCGAAGTTTTAGAAATCTAAACGTAGCCTCGGCCCAGCACACTATCGGTAAGATTTGTGCAAAGGGCCTGCTACCATGCTTCGCTCAGCTCTCGGCGCTGCAGCTCTCATTGCCGTCCTCGCGCCGGACGCCAGCGCCGGCTTTTGCCCGCGCCCGCTGCATCGCGCAACGCGCCTCGTCATCATCACCGTGCCCGACATGAATTCCGTCAAGGCGACGATGCATACCTTCACGCGCAAGTCGCTTGCCTCGGCCAACTGGGAGCGTAGCGGCCTGCCCGAGCCCGCCGTCGTCGGCGCCGCCGGCATTGGTTGGGGGCAGACGTTCGCCAGTTACGCCAAGAAGGACGAGGCGCTAAAGCGCGAAGGCGACAGGAAGACGCCGGCCGGCATTTTCCGCCTCGGTCCGACGTTCGGCTTCGAAATGCAGAAGATCGCCGGCTATCTGCGTTTGCAACCCGGCAAGAGTTTCTGCGTCGATGATCCGGGCTCCGTGCAGTACGGCAAGATCGTCGAGAAGGCTGCCGCCAAGGGGGCCAAGAGCGGCGAGGATATGGCGGCAATCCCGTCCTATAAGCGCGGCATCGTCGTGAACTATCCGGCGCTGCGCGGCGCCAGGGCCGGCTCGTGTATCTTCGTGCACGTGTGGGAAGGCGACAGCGTCGGCACCTCCGGCCGGGTCGGGCTTTCCGAGGAGCGCGTCGCCGCGCTGCAGGAGTGGAGCGGCAAGGGCTTCACCGCCATCGCCATCATGACCGAGGACGCTGCCCCTCGCTTCAAGGGTTGTCTGCCGCTGGGCAACGCCACGAGCAGCTCGGATAGGCCGGCCGTCGTGCCGCTGCCGCATCCACGCCGCGAGCACAAGGACCAACGCGCCTCGCTGACCAGCGAATGGGGTGCGCGCCTCAGCGCGTTCATTTCAGGAAGCGATCGTAAAGACTGAGGCCGATCTCGATCCCGATGAGCGCGATGATGTACCATTCCAGCCGGTGGCTGGTGCGCGTCGCGAAGAGGTCGGTGAGCGTATCGGCGGTGCCGCGGATCACATCTAGCTTGCGCGAGATGGCGAGGCCGCGCTGGGTCAAGTCGTACTCATCGACGAGGCGCGCCCAGAAGCGCTCCAAGTCGGGATGGTCCCACAACACGTCAGGCTTTTCGTCGAGATCGACGCGGGCGGCCAACCGCTGCTGAATGAGCAGCGCTTCGCCGATCTGCTCCAAGAGCTCTCCTTGCGGGCTTTGCGGCAAACGCCGCTTTTGCAGCGTCTGGGCCACGGCATCGATGCGGTCGAAGGCGGCGGCGATGCGCCGCTCGTCGTAAGCGAAGGCAACGCTCATCGCCAGGGCCTCGGCGACGAGCAGCAGCCGGTCGTTGTCCGCCGCCTTGATCTGCAGGTCGCCGGAGGGCGCCAGCAGCCCCTCGTCCTCGGCCTTGACCACAAGCCGGACGCTCTCCGTTTCGCGCACGGCGAGAGGCTCGATAATGCGGTCGGCGAGGCTGCGGATCAGCTGCTCCTCGTCGACCGGGTTCATGCCGATGAACACCGCTGCCCCTGACTTGAAGAGCACGACGCTGCCCTCGCCGCTGGTGCGAAAGGCCAGCGGGACGCTGGAGAAGGCGTCCTCGCGCTCCAGCCCCTTAACGTCGATGCGCTCGCCGAGCTGCAGGGCTCTGACGTGTATAACCTTGTTGTTCATGCCACTTTCCCGCCTCCGGCGGCCTTATCGATAGCCCCGGCGGGGCCGAGCTTGTCAATTGCAGGTGTGGACTCTATAAGCGCGTCATCTCACACGTGAACCTCGTGCCGGGCGGATTAAAAGCCCCGTCTGGCGCTCCGGTGGACGGTACTCCCGTCTTCTCTCGGGTTCACGGAGGAACAACCGGAAAAGGACTGCCCATGACGCTTCCCGCGTTCAACATGCGTCAGCTTTTGGAAGCTGGCGTGCACTTCGGTCACCAGTCGCATCGCTGGAACCCCAAGATGGCGCCCTTCATCTACGGCGCCCGCAACAACATCCATATCATCGATCTGACGCAGACGACGCCGATGCTGCATCAGGCGTTGGTCAAGATCTCCGACACCGTCGCCAACGGCGGCCGCGTGCTGTTCGTCGCCACCAAGCGGCAGGCTTCGGATTCGATTGCCGACAGCGCCAAGCGCAGCGCCCAGTACTTCATCAATCATCGCTGGTTCGGCGGCACGCTGACCAACTGGAAGACCATATCCCAGTCGATCCGCCGGCTGCGACAGCTCGACGACATCCTCGCCGATCCGCAGGGCCGCACCAAGAAGGAAGTCCTCACCCTGACGCGCGAGCGCGAGAAGCTCAACCAGGCGCTGGGCGGCATCAAGGACATGGGCGGCACGCCGGACCTCCTGTTCGTCATCGACACGAACAAGGAGAGCATCGCCATCCAGGAAGCGCGCAAGCTGGGCATCCCGATCGTCGCCATCGTCGACACCAATTGCGATCCAGACGGCATCGACTTCCCGATCCCGGGCAACGATGACGCCGGCCGCGCCATCACGCTCTATTGCGATCTCATCGCGCGCGCCGCGCTCGATGGCCTGGAGCGCAGTCAGTCGTCGGCTGGTGTCGACGTCGGCGCTTCCGAGACCCCGCCGGCAGAGAGCCTCCCGGCCGTCTTCCGTGGCATCGAGGCAGCGCGCGGCGAGCCGGACGACTTGAAGCGCATCACCGGCATCACGCCCAAACTCGAGCAGCGTCTCAACGACGCCGGCGTCTTCCACTATTGGCAGATCGCCGACCTCGACGCCGAGCAGACGGGCGCGCTCGATCGCAAGCTCAAGCTCAAGGGCCAGATCGAAACCGAGAAGTGGACGGAGCAGGCCAAGAAGCTGGTCGAGGCGAGGGCCGTCTAAGAAGGCTGCCGCTGCGGCGGCAGCTTCGTCCTCTAGTCAACCCGCGGGCGCCTTGAGCGCTCGCCAAGCAATGAGCTGGATCCAATGACGATTTCCGCGAGCCTCGTGAAGGAACTGCGCGATAAGACCGGCGCCGGCATGATGGACTGCAAAGCGGCGCTCACTGAGGTGAAGGGCGATATCGAGGCGGCTGTCGACTGGCTGCGCAAGAAAGGCCTGTCAAAGGCCGCCAAGAAGGCCGGGCGCATCGCAGCCGAAGGCCTCATCGGGATCGCCGTGTCGGGCAATTCGGGCTCCGCCGTCGAAGTCAACTCGGAGACGGACTTCGTCGCCCGCAACGAGCAGTTCCAGGAGATGGTGACCAACATCGCTTTGCTCTCCCGCAAGGCCGGTGGCGACGTCGCGAAGTTGCTCGCCATGACCTATCCCGGCACGAAGATCACCGTCGAGGATCAGGTGAAGGAGCTCATCGCCACCATCGGCGAGAACATGAGCGTGCGCCGCACGGCGACGCTCAAGGTCACACAGGGCGTCGTCGGCACCTACGTGCACGGCCAGGTCGTCCCGGGCCTCGGCAAGATCGGCGTGCTCGTGGCGCTGGAGTCTTCCGGCAAGAATGCCGACGAGCTCGCCGCTCTCGCTCGCCAAATCGCCATGCACGTCGCCGCGACCAACCCGGTCGCGCTCGAAATCGCCGGTGTGCCGGCCGAGACGCTGCAGCGTGAGAAGGCGATCCTCGCCGACAAAAACCAGGGCAAGCCCCCGCAGGTTCTGGAGAAGATTGTCGCCAGCGGCCTCAAGAGCTACGCCAAGGACAACTGCCTGCTCGACCAAGCTTACATTCACGATCCGTCCAAGAGCGTGTCGCAGGCCGTCAAGGAGGCCGAGGGCAAAGTCGGCGGCCCGGTGAAGCTGACGGGCTATGTGCGTTACGCGCTCGGCGAGGGCATCGAGAAAAAGGAAGACGACTTCGCGGCCGAGGTCGCCGCCGCGGTCGGCGCGAGCAACTAAGGCAGACGCAAGCTCTAGGCGAATCTCCGTCGTGTGCTAGTTAGGAACGCCGGCCGGCCAGCACCGCCGGCTGCCCGCGGCGGAACGAGGAGGCGGTCATGGCAGCCACGACGGGAGCAGGCGCATCCGGGCTGGCGTATAGTCGGCTGCTGCTCAAGCTCTCCGGCGAAGCCCTGATGGGCAAAGGCGATTTCGGCATCGACATGGCCGTCGCCGAGCGTCTCGCTCGCGACATAAGGGACGCAACCTCGGCCGGCTGCCAGATCTCCGTCGTCGTCGGTGGCGGCAACATCTTTCGCGGCCTCGCCGCTGCCGCCCAAGGCATGGAGCGCGCCACCGCCGACTACATGGGCATGCTGGCGACCGTTATGAACGCCCTTGCCCTGCAGAACGCCCTGGAAAACGCCAACCAGCCGGCGCGCGTCCTCTCCGCCATCCCTATGCCGACCGTGTGTGAGAGTTACGTGCGGCCCAAGGCCCTGCACCACATGCAGGCGGGCCGCGTCGTCATCTTCGCCGCCGGCACCGGCAACCCGTTTTTCACGACCGATACGGCGGCGACGCTGCGCGCTATCGAGATGGACTGTCAGGCTGTTGCCAAGGCAACTCAGGTCGATGGCGTCTACGACAGCGATCCGCGCAAGAACCCCAATGCCAAGCGCTACGACCGGCTCGGCTACGCCGATGTTTTGTCTCGCGATCTCAAGGTGATGGACGGTGCGGCAATCGCCCTTGCTCGCGACAACGGACTTCCGCTAATTGTCTTTTCCATCAATGAGCCGGGCAACCTTTTGAAAGTGCTGCGCGGCGAGGGACGGGCGACCGTCATCGCATGACCGGCGTCAGCCGGCGCGTATCTCGGCGACATCTTGACTGGCGCGCATGCGGCGGCCGTGCACTCGGCTCCCGCCTGCAGTGCCGAAGGAGACCACAATGTCCAGCGGTTCGTTTGACCTTAACGATCTGGAAAAGCGCATGCGTGGATCGCTCGATGCGCTGAAGCGCGAGTTGTCCGGTCTGCGCACCGGGCGCGCCAGCGCCCACCTCCTCGATCCGATCCAGGTCAGCGTCTACGGCTCCAAGATGCCGCTCAACCAGGTGGCGACCGTCTCGGTGCCGGAGCCGCGCACCATCTCCGTGATGGTCTGGGACAAGAGCAACGTTGCGGCCGTCGAAAAGGCGATCCGCGAGGCGAACCTCGGCTTGAACCCCGTCATCGACGGCGCACTTTTGCGTTTGCCGATCCCCATGCTCACGGCCGACCGTCGCACCGAGCTCGCCAAGCTCGCCCACAAATATGCCGAGCACGGCCGCGTCGCCGTGCGCAACGTACGCCGCGAGGGGATGGACCTTCTCAAGAAGCTCGAGAAGGACGGCAAGATGAGCCAGGACGACCATCACAAGTCGTCGGCCAAGGTGCAGGAGCTGACCGACAAGCTGATCAAGGAGATCGACGACACCCTGGCCAGCAAGGAGGCTGAGATCCACAAGGTGTGAAGCCTTTGAGAACGGCGGCATTCCCGCTATCCTCAAGTCGCGCTCCTTGCAACCGAAAGCCCCGCCCCGGTGACGGACATCAAGAACCAGCCAGTACCGCCCGAGCGGGACGCCGTGCAGCCGCGCCATGTCGCCATCATCATGGACGGCAACGGGCGCTGGGCCATCAAGCACGGGCTGCCGCGTGCCGTCGGCCATCGCAACGGCGTCGAGGCGGTGCGGCGCACGGTCCGGGCGGCGATCGAGCTCGGCATTCCCTACCTCACGCTTTACAGCTTCTCGTCCGAGAACTGGTCCCGCCCGGTCGACGAGATCGACGATCTGATGGGGCTGATGAAGCGCTTCATCCGCCGCGACCTCGCCGAGCTGCACCAGGCCGGCGTCAAGATCCGCGTCATCGGCGAGCGTGCCAACGTCGAGACCGAGCTGATGACGCTGATCGACGAAGCGGTGGAGCTGACGCGCGACAATCAAGCGATTACGCTCATTATCGCCTTCAACTATGGCGCCCGCGCCGAGATCGCCAAGGCGGCCCGCGCGCTCGCCGAGCAGGTTTCCGCCGGTACGCTGAAACCGGAGGACATCAACGTCGGGGCGCTCAGCGGTGCGCTGGACACCGCCGGCATCCCTGATCCCGACCTGCTCGTGCGCACCAGCGGCGAGATGCGCATCTCGAACTTCCTGTTGTGGCAGTGCGCCTACACGGAGTTCGTGTTCCTCGATGCCTATTGGCCGGACTTCGGCCGCGAGCTGCTCGAGGAGGCGATCGCCCGCTATCGGGCGCGCGAGCGCCGCTTCGGCGGCCGCTCCAAGCAGTCGATCATGTGAGGCGCCATGCCCGATAACGTGGTGGCTTCCGAGGGGGAAGGCGGCGGCGCGCCCTGGCTGTCGAGCAACTTGAAGCTGCGCATATTCTCTGGCGCCGTGCTCGCGCTCGTTGCGTTTCTGCTTGCCTATGCCGGGCCGCTGCCCTTTGCCGTTCTGGTTCTCGGTTGCGCGCTGGTGATCAGCTGGGAATGGGGACGCCTGGTGCGCGGCGCCACCTTCGACCTCGGCTTCTTCGTGCACGCCTTGGCAGTGACGGCGGCGATCGTGCTTGCCGGCGCCGGCTATGCCGCGCTCGCTGTTGCGGCGCTGGCTATCGCCGCCATCATCCTGATACCGCTCTACATGGGCCGCGGCGCACGCCTTTCGGCCCTCGGTGTCCTCTACGTCGGGCTGCCCGCCATTGCGCTGTTGTGGTTGCGCGGCGATGAGCCGTTTGGTTTCACCGCCGTGCTGTTCATTTTCGCAGTCGTCTGGTCATCCGACACCGCCGCCTACGCAGCCGGGCGCAGCATCGGCGGCCCCAAGCTGTGGCCGCGCGTGTCGCCCAACAAGACATGGGCCGGCCTCATCGGCGCCCTGTGCGCCGGGGCCGCTGCCGCAGCCGTTTTCGCCATCCTGGAGCCGGAGGCGGCGCCCGTGCGGCTTATCCTCGTCGGCGTCGGCCTGGCGCTCATCGCGCAGGCCGGCGACCTTGCTGAATCCGCGCTCAAGCGCCTATTCAACCTCAAGGACGCCAGCGATCTAATCCCCGGTCACGGCGGCTTCATGGACCGTATGGACAGCATTGTCGCGGCGGCCGTCGCCGCCGCACTTTTGGCGCTCGCCATCGATCCGCACGCTCCGGCGCGCGCCTTGTTGTTTGGCGTATAGATGGTACAAGCACCGCGCAGAGGCATGGCCAAAACGGTTGCGGCCGCCGTTTCCCCAACCAGGTGCGCCGCGCGATGCTCGCTGAGCGTGCTCGGCGCCACCGGCTCCATCGGCAAGAACACGCTGGACCTCGTCGAGCGCAACCCGGATGCCTTCGAGATCGTCGCGCTCACCGCGCAAAGCAACGTCGCCGGCCTCGCCGAAGCGGCACGCCGTACGCACGCGCGCCTTGCCGTCATCGGCGACGCGGCCTGCTACGCGGAGCTGCAGTCAGCGCTCGCCGGCACCGGCATACGCGTTGCCGCCGGTGCCGGCGCGGTCATTGCCGCCGCTGCCGAGCCGGCCGACTGCGTCATGGCGGCCATCGTTGGCGCTGCCGGCCTCGAGCCGACCTTCGAGGCGGCGCGCCAGGGACGCCGCCTGGCGCTCGCCAACAAGGAATGCCTCGTCTCGGCAGGCGAGGTTTTCATGGCCGCCGTCGCCGACGCCGGGACCGAGCTACTCCCCGTCGACAGCGAACATTCGGCCGCCCTGCAGGCGCTGGCAGGGGCCGCTCCCGAAAGCATCGAGCGCATCGTTCTCACCGCGTCCGGCGGTCCGTTCCGCACCTGGACCATCGAGCAGCTGCAGGAAGCCACGCCAGAGCAGGCGCTGCGCCATCCGAACTGGTCGATGGGCTCCAAAATCTCAATCGATTCCGCGACCTTGATGAATAAGGGTCTGGAGCTTATCGAGGCCTACCACCTGTTCCCCGTCACCGCCGCGCAGCTCGGCGTTGTCATCCACCCACAGTCGATCGTGCACTGCCTCGTCAGCTACACGGATGGCTCGGTCCTCGCGCAGATGTCGTTCCCCGATATGCGCACGCCCATCGCCCTGGCGCTCTCCTGGCCGCAACGCATGAACGCGCCGACCCCCAGGCTCGACTTTGCCGCCGTCGGTACACTCAGCTTCGAAGCCCCTGACGAAATTCTCTTTCCGGCTTTAACCATAGCGCGGGGTGCCCTCCTCCGCGGCGGCACGGCGCCCGCCATCCTGAGTGCCGCCAACGAGATCGCCGTCGAGGCTTTTCTCGCCCGCCGCATCGGATTTCTCGATATCGCCCGCAACGCCGCTGATACACTCGAAGCGGCCGAGGGGCGTGGCCTCATTGGCGCCCCCGGCAGCTTGGGCGACGTCCTGGCGGCCGACGCGGAGGCCCGGCGACTGGCACAATCTCTGCTTGGTCGCTATGTGTAAGCGCGCGGCACCTAGCGCCCCTTCACTCGGCTATCACTGAGCTGGGGATGGGCGCCGAAATTGCCGTTTTTCCCGCGCATCAACGGATTCGCGGGGTCCGTGCCACCGCCGGCCAAGCCCCTTTGCCGGACCCACGAGAGATAGGAGATCAATGCTGACGTTGGCGAACCTGGCCACCTCGACACCCGGGGTGTTGCTTACCATTCTGCAGTTCCTGGTGGTGCTGACCATCGTGGTATTCGTCCACGAGTTCGGGCATTTCATCGTCGCGCGCTGGTGCGGCGTCACGGTGAAAACCTTCTCCATCGGTTTCGGCAAAGAGATCTTCGGCTTCACCGACCGCAAAGGGACGCGCTGGCGCTTCGCTTGGATCCCGCTCGGCGGCTACGTGAAGTTCGTCGACGACGAGAACGTCGCCAGCCAGCCCTCGCCGGAAGCACTCGAACGCATGAGCGCGGCGGAGCGGGAAGGCGCTTTCCAGGCCAAGCCGCTGTGGCAGCGCGCGGTCGTCGTCGCTGCCGGTCCTGCTGCAAATTTCCTTTTGGCCGTAATGGTTTACGCCGCCGTAAACCTGACCTTCGGCGTGCGCACCATTACACCGACCGTAGGCGCGGTGAAGGACGGCATGCCGGCCGCCGCTGCCGGTATCAAGCCGGGCGATGTGATCACCAGCGTCGATAGCTGGACCGTCGAGGGCTTCGAGGACATCCAGCGCATTGTCGGCATCAACGCCGGCCGTCCCTTGCGCTTTGGCATCGATCGCGGTGGCGAGAAGCTGTCGATCGAGGTGACGCCCGAGGTGCACGAGCAGCCGGACACGTTCGGCGGCACGTTCCGCCGCGGTCTGATCGGCATCTCACCGTCGACCGTTGCCGGCTACCAGGAGGCCAAGTCCGTCGGCCCCATCGAGGCGCTACGGCTCGGCGTGCGTGAGACCTACACCAACATCGCCCACACCTTGCAGGGCATTGCGGACATCGTGACGCAGCGCCAGGCCGCCGATCAGATGGGCGGGCCAATTCTGATGGCCCAAGTCACCGCCAAGGTGGCCGAAGGAGGCATCGAGCCGCTGCTTCGCTGGATAGCCTTCATCTCGGCGAACATCGGTTTCCTCAACCTTCTGCCGATCCCTGTGTTGGACGGTGGACACCTTGTTTATTACGCCATCGAAGGGGTGCTTCGGCGACCCATGAGCCGGCGCATGCAGGAGATCGGATTCCAGATCGGCGTGGCGCTCGTGCTGATGTTGATGGTCTATGTGAATTTGAACGATTTATTGCGGGTGTGGCGGGGATGGACCGGTGCCGGCTGAAATGGTGTTTAGTGACGTAATCTTGCCACTTCCGCCCCCCTTTCTGAATCGTTAAAAGCAAATGTACACAGGGGACTGCGCTCACAAGAAGAATCAGGCCTACTAGGCCGCGTTTCCAGCGCGCAGGTGTTAGTCATGTATGCGGTGCGGTGGCCCGAAGCCGACGGGCCCGCTACCGAGGGGGAGTTCGGCAATAACGAGGGCATAGTCTCGAATGCCTGTAGTTCGATCCATCGCGGTGAGAGTTGGTTGCATTTTGATGCTTCTGGCGGTCATCTCATCGGGGATGACGTGCGTCGGCGGCGCATTGTTCTCCGTTCCAGCCCAAGCGCAGGGCGCCCAGATCCGGGTGATCAACGTTGAGGGCAATCGCCGCGTCGAGCCTGAGACGGTTCGCTCCTACTTGCAGTTCTCCGTAGGCAACCCCTACGACCCAGCCAAGGTCGACGGCTCCATCAAGGCGCTGTTCGCCACCGGGTTGTTCTCCGACGTGCGCATAGACCGCTCGGGCGCCGACATCATCGTCACCGTCGTCGAGAACCCGGTCATTAACCAGATCGCCTTCGAAGGTAACAGCGAGGTCGACACTGACACGCTGCGCAACGAAGTGCAGCTGAAGCCGCGCTCGGTGTTTACCCGCGCCCGCGTCCAATCCGACGTGCAGCGCGTCCTCGACGTCTATCGCCGCCAGGGCCGCTACGCGGCAACCATCGAGCCGAAGATCATCGAGCTTGAGCAGGATCGCGTGAACCTCGTGTTCGAGATCAACGAGGGCAGCGCCACCAAGGTCAAAGGCATCCACTTCGTTGGCAACCACGCCTTCTCCGACAGCCAGCTGCGCGACGTCGTCTCGACGACCGAGAAGGGCTGGTTCGACTTCTTGAAGGGCACCGCCGTCTACGACCCCGACCGCATGAGCCTCGATCGCGAGCTCATCCGCCAGTACTACCTCAAGAACGGCTATGCCGACGTGCAGGTGACGGCAGCCAACGCCGAGCTCGATCGCGATGGGTCGGGCTTCTTCATCACCTACTCGATCGAAGAAGGCGAGGCGTACGAGTTCGGTGGCATCAACATCGAGAGCACGGTCGCGGCCATCAAGCCCGAAGAGTTCAAGGGTGACCTGCTGACCGACGAGGGCGACACCTACAATGCCAACCTCATCGACAAGTCGGTCGAGAAGCTGACCCTTGCTGCCTCGCAGAGCGGCTACGCCTTTGCGCGAGTTCGCCCGCAGGCGGTGCCCGACCCGGTGACGCGCAAGATCGCGCTCAACTACGTCATTGAGGAAGGCCCGCGCGTCTACATCGAACGCATCAATATCTCCGGCAACACGCGCACCAAGGACTACGTCATCCGGCGTGAGTTCAAGGTGGCGGAAGGCGACGCCTACAATCCGCTCATGGTCGATCAGGCCAAGAAGCGCTTGAGCAATATCGGCCTGTTCAAGGCGGTGGAGGTCAAGCGCCGCCCGGGCAGCGCCCAGGATCGCGTCGTCCTCGACGTCGAGCTGGTCGAGCAGTCGACGGGCGAACTCTCCTTCGGAGCCGGCTACTCAACGGCGGAAGGCGTCATCGGCGATGTGAGCATCACCGAGCGCAACCTGATGGGTAACGGCCAGTTCCTGCGTCTGCAGCTGTCCGGCTCACTCGAGCGGCTGCAGGTCAACCTCAGCTTCACCGAGCCGCGCTTCCTCGACCGCAACCTCGCGGCCGGCTTCGACCTGTTCCATAAGGAAGTCGACCAGACGAGCCAGTCGGGCTTCCAGAGCCGCCGCACCGGCGGCAGCTTGCGCCTCGGCTTCCCGCTGTCCGAGAAGCTGTGGATGCAGACCAACTATACGGCCTCGCGCGACGAGATCTTCGACGTCAACCCCTTCTCGTCACTTGCTATCCAAGACGCGGAGGGCGTCACGATTACCTCCCTCGTCGGCACGACGCTGACCTACGATCTGCGCAACGACGCCAAGAATCCGACCAAGGGCCTGTGGTTCCAAGCGGGTACCGACTTTGCCGGACTCGGCGGCGACGTCCAGTACATCAGCTTCGGGGCCGAAGCGCGCGGATATTACCCGATCACCGACAACATCACTTTCGTGGGACGCGCTATCGGTGGTTCGATCAGCGGTTGGGGTGGCCAGGACGTTCGCCTGATCGACCTGTTCTTTAAGGGCGGTGAGACGGTGCGCGGCTTCGACCGTGCCGGCTATGGGCCGCGCGACTTGAGCACCGGTGACGCTCTCGGCGGCGCCATGTACTGGGCGACGACGGCGGAAATCCGCTTTCCCATCCCGTTCGTGCCGGACGATCTCGGCATCTCCGGTGCCGTGTTCGCCGACGCCGGCTCTCTGTGGAATGCCGGCGGAAGTGCGGAGAACGCGCTCGCGGGCTGTCAGGCCAATGGCCAGTCCTGTTTGGCAGACAACGCATCCATCCGCTCGTCGGTGGGCGCCAGCTTGATGTGGGCCTCCCCGGTCGGCCCCATCCGTATGGACCTGGCGAAGGTCCTCTCGAAAGAAGACTTCGACGACGAACAGATGTTCCGCTTCGGCGCGGCGACAAAGTTCTAATTGCCGCCCGATCGGTGCTAAGAAGACCTCCGTGTGCGTAGCGGAGCGCCGCCTCCGTGCATTCGCCAAGCAATATGGAGCGTCGCCCTGCGGCGGGTCACGGTATGCAGCATCCCGGATTCTTCAGGAGGGCCGGGCCGTTCTCGCTGGCGGACATCGCCAAGGCAACGGGCGCCGAACTCGCGCCTGGTGCCGCCACCGCGGACACCATGATCGAAGACGTGCGCACCCTCACCGACGCCGGCCCGCACGACCTCACCTTCTTCAATAACCGCAAGTACGCCGACCGGCTGAAGGCGACGCTCGCCGGTGCCTGCCTTGTACTGCCGGCCTTCGCCGCTCGCGTCCCCGGCAGAACCGGAAAGCTTGTCACCCCGGACCCCTACCGAGGGTTCGCCCAGGCATTGACGCTCTTCTATCCGGAATCGCGGCACGCGCAGGCGGCTCCCGGCGGTCGCCACGACCTCATCGACCCGAGCGCCGAGCTGGAAGAAGGTGTCGTAATCGAGCCCGGCGCGGTCGTTGCCGCCGAGGCGCGCATCGGACGCGGCACGCGCATCGCCGCTGGCGCCGTGATTGGCTATCGCGTCACCATCGGCCGCGACAGCCACATCGGCCCTTTGGCGACAGTTGCCCACGCCCTCGTCGGCGACCGGGTCATCATCCATTCGGGCGTCCGTATCGGCCAGGACGGTTTCGGCTTTGCCATGGGCGGCCGCGGCCACCTCAAGGTCCCGCAGATCGGCCGCGTGATCATCCAGGACGACGTGGAGATCGGCGCCAACTCGACCATCGACCGTGGGGCCCTTAAGGACACTATTATCGGCGAAGGCACGAAAATTGATAATTTGGTACAAATCGGGCACAACGTCGTGATCGGACGCCATTGTGTGCTGGTTGGGCAGTGCGGGCTTTCGGGCTCCACCGAGCTCGGCGATTTCGTCGTCATGGGCGGCCAATCGGGCTCCATCGGCCATATCAAGATCGGCACCGGCGCCCAGATCGCCGGCACCTCGCATCCGATCAAGGATGTTGCCGCAGGCGCCCGCATCGGCGGGACGCCTGGGCGACCACTCACCCAGTGGGCGCGGGAGATAGCCTTGCTGGCTCGCATGGTCAAACGCGGCGACAAGGATGATGCGGACGAGGGTTAGTTGCGGGTATGTGTCAGGCGCAGGGCGCCGGCAGAGTATGAGGTCGAAGAAACATGAACGACATGGGTGAACCCAAGGCGAAGTCAGCGCTGGCCACCGCGGACATCATCCGCGTCCTCAAGCTGCTGCCGCATCGCTATCCCTTCCTCATGCTCGACCGCATCTATGACATGGATGGGGACTCAAGCTGCATCGGCGTCAAGAACGTGACCATCAACGAGCCTTTCTTCCAGGGCCACTTCCCGCAGTATCCGGTGATGCCGGGCGTGCTCATCATCGAGGGCCTGGCACAGACCGCCGGGGCGCTGTGCGTGCACAGCCTCGGCGAGGACTACCGCGCCGAGCTCGTCTATTTCATGGGCATCG
>DATBSP010000066.1:0-60921 GCA_036559705.1 Hyphomicrobium sp.
GACGAACGGGCTGTCGAGCGAGAAGGCGGGGATGGCAACGTCGAACAACTCGCCCTTCTCGTCGGTCATCTGGTAGCTGCCGACCATGATGCCGGATGGGGTGCGCAACGGGCATCCCGAGGTGTAGCTGAACGAGGAACCTGGCTGGATGACCGGCGTCTCGCCGACCACGCCCGGTCCGCGAACCTCCTGCGTCTGGCCGCTGCCGTCGGTAATGCGCCAAATGCGCGAGCGCAGCTGCACCGTCTCCTCGCTCTCGTTGGCGATGTCGATGGTGTAGGCCCAAAAGAATTCGCCCTCCTCAGGGGACGACTGGTCCTCCAGGTACTGCGGGGTGACGCGGATGCGGATGCCGCGGGTCACCGCTTCGTACATTGCGGCAATGCTCCTTGCGCGGAACGGCGCAACGGAGCGGGATTCTAAGCTTGCCGTGCCCCGGGTCAATGACGGGCGAAGCTGTGATTAACCGCAGACTGCGGCGAGCCCCGTATCGAGATCGGCAGCGAGGTCCTCGAAGGCTTCGAGGCCTACGGACAGGCGCAGCAGGCCGTCCCCGATGCCCAGCTCGGCGCGCGCCTCCGGCCCGATGCGGTGGTGGGTGGTGGTCGCCGGGTGCGTGATCAGGGACTTGGCGTCGCCGAGGTTGTTGGAAATCTTGATGAGGCGCAGCGCGTTCTGCAGGGCGAAGGCACCGGCTTTGCCGCCGTCGACCTCGAAGGCGATCATCTGGCCGCCGCCGGTCATCTGGCGCTTGACGATGTCGGCCTGCGGATGGTCGGCACGCCCGCAGTAGAGAACGCGGCGCACGCCCTTTTGGCCAGCGAGGTGATCGGCGAGCTTGGCCGCCGTTTCCGACTGGGCACGCACGCGCACCGGCATCGTTTCCAGGCCCTTGAGCATGACCCAGGCGTTGAACGGGCTCATGGTCGGACCGGTCTGGCGCAGGAACTCCTGCAGGTGATTGGTGACGTAATCTGTCGAGCCGACGACAGCCCCGCCGAGACAACGGCCCTGCCCATCCATGTGCTTGGTCGCCGAGTAGACGACGACGTCGGCGCCGTGTTCGAGCGGGCGCTGCAGCAGCGGCGTTGCGAACACGTTGTCGACGACGACGATGGCGCCGATCTCCTTGGCGAGCTTGGAGACGGCGGCAATGTCGACCAGCTCCAGCGTCGGGTTGGACGGCGTCTCGAAGAAGAACAGCTTGGTGTTGGGCCGCACCGCCTTTTTCCAGGCGTCGAGGTCGCGTCCGTCGATCAGCGTCGAGGTGATGCCGTAGCGCGGCGCCAGAGTTTCAACGACGTAGCGGCAGGCGCCGAACAGCGCGCGCGCCGAAACGATGTGATCGCCGGCCTTGAGATAGCACAGCATCGAGGCATTGACGGCCGCCATGCCGCTCGCCGTGGCGCGAGCGTCCTCGGCGCCCTCGAGCAGACGCACGCGCTCCTCGAACATGGCGACGGTCGGATTGCCGAAGCGGCTGTACTGGTAGCCGGGGTCCTCGTTCTTGAAGCGCGCCTCGGCCTGCTCGGAGCTGGCGTAGACGAAGCCCTGCGTCAGAAACATCGCCTCGGAGGTTTCGCCGAATTGCGAACGCAGGCTGCCGCCGTGCACGAGCTGCGTGTCGGGCGCCCACTTCTTGGGGGCTGCCGCTCGATCGTCCTTGCTCGCCATGCGCGCTCCTATGGGCTCAACGCCCAGCAAAAAACCCGGCCAGCCTTGGCGCCGCTCGTAAAATAGCCGCGCTGCTGCTCCGGGGTGCGCACGGCCCTTTTAGCGAGTTGTTTTACGTGGCTGCAAGCCGGCCGGCCAAATGACCACGGGGTAGTTCCGGGGATTACTCCCGCATCGCGCTTGGCGTCAAGGCCCGCTTGCTCTAGAGCGACAAAGCTGCGCGTGCCGGCAAGGATTTAACGACGATGGCCAAGTCCGAGGTCAGAGCTGCGAAGGCGACGCCCAAGGCGCTCACCGAGGGCATCCTGCCGTCGCAGGCCATCCGCGAGCTGATCGTCACCGAGGACGTCGGGCTAGCCGAGCCGCTGTTGCCCAATCAATTGCAGCCGGCGAGCCTCGACCTGCGCCTGGGCAATATGGCCTACCGCGTGCGAGCGAGCTTTCTGCCGGGCAAGGGCGAAAAGGTCACCGCCAAGCTCGATGACCTACAGCTGCACGCCATCAGCCTGTCGCAAGGTGCCGTGCTGGAAACGGGCTGCGTCTACGTGGCGCCGCTGCTCGAAAGCCTTGCATTGCCGGACCGGCTGTGCGCGGCGACCAACCCCAAGAGCTCGACCGGCCGGCTCGATGTGTTCACGCGCGTCATCGCCGACGGCGTCTCCGCCTTCGACCAGATTCCGGCGGGCTATGACGGCCCGCTTTACGCCGAGATCTGCCCGCAGACCTTCTCCGTCGTCGTGCGCAAGGGGTCGCGGCTGTCGCAGATCCGCTTCCGCAGTGGCGGGCCAGAGGCGAAGGCCGTCAATGACATCCCGCTGTCGGTTGACCTTGCTGGCGACAAGGACGGTCTCGTCGGCTATCGCGCCAAGCGCCATACCGGTCTTGTCGACGTCGACGCGGTCGGCGCCTGCGCCATGCTCGACTATTGGGAGCCGATTTACGTGCGCGGCAAGAAGCGGCTGATCCTCGACCCGGATCAGTTCTACATCCTTGCTTCGAAGGAAGCCGTCCACGTGCCGCCGACACAGGCGGCCGAGATGGTGCCGTTCAATCCGCTGGTCGGCGAGTTCCGTGTGCACTACGCCGGGTTTTTCGACCCGGGCTTCGGCCACGCCGATGCGGGCGGTGCCGGCTCCAAAGCGGTGCTCGAGGTACGCTCGCACAAGGTGCCGTTCATCCTCGAAGACGGGCAGACGATCGGCCGCCTTGTCTACGAGCAGCTTACCGAAACGCCGGAGCTGCTCTACGGCCGCGACCTCGCCTCGCACTACCAGGCGCAAGGTCTGAAGCTATCCAAGCACTTCAAATAGCCTGTCCTTAAGGATCGCCGCGATAGTCTGCCGCGCTTGATGAAGGCGGAGCGGCAGCATGCAAACCATCATGGCAATCGACCCGTGGCTGGCGCTGGGCGTGATTATCGCCACTGCCCTCACCGATGCGGTCTACGTGATGTTCACGTCGTCGGTCATCGCGCGCAAGCGCGTCGCCGCGGCGAACTGGAGCGCGCTGTGGTACACGCTCTCTTCATTTGCGGTGATCAGCTACACCAACAATTGGGTGTACGTCGTTTTCGCCGCCGTCGGCTCTTGGATCGGCGCCTACGTCACGATGACCTACCTGCACGGACCGCCCGGCCGGCCCCCGGCGCCGCTGACACCCGAGCCTGATGGCAGCGCCTAGCGCGAGACCGGCGGGGAATGCATAGCCGGAGGTCGGAGCCGCACTAAAGGAGCGGTTGTCGCAAGCTGCCGCGAGGTTCAAATTTACCCCCGACGCATGGCCGCCGTGGTTAACAATTTGGCCAACGGGCCCAACGCCATAACGCGCAAGGAGCCGCCTCGCAAAGAGGCGGACAACGCCGCCTGAGACCGCTCCGGCGGCGTTGTCGTATTCCGCTCGGTTCAAGCTTTTCGTGTAACGACGCGGCCGATCCATTCCTCGATGGGAATCGTGCCGCCCGACTGCGCCACCTGCTGTATCTCGTGGGGGCGCAGCACGTCCTGGATGCCGTCGATGCGCTTCCACTCGCACAGCGGCGTCTCGACGCCGGCCTGCGGGACGTAGCGCGAGGTCTTAAGCTTCTGATAGCGGTGGATGTAGCGCGGGCAGTTCATCCAAAGGTCAGTCACCTTCACGCGCACGACCAGCTCGGCCTCCTTGAAGCAGGCGAGGTGTTCGGGGGCAGCAGAGACCTCTGCCTCGCCCTGCATGCGCAGGCGGTACGGGCGTTCGAAGTCGATGAACAGGAAGCCAATGTGCGGGTTGGCGGTGCTCGACCTCGATGCGCACGACGCTTTCGCGCACCTCGTCGCGATCGGAGATGCCAGCCGCTCGAACCGCCGTTGACCCGATCCCGAGAAGGATAAAGGCCGGCGCGACGATCGCAGCCAGCCCCCAACATCGCGTGCCGAAAATCGACCTCAACATCCCAAACCCTGCAGCAGTATCAGTCGGCAGATTGCCAAACTTACAGCCGTGCAACAAGCGCAGGACGCCGGTCCGGCGCCCGAAAGATGGGGTTGGCTAACGGGGTAGTACGGCAGTTCACCATGTGCGGTGCGGTTTGGCTTAGCTGGCGCCCGGGGCGCCTTCCACTCGCCCCATATTTGGGCGTATCGTGCCGCCACCCTGGAGACAGAATGCGCTTCTTTCGGCGTCGATCGAGCCCCGGACTAGTGGCACTGCTCGCAGTTGCGATGCAGGCGGGGCTGATATTGGCGCAAACCCACGTGCATTCGCACGTGCATGCGGGCGCCGGGGTAAATGCCGGAGCCAAGGCGTGGGCACAGGGCGTCGCCGCTTTCGCCTGTCGCGCAGTCGTTCATCCTGGCTGCAAACCCGCCGTTCCGAACGATCACCGCAACGAGTGCCCGATGTGCTGGTCGGTGGCGATGGCCGGCACCGGCGTGCTGCCGGCAGCTACGGCGGTGGCGCTCGACGCGCCGCCCTTCAGCATGCCTGCCCCGCCGCGCGTGGCCCACGCCTTGCCGGAAGTGACCACGGCCAACTTCCAGGCACGTGCGCCACCGCTGGCGTAACTCCTCACCTATCGATCCCAATCCCATTTCATTTCCGCTTGCGATGCTGCCCGTTGTGGCCGCTCGCGCGGACCGATCGAGGAGCACGATCATGCGCAAGCCATTTGCATCCACGTTCGCCCTTGTGACGATCTCCCTCATGATGGCCTCGGCGCGCGCCGAGGAAGAACACCGCGAGCTTGGCCCGCACGTGCACGGGCACGGCACGCTCAACATCGCTATCGAGGATAAGCGGGTCTCCATGGAGCTGGAGGTGCCCGGCATGGACATCGTCGGCTTCGAGCACGCGCCGTCGACCGACGACCAGAAGGCGGCGGTCGAGAAGGCCAAGGGCCAGCTCGCCAAGCCGCTGGGCTTGTTCTCGCTGCCGGCGGCGGCGGGCTGCACCGTCGCCGAGGCAAACGTTTCTATTGAAGCCGAGCATCATCACGACGGCGATGACGACCACGATCACGACGCAGAAAAGAAGGATGCGGCGAAGGACGAGGATCACGATCACATGGGGCACAACCAGTTCCGCGCCAGCTACGCGCTCGACTGCACCGCCCCGGCCGCGCTGACCACCATCGCCTTCGACTACTTCACGCTGTTTGCCGGCGCCCACGATCTGACCGTCAACGTCGTCACCGCCAAGGGGCAGAGCAAGTACGAGGTGAGCCGCGACAAGCCCACGCTCGACCTCGGTGGGATCATGTGATGCAGCGGGCCGTATCCGAGCCAGCCGCGCCCGACGTCGTCAGGATGTCGGGCGTCCGCTTCCGCTGGCCGGGCGCGCGCGCCTTCTCGCTCACCATCGACGACTTCGCGCTTCCCGCGCGCCAGCGGGTCCTGCTCGTCGGGCCGTCAGGCGCCGGCAAGTCGACGTTCCTCAGCCTCTTGTGCGGCATCGTGGGGCCGTCGGCGGGGCGGCTCGAGGTGCTCGGCACCGATTTGACGCAGCTCTCAAACGCCTCGCGCGATCGCTTCCGCGCCGAGCACTTCGGCATCATCTTCCAGATGTTCAACCTGCTTCCCTACGGCTCGGTCCTCGACAATGTGATGCTCCCCTTGAGCTTCGCGCGGCATCGTCGCGAGCGCGCCATGCGCAACGGACCGGCTGAGGACGAGGCGATTCGGCTATTGCAAAGTCTTGGCCTCGACGCGGCGGAGCTGGCAGGTCTCTCGGCGGCGAACCTCAGCGTCGGCCAGCAGCAGCGCGTCGCGGGGGCGCGGGCACTGATCGGCGGACCCGAGCTGATCGTTGCCGACGAGCCGACCTCGGCCCTCGATCGCGACCGGCAACTCGCCTTCCTCGATCTGCTGTTTGCCGAAGCGGAGGCGGTCGGCGCCTCGGTGATCATGGTGAGCCACGAGGAGCAGCTCGGCGCCCGCTTCGATCGCGTGTTGCGTCTTAGCGACATCGCCGTCTCGGAACGGAGTGCCGCCGCATGATCGTGCCGCGCCCCATCATTCCGCGCCTTGCCATGCAATCGCTGCGAAACCGGGCGCTGACCGCGAGCCTCACGGTGCTCGCCATCGCGTTCAGTGTGATGCTGCTCCTGGGCGTCGAGAAGGTACGCACCGGCGCGCGGCAAAGCTTCGCCGATACTATCTCCGGCACCGATCTCATCGTCGGCGCGCGCAGCGGCAGTATCCAGCTCTTGCTCTATTCCGTGTTCCGCATCGGCAATGCGACCAACAACGTCACGTGGAAGAGCTACGAGGACATTGCCAAACGGCCCGAGGTGGAATGGATCGTGCCGCTGTCGCTGGGCGACAGCCACCACGGCTTCCGCGTGCTCGGCACGACGCCCGACTATTTCCAGCGCTACAAATACCGCCACGGGAAGAATCTGACGTTCGCTTCCGGTGCGCCCTTCGGTGATCTGTTCGATGCGGTGATTGGCGCCGATGTGGCAAAGGCGCTGGGCTATAAGGTCGGCGACCCCATCATCGTCGCGCATGGCCTCGGTTCGGTGTCGTTCGTCGAGCACGCCGATAAGCCTTTCCGCGTGTCAGGCATCCTTGCCAAGACGGGCACGCCGGTCGACCGCACCGTGCACGTCAGCCTCGAGGCGATCGAGGCAATTCACGTCGACTGGCAAGGCGGCATGCCGGTGCCCGGCCAAGAGGTGTCGGCCGTTGAAGTGCGGCAGATGGACTTGAAGCCGAAGGCGATCACTGGCGCGCTGGTCGGACTGAAATCGAAGCTGGCGACGTTCAAGCTGCAGCGGGCGATCAACGAGTACGCCCAGGAGCCGCTGTCGGCGATCATGCCCGGCGCCGCGCTGCAAGAGCTGTGGGGACTTGTCGGCACGGCGGAGACGGCGCTGTCGGTCGTCTCGGCGATGGTGGTCGCCACGGCGCTCCTCGGCATGGTGACGATGATCTTGACAACGCTTAACGAGCGGCGGCGCGAGATGGCGATCCTACGCTCGGTCGGCGCACGGCCGGGGACGATCCTCGGCCTGCTCGCCACCGAAGCCGGGCTGCTGACGCTCGCCGGTGTCGCGCTGGGCGTCGCTCTGCTTTACACGGCGCTGGCGCTGCTGCGGCCGTGGGTCGACGCGACGTACGGCCTCAATCTCGACATCGAGGCGCCGACGCAGCGCGAGTGGATGATGCTCGCGGCAATCGTTGCTGCCGGGTTTCTCGCAGGTCTGTTGCCGGCGATGCGGGCCTATCGCCTGTCGCTGGCCGACGGCATGACCGTGCGCACCTAGAGGAGAAAACGATGAAGAATGTACTTGCTCGTATCGCCCTGGCGCTGTTCGCCGCTTCGCTACCGCTGATCGCATCGCACGCCGTCGATGCGCCCCTCGATCTCAAATGGGGGCAGCTCATGCCACCGGCCGAGGCCGTCAAGCCGAAGGCCAAGACGTTCTTCTCCGGGGCGAGCCCTGCACCAGCAGAAGGTGCCGGTGATGGTCCCGCGCCGCCGCCGCTGCCCGAGGCCGGCTTCATGTCGATCAAGCGCCGGCAGCCGGGCGGTGACCAGCCGCCGCGCGTGGTGGCGGAGCTCAACGGCAAGCGCGTGCGCATCGGCGGCTACGTGGTGCCGCTCGACTTCGAGGCGACGTCGATCAAGGAGTTCCTGCTGGTGCCGTTCGTCGGTGCATGCATCCACGTGCCGCCGCCGCCGGCCAATCAGATCGTCTACGTAAAGTCGGGAAAGGGTTTCGAGGTGGCCGGACAGTTCGAGCCGGTATGGGTAACGGGCACCATGAAGACTGAGACGGCCTTCACCGGGCTTGCCGACGCGGGCTATTCCATCGATGCCGAAAGCGTCGAGCCTCGGCCCGAGTGACAGGTCATGTTTCGATGATATGCCGGGAACAGCGCAGCAGCGAAGTCCTTGCTATGGGCGTTGGGCCGCAGACGCTTGCCGAACCAGCGTGATAGAATGCGGCTGCGATTGATCGCCGGATAAGGAATTCCCCGATGCCTCCCTTTCTTTCCAAGAGCTATGCGGCGACGAAGGAATATGTCAGCGGCACCATTCTCGGCGATACCGGCTTCTTCTTCCACTTCTCCGCCTACGTGCTGGTCAACGCCATCCTCATCGCCGTCAATCTGATCTTCACGCCGGACCGGCTGTGGTTCTACTGGCCGCTGCTTGGCTGGGGCATCGGCATCCTGGCGCACGGCCTCGCCGTCAATTTCTCCGCCGAGGAGAAAGTTCGCCGCCGCGCCCGCACCCGCGGAGCGCGCAGCGCCTAAGTCTTGCTCAAGCCGGCGGGCTTGCCACGGACGCGCTCGGCCATCAGCCTCATGATCTGCAGCGCGAACTCGGGCTCCTCGGTGATGAGCGTGAGGAATGTCGGCTTGTCGATGACGGCGACCTCGGTCGGCACGCTGGCCAGGGCTGCGGCGGCACGCGGCGCATCGTCGATCAGCGCCAACTCGCCGAATATACCGCCGGGGCCGACGCGCTCGAGAATTTTGCCGAAGGTGATGACGTCAACGGCGCCGCTCCGCACGACGTACATCGCCGTTCCCGTATCCTGCTCGAGGAAGATGCGCTCGCCGGCATCGAAGCGTCGCGTCGGGATGCCGCGCCGCGCCAGCATGCTGAAATCGAAATCGGTGTTGGTCACAGTCCGCAATGCCCTGCGCGTCGAATATGCGGAGCAAACTAGCTGAGCAGCGTGCACTGCAACAAGCTGACACAAGGTAGCGTTCGCAGTTATGCGCGCGCAAAAAACAGCGAGATGAAGCGCTCGTAAATGCGCGTCAGCGTCTCGAGATCGGCGAGCGGCACGCGTTCATCGACTTGGTGGATGGTGGAATTGAGCAGACCGAGCTCGATCACTGGACAATGATCTTTGATGAAGCGCGCGTCCGACGTGCCGCCGGTGGTCGACAGCTTCGGCGTGTGTCCGGTGATCTCATGTACTGCGACCTGCATAGTATCGACGAGCGGTCCCGGCTGGGTAACGAACACATCGCCCGTGCCGGAGAAGCTGAGCGAGAAGCGAGCGCCGATTTCCGCCGCCGCTTTCTCGCACGCCTCGCGCAGCAGCACTTCGAGCTTCGGGCGTGTGTGCGCATCGTTGTAGCGCACGTTGAAGCGCGCGCGGGCCTGCCCCGGGATGACGTTGGTCGCCGTGTTCGGCGCCGAGATGACGGTGACGACGAGGTGGGACGGCTCGAAGTGCGAGGTACCGCCATCGAGCTTCAGGCCGGACAGGCGGTCGATGATGCGCGCCAGTTTCGGCACCGGGTTGTCGGCGATGTGCGGGTAGGCGGCATGCCCCTGCTTGCCGTCGACGACAAGGTCGCCATTGAGGGAGCCGCGGCGACCGATCTTGATCTCGTCACCCACCGTGTGGCGGCTCGATGGCTCGCCCACAACGCAGGCGTGCAGGATCTCGCTGCGTGCCTTCAACCAGTCGAGCACCTTGATGGTGCCGTTGACGCTGTCGCCTTCCTCATCGCCGGTGATGAGCAGCGAGATCGACCCGGGCAGCTTGCCGCCGCCAACGGCGAGGAAGCGCAGCGCGGCGGCAACGAAGCAGGCGATCTCGCCCTTCATGTCGACCGCGCCGCGGCCGTAGAGGACGCCGTTGCGGATTTGCGCAGCGAATGGCGGCACGCTCCAGGCGTCGATGTCGCCCGGCGGCACGACGTCGGTATGGCCGGCAAAGCAAAGGTTCGGCCCGGTGTTGCCGAGCCGCGCATAGAGGTTCTCGACGTCCGGAAAGCCCGGCTCGGAGAACGTCATGCGGTGGCACTCGAACCCGGCGGCGACGAGGACGCCCTCGAGCAGTGTCAGGGCGCCGCCTTCGATGGGGGTCACGCTTTCGCAGCGGATCAGCGCTTGCGCCAGCGCAACCGGATCGGATGCGGTTGTCATGCCGGTTGCTGGGCTCCTGCGAGGTGATCGGGACCGTAGCGGTTGGGACCGTTGGTGCCGCGGATGAATCCGTTATCGACGAATGCGAACAATAGAACGGCGGCCGAGAGCCAGAATGCCACGACGCCGGGGCCGCCGGCAGTCGGATCGATCGGCAACCCGAAGTGAGGTGCCACAAAGTCGAAGACGCCGACGGCACCGAACGCGTAACCGAGCCACCAAGGCCAGTCACGGTCGCTGAAGCGCTTCACGGTTATCGCAGTGCCGGGAATGAGCCAGATTAGTTGCCAGATGGTATCGGGCCAGCTCGGCGGCGGCATCGCCTCACTCGTGAACGTCTCGGGATTGAACAGCAGCGTGCCCAAGATGCTGCCGCAGAACGTGATGACGAAGCCGATCCACCATTGCTTGCGGCTTATGCGGCCATGAAACGTCGTCAGTAGCTGCACAATGTCTGTCATGCGGCCTGTACGCTCCTTGCCAGTGGATCGGGGCCGTACCGGTTGGGTCCGTCGGTGCCGCGAACGAACCCATTGTCGATGAATGCGAACACGAAGTAGACGAAGAGCGGCATGATAAAGGTCGCCAGCGTGGCAGGTTCAAGCGGGCCGAATAACTGGCGGATGTGCGGACCGAGATAGAGCGCCGCGCCGAGAGGTGCGAACCAGTAGCCGAGCCAGGCCGGACGGTTGGCGTCCTTGAAGCGCTTCACCGTGATCGCCGTCAGCGGATACAGCAAAGTAAGTTGCCATATCGTGTCAGGCCACGAAGGCGGGGGCAATTCCTCGGCAGTGAAGAGCCTGGGGTTGATCAACATCGCGCCGAGCACGTTAGCGACGCCTATTATGGCCAATCCAAGCCACCACTTGGCGCGATTGATACGGCGGCTGAAGCTCGTCAGCAATGAGATGAGATCGACCATCTGAGCACCGGCCCTCATCATCCGTCGGCCCTCTCGCGCGACCACGCCAGCTCGCCGGCCGATACCGCGGCGGCGCCACGCACGTCCTCGATATCAGTCTCGACGAGGGTGATCTTCTGCCAGATCTTCTGGCTCAAATTGGTAGTCAACCGCTCGATGTCGCCGACGGCGTCGACCACCGCCGGATCGTGGATCTTCTCGCCGTAGACGGCGGCGGCCTTGCTGGCGAGAGACAGCATCTCGGAGCAGTAGCTCAAGTACCGCACGAGCTCGTAGCGCGTCATGTCGTGCCCCGGCGAGGAGCTCGTGCGCGGGCCGCCGAGTGCGCTTGGATCTTTCGTGAGCTGGTGCATGTCAATGACGTGCGCGATGGAGCGGAACTCGTTCAGCGCCTTGAGGACGGCTCCGCGGCGCCAGCGGCTTTCAAGACTCGAAAGGTAGAATGCAGCGCCGCCCAGAACGATGAGTAAGCTTACGCCGGCGTCGACGCCCTGCATCACGTTGGTGAGCTCGGTTGATGCCTCGAGATCGAGCGCCTTGGAGGCCAGCCAGGCAATGGTTGCGGCAGCAAGTGCCAGAAGGCACCAGATCGACGCGAGAAGCGGAATGTTCGGCCGTGCGATTTTGTCGGCGCGCTCCGTAGTCTGCTCGGCCATGACCGTGAGCTCCCGACACACGTTGAGGAGGCCGGAGCCGGGGAAGCGCTCACCGATGCGCGATGACAGCGTCGTCAACGTCTCGACGATCTTCTGGCTGGCGAGATTACGGTACGAGTTCATTGCGCGACCCTTTGAGCCGGCTTCAGTCGCGGAGCAGCTCGTTGATCGAGGTCTTGGCGCGTGTCTTGGCGTCCACCTGCTTGACGATGACGGCGCAATAGAGATTGGGGCCGGGCGAGCCGTTGGGCAACGGCTTGCCGGCCATGCTGCCCGAGACCACCACCGAAAACGGTGGCACCTTGCCGAAGAACTTCTCGCCGGTGGCGCGATCGATGATTGTCGTCGAGGCGCCGAGATAGACGCCCATGGACAAGACCGAGCCCTCGCCAACGATGACGCCCTCGGCCACCTCGGCACGGGCGCCGATGAAGCAGTTGTCCTCGATGATCACCGGGCCGGCCTGCAACGGCTCCAAGACGCCGCCGATACCGGCACCGCCGGAGATGTGGCAGTTCTTGCCGATCTGCGCGCAACTGCCGACGGTCGCCCAGGTATCGACCATGGTGCCTTCATCGACCCGGGCGCCGAGGTTGACGAACGAGGGCAGCAGCACGACGCCGGGTGCGATGTAGGCGGAGCGGCGTACGATGCAGCCGGGGACGGCGCGGAAGCCGGCGCGGCGGAAATCGTCGGGGCTCATGCCATCGAATTTTGAAGGCACCTTGTCCCACCAGGTTGCCCCCCCGGGTGCACCCGAGATGGCGACCATGTCGCTCAAACGGAACGACAGCAGCACGGCCTTCTTCAGCCATTGATTGACGGTCCAGCCGCCGGGGCCCTTCTCGGCGACACGCACCTCGCCCTTGTCCAGGAGGTCGAGCGTCTTTTCGACCGTATCGCGGACGACGCCCGTGGTGGCCGCCGAGATACCCTGGCGCTCTTCCCACACTGCCTCGATCGCGCTCTGCAACTCGGCGGTGTTCACGTTCTCAGACATAGGGCTCCCCGGCATCGGCTTTCTCTGGACTGACGGCCCGCGTTGTCGCGCGCGTGCAAAATGCTGTCAATGCGAACGATTTCTTATGTCGGGCGCTTCAATTGGATACGCGGCGTTAAATCCCGCTGCTCATAATCGGCCAACTTCCGATGGCGGATTGGCGTTCTTATCTAAAGGGTTGCGCAGTGTTGCAGAGTGATAGAGTTATCGCCGTCTCCCCATCGGGTACATCCGGGCAATGGCGCGGCCGAGAAGGGTTCGTGGCCGAGGCGGCAGTGCAGTTCGACCGCATCAACGGCACGATCGCTCGCCTAGAGCGTGAGCTCGAGAAATCGCGAGCGACGATCGCCGAGATGGCCGAGGAGGCGAGCCGCACGCGGCGCTTTGAGGCGTTCGAGGAAACCCTCAAGAACTCGCGCGACTACAAGATCAGCGACCTGCAGCGCTGCTGCAAGGATATCAAGTCGCGGCTCGACACCATCGAGGGCGACAAAACGACGTTCCTCGGGCTGCCCTTCAAGTCGTTCGAGCCGATCAATCGCAAGCTCGGCGAGCTCGGCGCGCTGCAAATGCAAGTCGATCGGGCCGAGGCAGCCGTGCGTCGCAACGAGGCGCTTTTCTTCGGCGCGCTGGCGGTCGCCGCTGCCGCCCTGGCCTCGCACTACATTTTCTAGAGTTGCGCCTCGATTAGGCGCTTGGCTTCCGGACTGTCCCAATGGGCCGGGCCGATGAGCCGGCCGATCTCGCGGCCTTGCGGGTCGATGAGGATCGACGTCGGCATGCCGATCACCTTCAGCCGCGTTCCCTCCTTGGCGGTCGGGTCGGCGAAGGGTTTCAGCTTCTCTGCCTTGATGTCGCTGAGGAATTTGCGGGCTCCGTCGATGCCGGACTTGTCGACCGCCAGTGCCACGACCTCGAACTTGTCGGAACCGAGCGCCGCCTGCAGCCGGTCGAGCGCCGGCATCTCCTGCCGGCAGGGCGCGCACCACGTCGCCCACACGTTAAGCAGCACGACCTTGCCGTGGAAGCCGGCGAGGCTCGCCTCGGCGCCGCTGCCGTTAACAAATCGGATGTCGGGAAGCGCCTCGGGCTGCGGCTTGAAGACAAAGGTAGTCATGGCGCCGGTGGCCAGGGGGTGCGCCGCCGTCTTAACGGCCGGGGCCGGTGCCTCGGCTGATGGCGGCGCCACCGTTTGATTGTCAGGCCGGCCCAACGTGACGTATACCGCCGCGAAAGCGGCCAGCGCCGATAGTGCGGCGAGCCACACATAATTTGCCATCGAGCGGTCTTGCTTTTCTACCGGCGGCTGATCGCTCATGTGCCTTCTTTCGCCGAACGCCATCGACCGGCCCCTGACGGAGCACCAAAGCCGTGACGGACAAGCCTGCTAACCGCATGTGGGGCGGCCGTTTCACGGCATCGCCCGCCGAGATCATGGAGGAGATAAACGCCTCCATCGGCTTCGACAAGCGTTTGGCCCCCCAGGACATCCGCGCCTCGCAGGCGCACGCCGCGATGTTGGCCGAGCAGGGCATCATCGGCAAAGACGACGCGGCGGCCATCATCAAGGGCCTCGACGCCGTCATGGCCGAGATCGACAGCGGCAAGATGGGTTTCTCGCGGGCGCTGGAAGACGTGCACATGAACATAGAGAGCCGCTTGAAAGAGATGGTCGGCACGCCCGCCGGGCGGCTGCATACGGCGCGCTCGCGCAACGATCAGGTGGCCACCGACTTCAAACTCTACGTGCGCGAACGTCTCGATGCGCTCGACGCGGCGCTGGCGGCACTGCAACTGGCATTCGTCCGCAAGGCCGAGGCACATGCAGGGACCGTCATGCCCGGCTTCACGCATCTGCAGCCGGCGCAGCCCGTCACCTTCGGCCATCACCTGCTCGCCTACGTCGAGATGCTCTCCCGCGACCGCGGGCGGCTCGCCGACGCACGCGCCCGGCTCAACGAGTGCCCGCTCGGCTCAGCGGCGCTCGCCGGCACCTCATTCCCCATCGATCGGCAGGCGACAGCGAAGGCGCTCGGCTTCGACAAGCCGACCGACAACTCGCTCGACAGCGTCTCCGACCGTGACTTCATCCTGGAGACGCTCGCCGCCGCCTCCATCTGCGCCGTGCACCTGTCGCGCTTCGCCGAGGAGATCGTGTTGTGGTCGACGCCGCAGTTCGGCTTCATCAAGCTCAGCGACAAATTCACCACCGGCTCCTCCATCATGCCGCAAAAGCGTAACCCCGACGCCGCCGAGCTGACGCGCGCCAAGGTCGGCCGCATCGCCGGCGCCTTTCAGAGCCTGCTCATCGTCATGAAGGGGCTACCGCTCGCCTATTCGAAGGACATGCAGGAGGACAAGGAGGTTGCCTTCGATGCCCTCGACAGCCTCGGTCTCGCCATTGCCGCCACCACCGGCATGGTCGAGGACATGCAGCCGCAGGAGAAGGCGATGCTGGCCGCAGCCGGCGGGGGGTATTCGACCGCCACCGACCTTGCCGACTGGCTGGTGCGAGTGCTGAAAATGCCGTTCCGCGATGCCCATCACGTGACAGGGCGGATCGTCGCCGCAGCGGAAGCGCAGAATCTACCTCTGGATAAACTGCCTCTGGCGGCCATGCAGGCGGTCG
Source organism: Hyphomicrobium sp. (assembly GCA_036559705.1). Taxonomy (GTDB): domain Bacteria; phylum Pseudomonadota; class Alphaproteobacteria; order Rhizobiales; family Hyphomicrobiaceae; genus Hyphomicrobium_A. Next base: position 15,255 of record DATBSP010000066.1, read on the forward strand.
AACAGCGTCTAACGGGCGACGTTTTCTCGGTTCTGAGCCCCGAAAAGTCGGTCGCCAGCCGCGTGAGTCATGGGGGAACTGCGCCACAGAACGTCCTGAAAATGGCGCAAGACTGGCGGAAGCGGTTGGAAAAGGCCCCCGCCAGGGGCTAGAACTGGCAGGGAACGGCCGGGTGCCCCAGTTCCGCCTCAGCGGTGGAGTGCCTTGGCCTTTCGGCTGTTTTGCCACTGGGATCGGTCGGGACATGCGCGTAACGTTGACACCGAAGGCGATGGTTGCCGCGTTGATGGCGGCCGGGCTGTGCCTCGGGTTCGGCGGCTGTGGTGTCCGCGGCTCGCTCGATCCACCGCCGTCCGCGAAGGCCACCGGCACCGCTAGGTCGGCCGAAGCCAGCGGGACGCAGCCCGAATCCGCCGCTCCACCCAAGCCGCACGACGGCTTTATCCTCGATCCGCTGCTGCGCTAATGCGAATCGGGCGCTAAAAGCCCGCCATGCACCATTTCCATTATAAGGACGGCGTGCTCCACGCCGAGGATGTCTCGCTCGCCCGCCTCGCCGCCGAGGTGGGCACCCCCTTCTATTGCTATTCGACGGCGACGCTGCAGCGGCATTACCGCGTGCTGACCGAAGCCTTCGCCGGGCAGGACGCGCTCATCTGCTTTGCCGTCAAAGCGAACTCCAACCAGGCCGTGCTGCGCACGCTGGCCAAGCTCGGCGCCGGCATGGACGTCGTCTCCGAGGGCGAGCTGCGTCGCGCGCTCGCAGCCGGCGTGCCCGCAGCCAAGATCATCTTCGCCGGCGTCGGCAAGACGCGCGAGGAGATGGCGTACGCGCTTGAGCAGGGCATCCTCGGCTTCAACGTCGAGAGCGAGCCGGAGCTGCGCGCGCTGAGCGAGGTGGCGGAAGGCCTCGGCCACACGGCGCACGTCGCGCTGCGCGTCAATCCGGACGTCGACGCCAAGACGCACTCCAAGATCTCCACCGGCAAGGCGGAGAACAAGTTCGGCATTCCGTACGCGCAGGCGCGGCAGCTCTATGCGCAAGCGGGCAAGCTGCCCGGCATCGCCGTTACCGGCATCCACATGCACATCGGCAGCCAGATCACGCAACTCGAGCCGTTCCGCAACGCCTTCCGGCTGATGCGCTCGCTGGCCGAAGAGCTGCTCGCCGACGGGCACAAGCTCGAGCATCTCGACATCGGCGGCGGCCTCGGTGTGCCGTACATGTCGGATGGGGAGATGGCGCCGCTGCCGTCAGCTTACGCTGCCGTCGTAAAAGAGCACCTCGGCGACCTCGGTATCAAGATCGTCATGGAGCCGGGGCGCGTCATCGCCGGCAATGCCGGCGCGCTGGTCACGCGCGTCATCTACGGCAAGGAGGGCGTCGACAGGACGTTCACCGTCGTCGACGCGGCGATGAACGATCTCATTCGCCCGACGCTGTACGAGGCGCAGCACGAGATCTGGCCGGTGCAGGAGGCGAAGGCAGCGATGCCACCCATCGTGCAGGACATCGTCGGACCGGTGTGCGAGACGGGCGACTATCTGGCACTCGATCGCAACTTGCCGCCGCTGCTGGCCGACGATCTCATTGCCGTGATGACGGCCGGGGCATACGGCGCCGTCATGTCGTCGAGCTACAACACGCGGCCCCTGGTGCCGGAAGTCTTGGTGAACGGCGCTGACTACGCCGTCGTCCGGCCACGCTTTGACACAGAAGCGCTCATCGCGCTCGACCGCGTGCCTTCCTGGCTGAAGTGACCGAGGGTTTTAAGATCAGCGAATCTGGGCCCTTGTGGCGCTTGGGCGAATGTGGGCAAGCTGACTTGCTTGTCCATTTCCGGCCCAGTTGGCTGCGCCCATGAACGACCAGCAACCCTATCGCATGCTCATCCGGCACTCGATTATCGGGCTCCCGCCGGGCGCCACGTACAAGCTCAGGTTCGACCAGATCGGCGACGTTTTCCCGCCGGGGATGATCGGCAATGACATCCATCCCCACGCGTTGGCAGACCTGCGTGCTTTTGCCGACGACGTGGGCTGCCGCGTGACGAAGGACGACGAGCGGAAAGCCTTCGTCTTCTGCAAGCGGGATTAGCAAAGGGCGGCTTCAGGGCGTCTGCAACGTTACGGGAACACCTGACGAAAGTTTAATGCCGGCTGCGCGCCCGCGCCGCTTTGCCCGCCGTAATGTTCCCGCTATCGTCCCGGGATGTCGGAGCCGAAGGCCGCTTCCCCCCTCGACGCCAAGTTCGCGCGCAAGGTGCGCGCCAGCCGCTGGGCGCTGTTGTTCGAGCGCCTGTGGCCGCGCGTGTGGCTGATCCTCGGCCTTGTCGGCCTGTTTCTGCTCGTCTCGCTCGCCGGCCTGTGGCCGCTGCTGCCGGATCCGGCGCATTACTTGGCGCTCGCCGCCTTTGCTCTCGCCGGTGTCGCCGCGCTGCTGCATGCCGTTCGCGTGCCGTTCCCCTCGCACGAGGAGGCGGTACGCCGCATCGAACGTGTTTCCGGTGTGCCGCACCGGCCGGCCTCGTCCTACGAGGACACCATCACCGCCAACGCCGGGGATCCGCGTACCGCCGCCATCTGGCAGGCGCACCGCACGCGGCTCGCCGCGGCGCTTTCCCGCCTCCGGGTAGGTCCGCCGCATCCGCGCGCCGATCGCCAGGATCCTATCGCCCTGCGTGGCCTGCTGGTGCTCGGCGTCGTCGCACTGATGGCCTTAGTCGGCGACAGCGTATCCGATCGGCTGCGCTCCGCCTTCCGCTTCAACTCGGCCGTCGCTATCTCCGAAGCGCGGCTCGATGCCTGGGTGACGCCGCCGTCCTATACCGGCAAGCCGCCGCTGATGCTGGCCGACGGCGCCCGCGGCCCAGCCTCCGATGCAACTCAGCCGAAGCTCGTCGAGGTGCCGGAGCGCAGCGTGCTTATCGTGCGCACCAGCGGCCAGGGGCTTGGCGCGCCATCGCTCGATGTGTTCGCCGAGGGCTCGGCCGAGCGCCTCCATGTCGAGGCAAAGAAGCCCGAGGCCGGCAAGTCGTCGGCGCGCAACGGCGACATCGCTGAGATCCGCTACGAGCTGCGCACCTCTGCCGAGATCCGCGTGCTGTCGGGCGGCACCGAGCTGGCGCGCTGGGCGTTCTACGTGAAGCCCGACAAGGCCCCCGTCATTGCCATGACGAAACCAGCGGAGCGCACGCGCCGCGGCTCGATTAAGCTCACCTACTCCGCTGAGGACGACTACGGGGTCGTCTCCGCCGGCGTCGACTTGAAGCGAGACCGCAGCGCCGAGAAGCCCGTTGACGCGAAGAAGGCCTGGGCCCAGCCAGAAGTGTTGAAGGGCCCGCGCCCGCCCCTCGAGCGTCCGCCGGAGATCACGCTGCGCCTGCCGCGTCCCGGGCAGAAGGAGCAGCAAACTTACGTCGATTTCGGTCCGCACCCTTACGCCGGGCGCGAGGTGATCCTGACTCTCGAAGCTAAGGACGTCGCCGGCAACGTCGGTCGCTCCAAGCCGATGCGTTTGGTGCTGCCGCAGCGACAGTTCGACAAGCCTTTGGCGCGCGCCGTCATCGAGCAGCGGGCGAAACTGCTCGACGATCCGCGCTATGCCCCCCTCGTCAAGCGGGCCCTGGACGCACTGACGCTGGAGCCCGACGGCTTCATGGATAGCACATCGGTCTATCTCGGCATGCGCGCTGCGCTGCGCGGGCTCGAGCGCGATCCCTCGCGGCAGGGCATGAAGACCGTGACCGACGGCATGTGGGAGCTGGCGCTGCGCATCGAGGACGGCGACCTCTCCGACGCCGAGAAGGCGCTGAAGGATGCGCAGGACAAGCTCGCCGATGCATTGGAAAAGGGCGCCCCGGATTCCGAGATCGACAAACTGATGCAGGAGCTGCGGGAGGCGCTGTCCAAGTACGTCGAACAGTTGACGAAGAACGCCAACGATCAAGCGCCGCCCGAGGGGCTCGATCAGCAGAACCAGCAGATGAGCCAGCAAGACCTCGACCAGATGATGAAAAATCTGGAGGCGATGACCAAGGCCGGCTCGCGCGATCAAGCTCAGCAGATGCTGAGCGAGTTGCGCGATCTCCTGGAGCGGCTGCAGTCCGGGCAAGTCTCCAAGAAGGAGGGTGAGCGCGGCCAGATGATGATGAAGAAGCTGGACGAGCTTGGCGGCCTCGTCGGGCAGCAGCAGCGGCTGATGGACGAAACGTATCGCGAGAACCGCAAGCAGGCGCAACCAGGCGGCACGATGCCCGGCGAGAACGGCCAGCAGCAGAGCCAAGGCCAGCAGGGCCAGGGGATGCCGGGCCAGCAGGGCAAGGGCGGTCAAACGGGCCAGAAAGGTCAGGGCCAGCGTGGCCAGCAGGGCAAAGGCAGCCTCAGCGAGCAGCAGCAGGCGCTGAAGGAGGAGCTCGAGAAGCTGCGCCGCGAGCTCGACGAGCTGGGAGCTAAGTCCGACGAGCTCAACAAGGCGCGTGACGCCATGGAGGGCGCACAGCGCTCTCTGGAAGAGGGCGACACCAACTCTGCGCTCGGCGATCAATCCGAGGCGCTCGACCAGATGCGCCAGGGCGCGCAGAAGATGGCCGAAGGTATGGCCAAGGACGGCGCCTCGCGCTTCGGCGAGAACGGCCAGCAGCGCGATCCGCTCGGCCGCCCGCAGCGCTTCCAGGGTCCCGACGCCGGCAACTCGGTGAAGGTGCCGGACGAAATCGACATGCAGCGGGCGCGCGAGATACTAGAGGAGCTCCGCAAGCGACTGGCGCAGCCGTCGCGGCCGACCATGGAACTCGACTACTACGAGCGCCTGCTGCGTCGCTTCTGATCTTCCGATTGCTTGAACAGACTATTGGCTAGGGTACCGGCGCCAGGCGCACGGCGATACCGCTCACCACCTGATGACTGGCGAGCTCGGCCGAGAGGTGACCGCCGGGCGCCGGCTCGCTGGCGAACCAGCGCTTCACCTGCCGCCAAATGTCGAGCGGCAGCCAGCTACCGTCGACCTGGCTGAGTGGTGCGCCGTTGTGGGCATAGGTGAACTTGTACTCGACGAAGAACGACACGCGCGCGAGGCGGATCTCGACCCCAAGCAACGCCTGCGCAGCGGGCCCGGCATAGTTGTACTCGTAAGTGCGCGGCCTACTGCCGCCTGCCAGCTCGAACTCGGTGTGCGGCAGCGAGGCGCCGACGCCGGCGCCGGCGTACGGGCTAACGCGCGCGCCGATGCCGGGCAGCCGCACGAGGCCGTTGAACAGCAGCATGTTATGGCCGTGCGAGAACTCGAGCTTGCTGACGACGTCGGCGATGCGTGCGCGGGGAGCGAGCGGCTTGCCGTCGATGGTGCCGGTGAAATTTGCCTCCTCCTCGAGCGGGGCGATCGCCTTCGAGTGGATGAAGTCGATCATGGCCCCGGCCTTGCCGCCGGAGAACCAGCGTGCCACGCGGGCGCCGTAGTAGATCGGGCTCTTGAACGGATTGGTGTACCAGTTGACCGGATCGATAGTGAAATCGATAGCGCCGGGCTGCTCGACGCGTGCGGTGCTCGGATAATTGTACGGTACGCCGCTGTAGGCGCTGATCACCGTCTCGCGCCCTGGAACGACCGAGCTGCCGCCGCTGCCGTCGCGCTGGGCTGCAGCCGGTTCGCCGTCGACGCGGGCCTGCTCGAGCACGCCGACAGAGGCCTGTGCGGTGACCATGAGCGCCGCGGCGAGGGTCGTGACGACATCCCAGCGGCGCTTGCCGTGCGCACGCGGCGTGTTGCCGGTCCAGCCAATAGTGAGCAGAGCCGCCATCGGCGCGTCCCCCCTAAGCTTTTCTATTGCGCGTACCCCGGCTTTCGGGTGCCGACCCTGGCGCGCAAGGTAGGCGAGGACGGCGCTAAGGCCAATTGCTCAGGGAGATCATCGGTGTGCCGCGTTGACGCGCCTCACGACGGCGTGCGCGGTGCCGAGAGACGCTCCAACATGCGGTAAACGGCGGTGATTTGCGGAGCTTCCCGCGTCAGATAGTCCGGCCCGGTGTAACCCCACCAGTCCCAGCAGCCCTGCGGATTGAGCGGCGTCGTCGCCGTCTGCGGGAACAGCACGATCATGTTGTTCGAATCGGCCCAGCGGGCAAAACCGGAATCGCGGGCGAAGGCGTCGCCGACGACGGTGCGGTTTTGGCCACAGCCGTGGAAAGCGATGTGCACGCGGCATCCGGCGCTCGCCTCACAAGCTTCCGGCACGTAGACGAGGCCGTCATCGCTCAACCCGTGGTTGGATAGATCCTCTGTGAACGTCTGCTGATCGAAGACCTTGAAGCGTCCCGTCGTCTGCTTGGCCGGTTCGTTGAGCGAGCCGTAGATTTGCTTGAGCACCGCGCCCGCCTGGTCGTAGTCGCAATCGACGATGTATGGCTTGCCGGTGTGATCGCACTCGGGGCCGCGGTCGTCAGTGACAAAAGCGTGGCCGGCAGGGATGTCCGCCACGTAAAGGATCTGCTCCGCCGGAACGCCGAGATCCTCGTAGAACTTGCGCGCCGCGGCGACGATGGGCCGGACGACGGTGTGATCGTTGGTGCCGGTGAACAGGTAGATGCGGTCGGTCTTCACGTCAGCGATGGGGTCGATGCGGTTGTGCTCGGCCAGCCGCTCGGCGCGCTGGGCGAGCTGTTCCGGGTTGGGGACGCCAAACGCCTGCAGCGCATTGAGCATGCAGCCGTTGATCGCCTTGGTGAGATTGAGCAGCGCCGTGCCGGGCCCCGGGATGACGTCGGCGTAGAGGCTTTCCGAGCAGCCGTATGGACCGCCGGCAATGATGCCGGCACCGACCACGTCGCTGGCATGCGCCATCTGGAATTGCCCGGCCATGTAGGCGCCCGAGGAGATGCCGGAGACCGACGTTGAGTCGCGCTTGGCCTCGTAAGCGGGCAGGTTGGCGGCGCGTTGATCGCTGCAGCCGCCGACGAACACGGCGAGCAGCAATATAACAGCCGGGATCGGGCGTCGTGTCATTGCTCTCGCGCCGTTTGAGGGACCCATACGACGGCAGCCTAACGCTTCTGCGCATCGCCCGCCATTGCCGCGACTCCACTCGCATCCTTTAGTCTGACGGTGACGCGGTCGACGCGGCCTTTCGCGTCCACCACGGAAAGCTTCACGAAGCCACTGCCGTCCGGCTGCCAGACGACCTGCCGGGCGCGTGGGTCGGAGGCAATCGGCGCGCCGTTGACAAGCCAGGTTAGCGGCAGCACGCCGCCGCTCGCCTTGAGCAGCACGGGGCCCTTGTCTTCGGTTTCAACCTCGGCGCGGTCAGGGGGAAAGGAGATGAGTACGCGCGGCTCGAGGAACGGGCCTTGCGCGCTCTCGACCCCGCCCTCGCGGAAGCGCTTCAGCGGCGGCGGCAGCTCCGAGCCGGTGACGCGCAGGGCGCCGGCCGGCGCACTGGGGAGCGCGGTGCGCTGATCCCCGAGGCGGGCGAAGGCATCGAACAAGATGGGCGCCGCGGCAATGCGCCCGACGAGGCCAGGGGTCGAGGCGCCGTCCGGGCGCCCAACCCACACGGCGATGACGTACTTGCCGTCATAGCCGATCGCCCACGCGTCGCGGTAGCCGTACGAGGTGCCGGTTTTATAGGCAAAGCGCCCGGCCTTGGCGTTGAGCGGCGGCGGGGCGTCTTTGAGAATGTCGGTGACGTACCAGGCGGCGAGCGGTGATAGCAGCCGCTTGCGCGAAGGCTGTTTCCCGTGAAGCAACGCCTTTGCCGCCTCCGTCGCGTCGGCGCGCCGGTGCATGAGCGGGATGACATCGCCGCCGCGTGCGAGGCCCGAGTAGAGCGTCGCGATGTCGTGCAGCGTCAGGCCGACGCCGCCGAGCGCCATGGCCAGTGTCGGCAGGCTCTTGTCGGGGAAGATTGGCTCGACATCGACGCGGCGGAAGCGGCCGGCGAGCTTGCCGGGGCCGACGGCGGCCAGCACTTTCACCGCCGGAATGTTGAGTGATTGCGCCAGCGCATCGCGGATGGTCACCGTGCCGTGGAAGTCCTCGTCGAAATTCTTCGGCGCGTAGGTGCCGTAGCGCACGGCGCGGTCCTCGATGAGCGTCTCGGGGTGGGCGAGACCGGACTCGAAAGCGAGGCCGTAGATGAAGGGTTTGAGGGTCGAGCCGGGCGAGCGCATGGCGTTGGCCATGTCGATGGCGCCGGCGCGGGCGTCGTCGAGGTAGCCGGCCGAACCGACGTGGGCGATCACTTCCCCGGTGGTGTGATCGACGGCGAGGATGGCGGCCGACAGCTTCTGGCCGAGCAGCTTGGTCTGCTCCTCGGCCAGGGCTTCGAGGGCCTTCTGCACGGTGCGGTCGATGGTCAGCCGGTGAATGGGCTCTTGCGGCGCTGCTGCCACTTCGGCTTCGGCGAGGTGCGGGGCGAACTTCGGGAAAGCGCGGCGCCCGATCGGCACCGGCTCATGCGCGGCGCGCGCGGCTTCGGCCGCCGAGATCACGCCCTCCTCCGTCGCCCGCTGCAGCACGCGGTCGCGCGCGCGGCGCGCTGCGCCCGGGTTGCGGTCGGGGCGGCGCCATTCGGGCGACTGCGGCAGGGCGACGAGCAGCGCGGCTTCGCCGACGGACAGGCGGCGCGGTTCCTTGCCGAAGTAGGCGAGCGAAGCCGCGCGCACGCCCTCGATGTTGCCACCGAACGGGGCAAGGCGCAGGTAGAGGGCGAGGACCTGCTGTTTCGTCAGGTGATGCTCGAGCTGCAGCGCGCCGACGATCTGGCGCATTTTGGCGCTGCTGGAGCGCTCGTAATGGCCCTCGATCAGGCGCACCACCTGCATGGTGAGAGTGGAGCCGCCGGAGACGATGCGGCGGTGCTCGATAAGTTGCCAGGCGGCGCGGGCCAGCGAGCGCATGTCGATGCCGCCGTGCCGGTAGAAGCGCTTGTCCTCGAACGCCATGAGCATGGCGAGGTAGCGCTGGTCGACGTCGGTGGCTTCGACGGGAAGGCGCCAGCGTCCGTCGGGTGTCGTAAAGGCGCGCAAAAGGCGGTCGCGACGGTCGAGGACGGTAATCGAGACCTCGTTCGTCGTCTTGAGGTCCGGTGGGCCGAGGCGATCGATGGCGATGTAGGCGCCGGCCGCGCAAACGGCAACGGCGGCGGCAAGCGTGCCGCCGCCGATCAGAGCCACGCGAAGGTAGCGACGCTTGCCGGGAGGCGACGCGGCCACCGCCGGCGGGGAGCTGTGTGACTCCCCGCCTTTGGATGCTCTCCACCAGGAGACGGAGAGCAATTTTCTGACCGCGTCGCGCATTATGTCTCTCACTTGCCGTTCGCTACTTGCTGGGCAAGACGGTCAGTTTGCCCGCCGCCGAGCGGGCGTAACGCTCCGGGCGATACATGTCCTCGACCGTGGCTGCCGGATGGATGAACGCACCCGGGGTGACGGCGCGGACCATGTAGGCGACCGTTGCGGACGTGGCCGGGCCCTTGGTCACGGCCTGGCCGTCCGGCGTCGATTCCGCTTCCGGGCTCGCCTGCTCGGTGTTGCCGCTTGAGAAGTTGAAAGCGGCGACGAAGCGGTCGTCGCGGAACTCCGAGTGCTCGGGCTGCACGGTGGTCTTCAGCCAGTCGAGTGCCTTGACATCGCCGCTGTCGACGATGCGCGGGTTGTCGATCTCGAAGCCGGCGGGCAGCCGATCGACGAGCAGCACACGGCCGCCGGCATCCTTCGATTCAACCTTCACGACCGCGACAAGGCGCTCGTTCTGCTTGATCTGCGAAGACCCGCCGGTGGCGCTCTTGAGGTCTACCAGCTGGCCGTCGAGCGTGTAGTAGGTGCGCTCAATGGTGAAGCCCTTGGAGACGGGGGGCTCGGTCGTCAGCGAGGAGCCAATGACGCTGACCACGGCATCGACCGGTGCGGCGCCGTCGTTGGCGACGGTGAGCGGCGATTTCAGCAGCTCCTCCGCCGACATGGCGCGGTTGACCGCCCCGACGACCGGAGCGCCGTTGACGATCAGTTTCAGGTCGCGGCCTTCCTCGGCCAACGCGTTGGCGGCCAGCAGCATCCACGCCTGCTCCTGCGTCGACGTATAGGTGCGCCCGACGTAGGCCTTGGCGATGACGTTGACGAGCTTCGGCGCTTCGACGCTCGTCACGCGCGTTTCCGAGGCGAGGGTGACGAGGGCGGCGCTGTCGCGCAGGTCGGAGCCGTAGTCGGCCCGATAGCCAAGACCCGTGGCATCCGGCACGCTGAGGCTGTCGAGCGCCGAGGCGAACGCAGCCTCGGCGCGTGTCTTGTCGCCCATCATGGCCAGCGCGGCACCGAGCTGGGCCTTGGCGAGCGGCGTCGAGAACCGGTCGAGACGCGTGTCGGAGTAGTAGCGCAGGTCTCCGATCGGCGCGCGACCGTTGCGGGCGAGCACGTAGAGTGCATAGGCGCGATCCTCGCCGCCCTTCTGGAAGTCCTCGGCGTAGGCGATGAAGTTCTGCAGCCGGTCGAGCGCCTGGCTGAAACCCTGCGGGTTGACCGCGAAGCCTTGCTCCTTCGCACGCGTCAGGAAGTCGGTGACGTAGCCCGTCAGCCACAAGTCGGTGGCGTTGGGACCCCAGACACCGAAGGCGCCGCTGCTGTCCTGCATCTCGAATACGCGATCGACGGCCTTCTGCACGCGCACTTTGAGATCTTTGTCAGGCGCGATGCCGAGCTGAGCGGCGACGGCGTTGGCGTAGACCAGCGGCAGCGCGCGGCTCACCGTCTGCTCGGCGCATCCATAGGGATAGCGGTCGAGCGAGGTGAGCAGCGCCGGGATGTCGAGCGTCGCCGTCGGGCCGACACTAATAGAGACGCGCGTGCGGGACGCGATCATGTCGCGCACGAGGTCGGGGCTGAGCGAGATGCTGCCGCCACCCTTCAGCGAGGCAACGGTCGTCCGCTTGAGATCGCCGGCCGGCGGCTTGACGTCGAACGTCAGGTGACGCTTGACGTCGATGCCGTCCGGGCCGGTGACGCGCACGTCGTAGTCGATGAGGCCGACATTGGTTGGCTTGACGGGGATGTGTTCGGAGCGCCGCTCGCCGGCCTTGAGATCGAGGTTCGCCGTGTGCGCGGCAGTCGCGCCGTTAAGCAGCTCGAGCTTGTAGGCGGCTTGCGGCCCTTCGACGTTTTGCACGGCGATGTCGAGGCGTGCCTCGTCGCCGAACGTCAGGAAACGCGGACCCGAGGCGGTCAGCGCCACCGCGTCGCGCACAATGACATCGCTCTGGCCGTGGCCGAGCTTGTCGGCGCTCCAGGCGACGGCCATGACGCGCACCGTGCCGTTGAAGTCGGGCACGTTGAAGTCGATGCTTGCGGTGCCGTCGGGGCCGACCGAGACGATGCCGGAGAACATGGCGACCGTCTCCTCGACCGGCGGGCTGCCCTGTAGAGCCTCCGCGCCGCCGTCACCGCCCGAGCGCAGCGTGCCGCGCTCGGCGCGCATGCCGTCGATGAGGCGGCCGTAGAAATCGCGGATTTCCAGGCCCATCCGCCGCTGCGCATAGAACCAGTTCTCCGGCGCCGGCGTCTGGAAGCGCGTCAGGTTGAGGATGCCGAGGTCGACGGCGGCGAGCGTGATGCGCGCCTCCTCGCCGGCTTGCAATCCACCGATCTTTACGGGGACGGTGAGGGTCGTGCCGGACTTGATCTTCTCCGGCGTGCCGAGCGCAACGTTGAGGGTGTTGGCGGCCTGGTCGAGACCCAGCCACTGCACGCCGATGGCGCGGCTCGGCATGCGCTTCAGGCTTTCGTCGAGCGGACGATAGAGCATGGCGGTGACGTAGGCGCCAGCGCCCCAACCCTCGCCCACCTTGACGTCGGCTTCGCCGCCGCCGTTGGGGACGTCGATCTCCTGCTGCGAGAGCAGGCCGTTCGACAGCACCGAGATGAGCGCCTTGCCGCCGTGCTTGGTGGCAATGCGCAGCTTGGCGGTCTCGCCCGGCTTGTAGCTGGCGCGGTCGAGGGCCACGTCGAGGATCTCCGGGCTCTCGGCTTCGCTGGCGGCCGTATACCAGCCGGCATTGAAGGTCGTGCTGACGGACGGGCCGCTCGGGTCGGCGGAGGTGATCTCGAGCTTGTAGCGTCCGTAGTCGACGGAGGCCTCGATCCTTGGGAAGGCGCCGGCGGCCGTTGCATTCAAGGCGCCGTCGGCGATCTTGCGGGTGAGCGTCACGGCCTCGTAGTTCCACTGGCCATCGCGGCGGTACCATTGCCAGTTAGTGTCGAGGCGATTGAGAACCCAGGTGAGCCCGTCGGCGGCGACGCGCTTGCCCTCGGCGTCGAGCACGACGACCTCGAACGATGCGGTCTGCTTCTCATCGAGGTCCGTGCCTTTGAACAGCGGCTTGATGCCCATGCGGGCCTGCTTCAGGTCGACCGGGATAGTGATGCTGCGCTCGATGGTGCGTCCGCCGGACTCGCGCAGGCGCAGGATGACATTGGCGTCGAGCGGCTTGGCAGTCTGCGTGACGGGCGGCAACGTAATGGCAACCTGGGCGATGCCTTCCGCATCGGTACTGGTCGCGGCGTCCAGCGCCTTGCGCACCGGCTCAATCGTCTCGTCGGCCTGACCGAACTGGAATCCGGGGTAGCCGGCAACGTCCTTGGTCGAGGGCTTCACGACGATGTCGCCTTCGATGGCGAGGTCGGCGGCCGGCGGGCCGTAAAGGTAGCGCCCGGTAGCCTTGATGGTCTGCGTCTCCTGCGGCGACAACGCAGCCGACGGCGGCTCGAGCTTGAGGTCGAGGCGCTCGGGGACGAAGTCCTCGACCAGGAACGACACTTGCGTGATCGGATCCTTGTCGGGGTCGGTGTGCAGCTTGGCGCGCCACGTGCCCGTCTGCGAGGAGGCGGCAAGCGGCAGGGTGATGTCGCGGCCGCCGAGGCCGCGGTCCTTCAACGCGTAGCGGGAATGCTCAACGCCGTCGGGGCGCGTGACGATCAGCGTCACCGGCAGGCTGGCAGCCTTGCCGGCGGCATCACGCACCAGGGCAGCGATGTGCACGTCCTCGCCGGGGCGATACACGCCGCGCTCCGTGTAGACGAAGCCGTCGAGCGGGCCCGGCGTCTCGCGGCCCTTGACGCCGCGGTCGGTCAGGTCGAAGGCGCCCGAGGTGAGATCGAGGAAGGCGTATTCACCGGTCGGGCTTTCGGCCACGAGCATGGCCGGCTGCAGGCCGCCTTCACCGCGGGCGAGGCCGCCATCGAACTTGGCGTAGCCGCGCGCATCGGTCTTCGCGGTGCCGAGCACCTCGTTGTTGCGGGCGATCAACTTAACGTTGACGTCGGCCGACGGGTTGGTGTCGGCCAGCGAGCGCACGAAGGCGTGCACGCCGTCATCGCCCGAGAAGGCGGTGAGGCCGAGGTCGGAGACGATGAACCACTGCGTCGCCTCGGTATTGTAGTCCTCGCGCGACTTCTGTGATGGCTTGGCGATTATCACGTAAACGCCCGGCTTCAAAGCGCCGACCGCGTCGGTGACTGGCAGCGCCGTGGTGATCTCCTCGTTCAGCTTCTGCGGCACGTCCATCGAGCCGGTGAAGATCTTTTCGCCCGTGCGCGACTTGATCTGCTCGAGCTCATAGCTCTGCAACTGACGTTGGAAGTCGCCGCTCTCCAGCGCGCCGACGAGGTTCCGGTCGCCGATGCGGAAGACCTCGACCTCGACCTTCGCGGTGTTGATGGAGGCGAGGGGAATGCCCTGTTGGCCGCGGCTCGGCAGTACGTACGATTTGCCCGAGAAGCGCACGAAAGGTTTGCGGTCGGGAACGTAGACGGCGATCTCGATGGTCTTCGGCAGATCCTCTTCGACCGCCGACGGCAGGCCGGCGCGGACCTGCACCTGGTAGCGTTGGCCGTGGCTAAGGCCGTCGATGCACAGCTGCTCGTTCTCGGCCGAGACGCTCTGCGGATCCTTGCCGTCGACGGAGACGAACTTGGCGAAGTCGACCTGGCCGCGGGCGAGGCTCTCGGAGAACTGCAGGCAAAGGCGCGGCGCCGCCATTTCCGCTTCCGCTTTGTAGTCGGTCATGCGGAAGCCGTGCTCGGAACGCAGCTTGTCGTAGGTTTCCCGCACGGCGCCGTTGTCGGCGAGGGCAAGGCTGATCTTCAGGGCGTCGATGGCCGGACGCCAGTAGGAGCGCCGTTGCAACGCGTCGCCGAGCACGGCGAGAGAGCGGGCTTTCTGCGGATCGCCCTCAGCACGCTCGTAAGCGATGTAGGCCGCGCCGGAGGCGTTTACCGGCAGATCGTAGCGCTCGCTATCTTTGTTGGCGTCGGGAGTGATGGCAAGCAGCGAGCGCGCAAGGCCGATCCAGGCGTCGGCGTCGCGGCCGTCGGCGACAACGGCGCCCGCAAAATTGCGCGAAGCGGCGCGTGGATCGACACGCAGCATGCGCTCGCCGTCACGGCGCAGCTCGGCGGCAGGACGGCCGGAGTGCTTCCAGTTCGATTTGAGGTACGCCTCGTAGCGGGCCGCGTCCTCCTTGACGCCCTGGTGGGCGAAGGGATGCACCGCTTGAGATTGCTGCTGCTGCGCCATGGCGGGCGCCAGCGGAAGGACAAGAATGAATGCAAGGAGAAGGCGCACGAGAAACGGCATGGTGGCCACCCTGAAGGTCTGAGCCGAAGCGATCCAAATGCATTATCGGCAATGGACATGTCGCGGTGAAGGCGATCAGGGTCCAACGGGCATAGGACGGCGATAAGGGCTGACTTATCGCTCGTTTCCGCCCGTTGCGCTCGCTTGCATCCATGCCGTAAATGCGAACGAGGCCGGCGCGTGTGCACCAGCCTCGCGAGCATCGGTTTTTCGAAATTGAACGCGCCGTTATTGCCGGCGTAGACCGTCAGGAATGCCTTCGGCGGCAGCCTTTTCGGGCATCTGCGCCAAGGCAGCTGTGATGGGCGGCATCACATAAACCGGCAGGGTAGCGCGCCACAGGCTCTCGAACGAGCGGACTGCATGGGCACCGGTCTGGGTGCAGTTGGCGGCGAAGCGCTCAAGGGCGTCCCGCTTGCCGGGGTCGCGGCGCATGCTGTCGCCGACCCAAGTGCAGGTGGCGGTCAGCGTCAGCTGCTCGTGGGCAGCGAGCAAGCGCGGGTCGCGCGCCAAGCGGCACTCGCTTGGCACCGAGAACGGTGCCAACAGATCTGCAGGCTTGGAAGAATCAACCTCGCTGAAGATGGCGCGCACGCGGATGCCCATGGCGGCAAGACGCGCGGCGTGCGAACGGAGCGCCTGAGCGACCGGGCTCTCGGGCGAGCGGGCGATCAGCAGGTAGCAGCCACCGGCGACGTTCATTCCATGCATCGCGCGGGCGTCAAGATCCTCGCCGATGAAGGCGGTCAGCTTAGAAACTTTCTCGGCAATGGACAGGCCATGGAGTAGTGAAGGCGTTTCAATTGACATGACCGTAGTCCCCGTTGTTGCCCGAGTTCGACGCGCGAGACATGTCACACCCGGGGTTGTTGCTGTTGCCGGCCATTAAACTGTCATTTCGGTTAAGCAAGTGTTGCGGAGCGCCTCGTCGCGAGTACTTCCTAATGCTCCGACAACGGCTTACTCCACCATCCTGCGGAGGACGCGTGGCGGTTCGAAGTCCGAGCCATCCAATTCCTGTGGGGCAGATTGATCGGACAGCAGGATCGCCTGCGTTTCCGCTGCCGCGATCGCCGGCACAGCGGCAGCGGGTGGCAGTTCGGCCAGCGTTTCCGCCTCGATGCGCAGCGCGCCGCCGCTGAGTTTCTTCAACGCTTCGGGCAGCGAGGCTTCGCTCACTGGAATTTGGAACGTTGCCGTCTCGCGACGCAGTTCGACGCCAATGGTCGGACGCGGCTCGCCCGCTTCGGTCTCACTCTCGCCGGCCAGGGCGGTGGCGATCCGCTCGGCGAAGGTGGAAGCGGCGCGCGGCGCCGCTATCGCCTGCACGGGTGCGGGAAATGGCACGACGACGGTCTCGTCATCGGCGCCGGCCGGGGCGGTGCGCGCCGTGTTGCTGTTGGCGTGGCCGGGCGCGTCATCCTCCAGATCGCGGTAGGTCGTGAACTCGGCCTCGGCGAGCCCTGCATAGGAGCCGAAGCGCTGGCGAAAGGAATGGTCGGCCGTCGCTTCCCCCGTACGGGTCACGGGCTCGCGCCGGCGCTCGTCCGTCGCCCCCACGTTAAGGGAGTGGCGCCCGCGGGTCGCCGGCTCGTGCACGGCACCCGGACGATGCTTGAACACGCTCGGGCGCGTCCGCCGGCGCACCATGAGGTCGGGATCGAGACCCGGTAGCTTCGTGGCTGCGGTCTTCTTGTCGGAAAGCGAGCGCTCGAACTCGGCGCGCACTTCCGCGACCTCCTCGACGGTGGATGCCACCTGCTGCTGGCGGCGGCGTTCCGCTTCGATACGCCCGGCGGCACCCATGACAGCGCCGAGGATCATCTCCGGCCACGCTCCGTTCTTGAAGGCATAGATGCGGAAGGCGGGACGCTCCTCGCCCTTGCGATCGGCAATGAACATGGCCATCAGCGCGCGCGCGGCACGCGGCACCGGCGCGATGTGGGTTTCGCGATAGCACTCGATGAACTTTGATCCCTGGCGGGTCAGTTTGCGGCGGGCGACGAGACCCGGCGCGATCTTCCACGGGCGCGTCAGCACGCCTTGACCCTCGAGTGCGTAACACAGATTGGCCAGCGCCTGCGCATCGCGGCGCAGCTGCTCGCGTTGCGGATGTCCGCGCGGGGCGTTGAGCGGCACGGCGACATAGTAGCCACCGCCCGATTCGAAGATCACCTCGCGGAACACGTCGAACGTGCGCCGCATCTCCTCGTGGTTATGGATCTCGGAAAAACGCGACAGGATTGGGAACACGGGGCCGCGCTCGGCCTCGATCATGCTCTGGCGCGTGGCAACGAAGCGGTTCATCGGCCGCCCGATGGAGACGAGCAGCAGGCACAGGTCGACGAACACGGCGACGCCGAGCGGGATGTAGTCGCGCTTCGATAGGCCGACGGCCTCGCTGCTGAGCGCGTGCAGCGCGGCGGGATTGTCGATCGACTGCACGGCCCGCTGCTGCAATTGGCGCAGCTCGTCGGCCGATGGCGGCAATTCGAACGACAAGAGGCCGAAGAACGTCGCCGTGAGGCGGCGGAAAGCCTCGATGGTGGCTTCCGAGCCTTCGACCGCGGCGATCTCCGGCTTCTCGAGGTTGGGAAGCTGGTCGATGGCCGCTACGACGCCACGCAGGGCGACCTGGATCTGTGCGTCGGGGCAGGCGATGGACTTGCCGTGGCCGTCGTCGATGGTGGTGCGCTGGGCGCGATCCGCCAGGTCGGTACGGATCTGGCGTAGCTGTGGATCGGTGCGGAAAGCGTTGAAGCCGGTGACCGTCATGTCGAGGCGGCGCCCGAGCGAGCGCATAAACTCGTTGCGCGTACCGGTCGCGGCATCGATGGTGGAAGCGTCGTTGGCGACGATCTTGGCGAGCTCGGCGTCGAGCGCGCCCATGTCGCCCTTGATGGCGGCCACGCGGCCTTTGACGAACTCGGAGGCGAAATTGAAGCGGGCGGCGTCCTCATCGCGCATCTTGCGGCGCGGTCCATCGCCTGGTGATGAATTGGGGCACGACGTGCCCTTGCTGCGCTCGAGCTCGGCTTTAGAGGTCGACATGGCCGAGAGCTGCACGAGCGTCGCCTGCAACTGCTCGAGGCGCGTCGAGGCGCCATGCAACGAAGATTGCACCTGGCCGACGGCGCTTTCCGCCGAGCGGGCTGCCTCCGAGCGGCTTTCCAGCACCTTCCAGTAGAAGCCGAAGCCGAATCCGATGGAGATAATCGATAAGAACACGTAGCCGAACACGTACGAGAGCCGGGTGAACCAGTCGATGGGTGAGAACATCTGATCGAGCAGCCAGACAACCATGGTCATCAGCATGGCGACGGAAAAGCCAATGATCAGCTTATGCACAATCGGCAGCGAGCCCATGTTGGACTCGATCAGCTCGAGCATGCCGACGTAGGTGGCGACCCACGACAGGCCGGCTAGGCCGACGATCAAAAACAGCTTCTTGTAGTCGCGCTGGGGCGGATCCGGCTCGCTCCAATCAGCCGGCGCCTCGAGGCCGAAGCCGCCGGTGGTAGACCTCGTGCGCGACCATGGCGCGCCCGTCCTTAACGACATGAGTGACCTGCTCAACCAATCGGCGCACAGATGGTCGTCGACCCGCGACGCGCTTTGCGTACGGGACGCCCACCACCGAATGCGCGAAACGCCTCTTTCGCTGTTCAGTGTCTTCCGTCGTGCCGGAAAGTGATCCAACGCTTTGGTAGGCGCGGTTTTTGTCGCCAGTACGGCGCCTCGGTGGCCAAAGCCCGCCACGCACAACGCGACATGTGCGCGGAACTATCAAAATAAATCGGCGATGGAAATTCATCGCGTGACGCGCGGGAAGTGCGACGCGCGTCGACGGCTGCGTGACGCTGTGATCGAGAGGCGGCCTACGACTCGGCTTCCGAGTCCCTGCCGATCACGCCGAAATCTTCCGAGCGGCGGGACCGGTCGGTGTCCTTGCCAAGCTCTGCCTGTAATCCGCGACGCAACAGCTCGCGAATCGCAGCTGCGCGGCTCGGCATGCGGCGCTTGAACCGCCAATCATCGATGGCGGCCAGCTCGTCCTCGTCCAGCATGATTTGAAGGCGTGTTTCGCGAGACAGACCATTCATGGCGGGCCTCACTTGCTCCAGACGTTGAAGTTAGCCAATAATGGTAAGTTAGTTAGACGCGCCTTAGTCGTCAAGTGGGCCAAATACTCATTAGCAGCAATGATTGCCTGATACTCAAATTAGAACCTTTGAAGTCAGGGGGTTAACCCCGTCCTTCGCGGATTTAAGCCGCAGCGTTGCGGGTCTATAATTTGGCTCAACCGCCCTTGGGAGCAGCACGCATGACCCCCATCCGCACGGAAACCTTCGAGCCGGAAGATCTCGCGTCGCTAGGATCGATTTTCGATCAGGCTTGGGCTTCAGTTGCCGCCAGCTTTGAGCATGCCGACGAGGAAACGCGCGCCGCAGCCCGCGCCAGATTAGCTCGCATCTTGCTGCAATTGGCGGCCCGACAAGTCGGACCTGAGAGCCTCAAGCAAGTGGCCATCCGCGCCTTTCTCGAGGTTCCGACATCGTTCGCACCTGCCGATGACACGGGCGCTACCGTGAGCACGGCTGAGTAAGAGCCAGCACCGCACACCTCAGATAGCTTCAGTTGGCGGTCAACGTGGCTTGCTTCTTCGCAGCGGTCGCCGATGACGGCGTGGGCTTTGGCTTCGCTGCTGCCGGCGTGCGTTGGCGACCCGTCACCTCGGCTTCGAGATCGGTGAGGAGTGCATCAAGCAGCGGCACGGCAACCTGCGCGGCGTGCAGGTTGCGCGCCCACGGCTCGCGCGCCGAGCCGGTGCCGACCACGACGACGTAGGAATATGCCGCGCCGTTGGTGAATTGCAGGCCCCCGGCGATCCATGCGTCGACCGTGGCGTCGACATCCTCGGTCACCTGCGTCCCGGTCTTCGCGAAGTGCAACTTGACGCCCGCATGCCGGCTGGCGCACCAGCTGGATAGGTCCTTCAGCGTGCCGGTCGGCTTGCCGCCGGCCTCGTAACACAAGGGCGCCTGCAGCAAGGCGCGCACGAGCCCGCGTCCGGCGGTGCGGATGATCTTGTTCGGTGTAACCTTGCCGGTCGTGTCCGGGGCATGATCATCGATGTTGGTGAAGTCATAGCGCTTGATCAGCGTCGGCGCTTGCAGGGGTGTTGCCCCGCGCCCGATGAGGCTCGACAGCACGACACCGGCGAGGTGATGCACGCGCCGCGGTGACGCTGCGACCTGGCCGAGGACGACGGCCGTTGACGGCGGCGTGCCGCTGCCGTCAGCGTTGACGGGTGGCATGTTGAAGCCGAGATCGTCGATGAGTTTCTTGACGCGCGCCTGCCCGACCTGTGCCGTGCGGTGCATCAGTGGGTCGTTGAGCGAGCAGGCGAATGCGACGAGGGCGCGCCGGCCATGATGCTCGCCGCCCTTGGCGCAGCTCTCGAGCCCTTGTGCCGGCGCCTGCGTGTCGAGGTAGAGTGACTGCGGCGTGTCGCGCAAAGTGTTGGCAATGGCGATGGCGGCGATGATCTTGCCGGTTGAAGCGACCATACGGCTTTCGCGCGCTGCGTCGTAGTAGCCGGTGGCCGTCTCGCGCGCGAACGGCGAGCCGAAATACGCGGCGTTCTCGCCCTGCTCGAAATAGCGGACGATCTCGCCTTGCGCATTGGCGGCAGCGACAATGACGCCGGGGCTGTGCCGATCGTCGGCGATCTTGGCCGGGTCGAGCGTGTAGCCGGGCTCGATCTTGCCGGCGTGCTTGGCGTCGATCTCGGCGAGACGCTCGCGTGCCTTCTCGCCGAAGGCGAGGTTGGTCACCGCATCGAACGTCGTCGTTATGCCGCGCACGTATTCGCGCCAGCCGAAACCGTAGCGCTGCTTCATCTCCTCGCGGATGCCGTAGCGGGCGGCGGGCATGAGGGCGTTGGCGCGGATGACGGGGTTGGCCTGCGCCGGCAGGGCGAGGCTCGGGACATACTTGTCGAGCGCCTCCTGCAGCTTCGGCTTGATCTTCGGGTCGGGAGGACCCGCGGCCATGGCGATGAGGTCGAACACCACCTCCTTCTGCATGGCTTCGTCGGGAATGAGCTTCTCGGCGCAGGTGCGCGCCCGCACCTCGGCGAGGTAGCGCCAGCGGTCGAGCCGCACGGCGTTGAGGCGCTCGCTGCCTTCGAGGAGGATGATCGGCCGGTTGACGGCGGAGGCGAGCACGAACTGCTCGGCGATCGACAGGTCGGCCGCCTCCTTGCCGAATACGATGCGGCTCGTCAGTTCGATGCCGTGCAGCGGGGAGCCACCGGTGCGCTGGGCGAGCCACAGGTGATTAGCGGCCCATT
This sequence comes from Hyphomicrobium sp., assembly GCA_036559705.1. GTDB lineage: Bacteria > Pseudomonadota > Alphaproteobacteria > Rhizobiales > Hyphomicrobiaceae > Hyphomicrobium_A. The sequence continues at coordinate 36,227 of DATBSP010000066.1, forward strand.
GCTTGAGGGCGAGGTTGTTGCCGCCGGCGGTGAGCTCACGGTAAACGACGGGTGCCAGCCACCATTCGCCGAGCTTGCGCTTCAGCTTGACGAGCGCTCCTTCGCTGGCATGCGGCGGCGTTTTATAGATTACCCGCACGAACTGCATGGCGAGCGTCGAGCCGCCGACGCCGAGCACTAGGCGCTTGGCGGCAATCGAGCGGCGTACCGTCGACAGCGGGATCTTCAAGACACCCGGCAGGTCGATGCCGAACGGGTTTAGTACGCCGCCGAGGTTGCGGTCCTCGTGATAGACGAGGCACTGCCAATAGTGTTCTGGCACCTCGCGCACCGGGATCGACTTGTGGTCGGGATTGGCGACGTAGTCGCCGAGGTCAATCGCCTCGCTGGTGTAGTTCACGTCACGCAAGCTATCGAGGCGCGGATCGAAGGTGCCGACGAAGTTGCCGCGCGCGTCGTAGATGGCCGTCGCCAGCCAGCGCTCGGCGTCGTAGTGCAGTTTTTCGCCCAGCGTGTAGTGCCCCACAACGCCGCGGATGGGCGCCAGCACGTAGACGAGCAGCAGCGCGAGTGAGACGTAGAAAATGGTGGCACTGGCGACGTAGCGCAGCGGGCCAAGCCGCGGGTTGAAAGCAACCCGGTCCAATAGCAGATGCAAAATGCGGAACGGCAGGAGCGCCAGCAGCTCGAGCGCTCGCAGCAGCACGCGGAATACGACGAGCATACCGGCCGCTCGAACTGGGGTGAGCGCGGACGCGCCCGAAGCCCCAGAGAGCTAGCTGGTATTTATGGCGATATTGGCCCCGTCGGTGGGCGCGCTGCCTAGGCGCGCTCCCCAACGCTCGTCAGAACGTGTGCAACAGTACGAACAAGCCAACGCCCACGGCCGGTCCTAACACTGTCGCCACGACAAGCATCATGAATGACTTCGCAACCATAACACTACCCCGCACTCCACGCCGTCGGAACGCGACGACGCCAAATCAAAACAGCCGCAATGTCGCCGGAGACCCCCTAAAAATTTCCGGTGACTTCTAGAATTTACATCAGGAAAAAGTTGTTGACACGCCCTGTTTGCGGGGGAAGGCGCGTTCAGTTTCGCAAGTGCGAAGCATTGGGCCGTTGCTGCTGCATGGGTATGAGCCGCGCAGGGATCGAAAAATGAATTCTGCAAATGCCTTACATGAAACTCTAGTGGAGTTTGGATGAACTCCAGCGCGCGCTCAGGGCCCGTTTCTCTTGCCGAAGCAACCTGTGGACGCGTGGCGCAAGCGCATCAGCCGCGCTTGACAATGCCGGTCGCGAGCGCCCGCGAAGGAGGATCGAAAAGACGCAATTGGCGCTCGTCCTGACCCTTCGTTTCGCGTGCCAATTGCTCAATGCGATCGAATGGCACCTGCTCGGCCTCGATCAGTGAGCGTTGCGCCTTCATGGGGCGCACGAGGCCCTCCTGCACGAGGTGGAATTCGCCCACCGTCTGGCCGGGAAGGACAGTCGCCGGCTCGAGCCCGGACTCGCTCTGGAACGCCGCCTTCAGCTTGCGCAGGGCGGTGTCCTCGCGGACGCGGCCGATGAACCAGCTCGTGATCTGATCGCGGCTCTTATAGTCGAGGTCGCCCGGCGACTGCGTTGCCAGCATCATGCCGAGGCCGGCAGAGCGGGCGCGCTTCAAGAGGCTCTGCAGCGGCTCGGCCGTGGCCGGCTTGGCGTTGGCCGGGATGTAAAGATCGGCCTCGTCGAACATGACGACGGCCTGCAGCTCGTCGTTGGGATTGCGCTGGCAGAAGCGCAGAGCCTCCGACAGGAACTGCGACACCCAGAAGAGGATGTTTTCGTTGTCGCCGAGGAAACCCGTGTAAATGATGGACAGGCGCGTGCGGCCCTCGCGGGCGTGGGCGCCGAGGCCGAGCAGCGATTCCATGCTCAGCGATTCACCGCCCGCCTCAAATAGCGAGGAGTTGCGGTGGCGGAGGCTGTCGAGCTGGGCGACGAGATCGCGCCGGATCTTGCCGGAAGGGTCCATGCGCTGGGTGAGATCCGACAGCTCCGGATCTTCGTCCTCCAAGAGGTGGATGAGATCGGTCAGCGTCACCTCGCGGCTATGCCGCGAGCCGAGGATGCGCAGGGCAACCGACAGCGTGCCGGATTGCTTCTGATGCGTCGCCGAGTTCTTCAAGTGCAGCATCTCGCCGAGCGCGGCGGAGGAAAGGTTGGCCAACAGCTGCTGTTCGTGCTCGGGCAACTCGTTGATACCGTTCGGCAGCAGCGTGATGGAGATCGGGCGCCCCGAGGAGCGTCCCGGCGTGAACACGGCGACGTCGATCGCATCGGCCAGCTTCTCGCGCTCGCCGCGGCGCTCGGAGAACTCCTCGTCGATTTCCCGCCACACATCCGGATTGGCGTAGCTGCACAGGTCGCCCTTGCGATCGATGAGCACAGCGGGAATGCCGCGCAGCAACAGCTGCTCGATGATGGTCAGCGCGAGCGTGGTCTTGCCGGAGCCGGAGCCGCCGAGCACAGCCGCGTGGCGCTTCAGAACGTTCTTGTTGAGCGTGATCGATTTGGCGCCCGGTCGCAGCTCACGTCCGGCAACGATGCTCGAGCCGCCGCCGTTCTCGTCGAGTATCACCGACAGGGGAAGCTCCTCGTCGTCGCCGATCGTCGGCTCGGCGGACTCCACCGGGGACACTTCGTTAAGGGCCTTCACAAGGCTGCGTCCGTTCGCCCTCGTCCCGTTGGCCGCCGCTTCGGCTTCCACCGCCGCCGACTTCGGCAGCGCGCGGCCGAGCAAATCGAGGCGCAGTAGCTGGATGATAGCGGGCAGGTTGGACAGCAGCTTGGCGCTACCGAGCCATCCGGCAAAGCCCGGATCCTGCCGATGGTGCGTGTGGAACTCGCGCACCATCATCATGCGCTCCCACTCGGGAATCGGCACGAGAATCTGGCGCCCGCCGGCATCGCGGAACTTGCGGAACGCCTGCGCCGTATGGTTCTTGCGGTTGGGCGGGAAGTCGGATGCGCGCACCATGAAGCACTGCTTGGCGCTCATGTTGGGTAGCACGCGGTCCAACTGGCGCTTGAGGCCGCCGCCCTGCGTCGGCTTGTTGCAAATGAAGACGCGGCCGTCGGTGGTGAGCCCGCCCTTGTGCTTCAGCGTAAAGTCGATTGCGGAGAGATCGTCGGCAAGCTCGAGGCGCTCGATGTTGAGCAGTATGGTGCCTGCCCACTCTTCCTTAGCGAGGCCGAGTGCGCCAGCGAGGACGTCGAGCAGCTCGCGCTCGTCGGAGGGGATTTCCGCTTCCGAGGCGTTCTGGAAGCGCTCCCAGGCATCGCGGTAGTCCGCCGGCGCAGACGGCATGGTGTCGCCGTCGCCGGCAAAGCCGAGGCCGAGGGCCGCGGCCAGTCGCGAGATGAAACCGCTCTTTTCGGTTTCGATACCCTCGTCCGGCTCCTCGGCGTCGGGCGCCGTCTTGGTGCGCAGGCGATTGTGTGCGTGCTCGAGCAGGCGCCGCGTCGATAGTCCGGCGAACTCCTCGTAGAACTGCGGGCCGAAGTAGGCGGACGGATCGGAGTAGCCGGACTTGCTGTCGCCAGTCGCGGCAAGATGCGCGAGCCGCTTGGCGATGATCAGCCTGGCTTCCTCCGGCGTGCGACTTTCCAGGAGCGCAACGGGGCCGGCCTTCTCGATGCGATCGATGTAGGACTGCGCCAGCACGCCGCGCACCTGGCCGTAGAAGTCTTCCAGGCACGAGATGATGAGGATGGCGTTGGGCACGCGGTTGGCGATCTGGATGAGGTCGCGCACCGCACGCTGGAAGCGCTCCTCAGCGTCGGAGAAGAAGCGTAAATCCTCGACCTGATCGACGCAGAAGACCAGCGCGGCGCGGTCGACGGTCCACATTAGCGCGCCAAGCGCGGCGATGATCTCGAAGGCGCGGTCCTCGCCGCCGTTGGGGTCGAGCGCGGCGACGGCCTGATGCGCTAGCTCGGTGAGCGGACGGCCGTGCAGGTATTGGCGGATGCGCTGGTCGATGCGCGGATCGCGGCGCTCCAGGTACAGCATGGCGCGAACGACGTTGATGTCGAGATCCTGCGCCGCGTACTTGCGGCTCGAGACGATGTCGTCGGCGATCTTGAGGACGAGCTTGGCGAGCTTGCCCTCATCGAGGCTCGCTTCGCGCAGGTTCTGCAGATCCTTGGCGTCGACGGCCGCATCGGCGACGAGGCGGCCCGTGAGGCGCGTCAGAGCGCTCTCGCCGGATGCGTCCGGGTCGTACGTCTTCTCGAGCGAATGCACGAGGCGACGCAGGTAATAGTCAGCATAGTTGGCAACGTCCGGCGTCATTTGCGCATAGCCGAAATACGCCGTGCCGTTGCGGTGCGCGCTGGTGCGCAGTGCGCGTAACAGGTGCGTCTTGCCGGCGCCCGACTGGCCGTGGAACAGCAGGATGCGGTCCTGCGTGCCGGGGCCTTTGCCGGCGGTGATGCCGGCCAGCAAATCGCCGAACTTGCGCCGTGCCTTGGCGTGCACTTCCACGACGTCGACGGGATCGGCCCGCCAAATGTCGTCCTCCCAGGTGATCGATTGCTCGAACGCCGAGAACAGCCGGTCAGGCGCGGGTTGCGGGGGAGCTTCTTTAAGCTGCATTAGTCGACGGCCCTCGACGTCTCAGTCTTCGACGCGCACGTAGTGCCAGACGGTGTTCTTGTAGAGGATCGCGGAATCCTCAAACTCTTTGATGTTTTGTTTGTTCTTGAGATCGGCGCCGGAGAGCACCAGCTGACCCGCCCGGTGAGCGCCGGCCAGCATGTCCTTGAAGTCGATCTCGGAAAGTCCCCACTCGGGGTGCGAACTGCGAATCGCGTCCCACACCCGAGAGATAAACGCCTTGCGTGCCCCTGGCCAGCCCTCGGCGCGGGTGCGTGCCGCGTTCAGCACACCGGCGGAAAATTGCGCCAGTCCAGGGCGCTGCGGCGTCTCTTCCGGTTGTGGTGTGAGGATCTTCGGCGCTGGCGGTTCCGATTCGCGCACCGCCCGCAAGGCTGGCTTGGTGTTGGATGGTGGAGTGTTTGGCGCCTCGGAGCTTGCAAGCTTGCGCAGCACGGATAAACGCTGCGTGTCGGGGTCGAAGCGCGCAGCGCCGGCCTGATCGGCGCACAGCGCACTGATGAGGCGCGTGTCGGTCGGCAGCTCGCGGGGCTTCTGCAACAATTGCCCGGCCAGCACGCGCCCCGCTTTGGCCGACAGCGCCGAGCCGTTGCCCAGGCCTTCCTTCACGTTGTCGCCGAAGGCGCGCTCGAGCGCGACAAGCGCCAGCGCCGCGCGCAGCTTCGATGGCGACAGCGCCTGGCGCATGGAGAGGCCGAAGGCGTGCTGCACGACCAGCGCGCTCAAGCCGTCGGGCCGCGCAAGCGCCATACGCAGCGCGGGTTTGCTAGCGTCGACGCCGAGCGCTTTGGCTACCAGCCGAACGTCGCGTTGGTCGCTCCAAGTACGTGCGTGGGCTTCTTTTTCCCCGAAGTAGCCGGAAACGACCGCCTCTCCCTGCTCGGTGAGGCGGAGGCGCCCGCGTGCACCGCGAATCTTTGCGGACATCATCAAGCGCGCGAGTGCCGTGTCGGCCGCCGTCTTCCATTGGGTGGTTGAGAGCTTCGGCGCCAGCAAGGGACCGAGATCGCGCACGAGCTGCGCGCGCGTCGTTCCGCCCGAGCAGGCGATGCGCGCCAAGATGAGTTCATCTATGACGGACGGCGCTACCCCGCCGGCGGGCAGCGCCTGCGCATATTTGCTCAGGGCCGACATGCAACGCGTCTCCTCATGCCGTTGGCATTGCCGTACGCGCGAATCAGCGGCTGCTCGTGGCGAATTGTGTGTGAGTTCAGCGTGGCTTCAAGAGGGCGTAACAATTGCGCGGGGGACAGTTGCATGGGCGCCCGACGCCTTTTGCGCGTTCCGCCCGTCTTTCGCCTCACAGGGGTCAAATTGGCGACACCATAATGAAGCGTGATCGGTTAAGGCGCTATGCCGAGATGTAACCAGGGGAAAGACCCACGAAATGAGGATGAGCAGCGCGCAGCAGCCCGCTTCAGGACGTGCGGTTACAACTCCTTAGCTTTAACGGCGAGTTAACGGGTTTACGCGATGATCAATCGTTGTACCGCAATCTTCCACGCGGGAGTGGCTCGTATGTATCGCGTCGCGCTATGCGCGGGTGCTGCGGTGGCGTTGGGTGCCTGCAGCCTCGGTTCCGGAACGATCTCGTCCGGCTATAACGAACCCGACACCACAGCCTCGATTACGCAAGCTCCGCGCATGGAGAGCGTCGCGCTCGGCGGCGAGCCCTCGGCGCCCCGCGAAAAGGCGCCTGCCGTTGCCGGCCAGCAGTATGCCAAGCTCGACGATCAGGCGCCGAGCGGTTCGTATGAGAAGGCCCCGGCCGGCGCGCTCTCTGATCGCGACTATTCGCACACCGCGCTCGATCCCGAGAAGGCGCGCGACCTCATCAATCAGTATCGCCGCGACAAGGGCCTGAAGCCGCTCAAGCTCAATGCCGAGCTGACCGAGGCGGCCAAGGCGCACTCGCGCGATCTCGCCAAGTGGGACCGCATCTCACATTACGGCTCCGATGGCTCCAATCCATGGGACCGCGTAAAGCGCACTGGCTTCAAGGCGCGCCTTGCGGCCGAGAACGTCGGCACCGGACAAGTCGACTTCCAGGAAGTGATGCGCGGCTGGAAAGAAAGCCCCGGCCACAACAAGAACCTGCTGCTGAGCGACGCCACGCACATGGGCATCGGCCTGGTGCAGGATCCGCGCACCGAGTTCAAATCCTTCTGGACGCTGGTGATCGGCTCGCCGATGTAACCGCCACGGCGGGGCGGCTCAGCCCCGCTACTAGCGTTTAAACAGGTCGCGCCTGCACGGCGGCGCACAGCGACTGCTTGCCGAGCATGTTCAAGAGGAACTCCCCCGGGCCCATCGAGGAGCGGAACAGGAAGCCGACGACGAGGATCAGCATCACCGGATTGCCCTCGATGAACTGCGGGCCGAACAGCCACAGCAGCGGCACGCCGAGCGCCAGGATTACGATGGCGGCGGCGAGCGAGGGCCAGAAGGTCCAGTGCGCCGCATCGCGCGCGAACTTGTTGAGGCTTTCCTTGTCGCCACGCGCGCCGAGCGCCGCGAAGCGGATGCCGACGGCACTGCCGACCGCATAGTGCACGAACATGATGAGCGACATCGTCTTCGCCGCAGCGAAGTAGATGGCGACGTCGGTTGGCGTCATGTAACGCGACACGACCAGCACATCGGCGCTCTGCAGTGTGAATTCGCATGCCGCGGTCACGAGCAACGGCCAAGTTGCCTTGAGCCATGTTGGGAAGTCGTATTTGCTCTCGCCGGGCCCGACGGTCTTTTTGATCCGCCGTCCATCAGCACGGTTTGCACGATGCCGGTCACCCACGTGGCAAAGATGGCGGCGGCGGCCATTGGCATGCCAGCCAGGTTGGCGACCACCATGGCGACAAGCAGCAGGGCCGGACTCAGCACGTAGGGCGGAAGCGTCGCCAGCCCCTCCAAGCGAAGGCCTTGCCGATACCGTCCTGCACCCAGGTCAGCGCGTAGATGGGTACGCAGACGAGTGCCAGGTAGGCTGGCAGCATGAACGGCGTATCGAGCGGTTCGAACAAGAACAACGCGGCGATACCGGCGGCAGCGATCGCCGTGTCGATGCCGAGCGCCAGCCAGCGGCCGCCGCGCACGATGCCGCGCAACAGCGCCGGTTCGCCGTGCTCGCGGTAACGGGGGACGAAGCGAATGGTGGCGACTGGCGAGGCCGCCAAGGATCATGACCCAGGTCCACACGAAGACGTAAAATGCCCTACTCGTAGCTACCCATCCAGCGGGCGAGCACGATCTGCGAAAGGTAGAGCAACGCCGCGCTGACGAGGCGAACGCCGAAGGCGGCGAGCGCATCGCGCTGCGTACGATGCACCTCGTTCTTGCCTTAGAGGATCGCTATCGCCTGCGACGGCAACTCGCGCAGCGCCATTGTCATTTCCTCATCCGGCAAATTGGAGGGTTCAGGAGAGCATGCGGTCGCTCTGGCGGTCGCGCACGCGCTCGGCGACGCCCGCCCAAGCGCTCGAGCGATCCTCGTCGCCATTCTGGAAGTGAACCGCTGAGAAGAAGTCTGCGACCAGGGCCGCGTATTGGCCATGCCTTGCCTCGAGAACCCTCGCCATTGCGTCGTATTCAGGCTCGTCTATGAACGGCTTTCCTTGCCAGACATTTGCCATCGTCGTGGAATCCCGATGCGGTCTAGAGTTCCACTAGCGGAGCAAGAAGCGCGCCATGGTTGGTGACCCAAAATGAAACCCGGTCCGCGCGGCGGCGTTCGTGCTAGTCTGTCGGCAATCGTGCGGAGGAGGACGTGAGATGACCCCACGATCGCATTTAACTCTTCTTTGCGCGGCGTCGATAGCCATGCTTGCTGTGGCTGAACCGGCCCTTGCGCAGGCAGGATCGGCAGCAGGGTCGGCCGAGCCTCCCCCGGCGCCGGCCGAGGGCAACGCCGACAGCGAGGCGGGGCAGCCGCTGCCGCGCGCGCCGCAGTCCATGGCGCCTAGCGGCTGCCCGTATCGCAACGGGAAGCTCGAGCTCATCGTTTAGGCACAGCCGTGCGCCGGGCCTAAGCCCGGGTGCGGAGCGGCCCTAGGGCATGATTGTTACCGCGGCGCGAACGACGCCGCTGCTGGCGGCGGCATGGTCCCCCGGAGTTGCACCGTTGCCGGCGTGCTGCCCGTCGTTTCCGGCCCGACGTCGACGGTCACGGGCGCCGGCTTCTCGGCGGTCGCTGCTGGCTTCTTGATCGCCTTCGCCACCGTCTTCTTCTTGGCCTTTGCCTTAGCCACGCGCGCCTTGCGCTCCTTGCAGCCCCACGACGAGACGTCGTTGCGCACGCTCTTCACGGTTGCCGTCGTGGCCAGCGGCATGTTGTCGAGCGTCGTCGAGTTGAACAGCTGCTTCCAGCCGGTCTGCTGGAAGCCGTACTCGAGCAAGCTGGCCGCACGCAGATTGCGTTCGCCGCTGCTGTTTTCGCCGAGCACAACAGCGATGACGCGGCGCCCGTCGCGGCTTGCGGTTGCCACCACGTTGAAGCCGCTGTCACAGGTGAAGCCGGTCTTCATACCGTCGGCGCCCTCGAACGAGCGCAACAGACCATTGTGGGTCACGAGTCGGTTCTTGCCGAGGCGCATCTCCGGCTTTGCCCAGTAGTGTGCGTATTCCGGGAAGTCGTTGATGATGGCGCGGGCTAGTTTGGCGAGGTCGCGGGCCGTCGTCACCTGCGCGGGCGCCGGCAAGCCGTTCGGGTTGACGAATAGGGTGCGATCCATGCCGAGGCGCTTGGCAGTGGCGTTCATGTTGGCGACGAACGTTGCCTCGTTGCCGGCCACGGCTTCGGCCAGCATCACGGCGACGTCGTTGGCCGACTTGATGATCAACGCCTGCAGACCCTGGTCGACCGTCATCTCGCCGCCGACCGGCAGGCCAATCTTGCTCGGCGGCTGCCCATTGGCGGCGGCGGAGCAGGATATCTTCGATTTGAGCTCGAGCTTGCCGGCCTTCAGCGCCTCGAACACGAGGTAGGCCGTCATGATCTTGGTGAGCGAAGCGGGATGCCAGGAGCTATCGGCGTCCTCGGCGTGCAGGATCTTGTTGTTGGAGACCTCGACGACCAGCGCGGGGCCGGCCGCGGCTTCGCGCGAGACGAGGCCTGCGAGCAGCAGTAGGGCGACGAATGCGGTGCCGCAGCGCATGCAATTCCCCCAACAGTCTCCGACCTCGCCGGATACCACATTCACCGACGCTGCTGCAACGCAGCGCAGGGGCGTTTCCCCACCAGTGTGACCATCGGCGCACAGTCGCTGACGCCTCAATTGAGGCCTCCAGCCCTGTCAGCAGGGATCAGGTGGACAAAGTGCGGTAGGCGTGCGCGTAGGCGATGATGGAGATCGGGGCGGCGACGAAGACACCGACGATGAGCGCCAGAACGCCCAGCAGGTTGATGCCGATCAGCGCGAGGACGAGCAGGAACAGCTGCCACTTGTGTCCCTTCGTGATGCGCCAGCTCTCTTTGATCGCTTCGATGGGCCCAAGTCCGCGCTCGACGACAAGATACGGCACAAATCCCAATCCCACAGCGAGGATGATGCCGGGGACGATCAACGCGAGGAAGCCGAGGGCAATGGCAATGGCCGTCAGGATGTGAGCGCCGAGGAAGCGCCAGAACGGCCCCGGGTTCCACAGATCGGCGATCTGCAAGCCCTGAATGTTATCGTGGGCGCGCAGCGAGAAAGTGGTGAGGCCGAGGCCGACGAAGATCGAGACCACGAGGCTGGCGAGCGACGAGACGACTTCCAACGTCGTGAGCGGCTGCGGAATGACCTTGCCGTCGGGCCCGAATTCTGGATGCGGGCCGAACATGCCCGGGATGCTGGCGATGATCATCGCCAAGAGGAACCCGCCGATGAGGATCCACGGGCGTTGCTTGAACGTCTCCCAACCGTAGCGAATGCAGTCGCCGACCGACAACGTGTGCATGGCGCACCCCTATGAAACGAGCCGCTGAAATACGCAGGTGATCAAACTCGTGGGCAGGCGCCGACGGTGGCGGCCGATCCGAACGCTGTGGGGAGCCTACAGCGAACCGCGCTGGCTGAGGAGTGCCCCCGGCAATTGTGCAGTGGAGGTGGTGCCCCAGGCCCGACTCGAACGGGCACATCCTTGCGGATAACAGATTTTGAGTCTGTCGCGTCTACCGGTTCCGCCACTGGGGCAAGCCGACCTTGAAGCGCGCCGTTGCCCTCGCGCCGCCGATCGGGCCCCTTCCCTACACACGATGTCAGCGGGACGCAACGCCGACAACGGACTGCCGGCAGTACGCAGCGCAATGGTATGTAGGTAAATGCTCAACGGCGTGGGAACCGGCGCGGCGCAGTCGCCGTTGCGGGGATGCCTGCCGCCAGCCGCCAAAGGAATGCTACGTGGCCTCACCTCCGCCTGCGCCCGCTTTGACCGAGGCCGCCTACATCCGCCGCGTGCTCATCGCCATCGGCATCATCGCCTTCGCCGCCGCGCTCTACGTGCTTTCCGATATCCTGCTGTTGGCCTTCGGTTCGGTGCTGGTCGCCGTCGTGCTGCGCGCCATCGCCCGGCCCATCAACCGCGGCACTACGCTGGGGCAGCGCCTCTCGCTACTCGCCGCCGGATTGGCGGTCGTCGCCCTGCTGGGCACTGTCGGCTACATGTTTGGCGGGCAGATCAGCGAGCAGCTCTACGCGCTGATCGAGAAGCTTCCGGCGGCGGCGGACAGCCTATCGAAGTCGGTGCCGTATCTGTCCGTCTCCGAGCTCGTCAAAGGATCGTCGGTCGGCAACCTCATCGCCAGCGCCTTGTCGTGGGGAACAACTGTGTTCGGTGCGCTGGCGGCGCTCGTCGTGGTCGTCATCGCCGGCGTCTACATCGCCATCGCGCCGGACGTGTATCGCAGCGGCTTCGTGATGCTGTTTCCCAAGCGCGTGCAGCCGCAGATCGCCGACACGGTCGACGATGCCGGCGAGGCGCTGCGCCTGTGGCTCGGCGCGCAGCTGCTGGCGATGATCATCGTCGGCACCATGATTGGCGCCGGACTGGCGATCATTGGGGTGCCCTCTGCGCTCGGCCTTGGATTCATCGCCGCGGTGCTCGAGTTCGTGCCCATCGTCGGGCCGGTTATCGCCGCGGTGCCGGCGCTGCTCCTCGCCTCGACGCAGAGTTGGGAGATGGTTGGCTGGACGCTCGCCCTGTTCGTTGTCGTGCAGCAGATCGAGAGCAACGTCATCATGCCGCTCGTTTCGGGGCGCGCGGTGAAGCTGCCACCGGCGGTGGGGCTGTTTGCCGTTGTCGCCATCGGCATCCTGTTCGGGCCGCTGGGTCTACTGCTTGGGTATCCCTTGGCAATCGTCATCGACGTTGCCGTGCGCAGCCTCTACGTGCGAGAGGCGCTGGGCGAAAGGGTCGAGATCGCCGGCGAGGAAAAGAAGAAGGCCTGAACTCACTTCCAGGTGTAAGTGACGCGCCCGGTGTGATGGCGGTGCTCGGTGATCTCGACGTGATCGCCGACGTGTGGGTCGGTCTTTTTCAGGGCCATGACGCTGACGCGGCGGCCACCATTGTCGAGCGCGACCTGCACGGAAAGCCCTTCCTCGACCATCTTGGTGTTCTTGATGTTGAGTGGGCCTACCTCGGTGACCGTTGCCGGCACGCGCACGTTCTCGACGCGCGCGTCGTAATCCTCATAGACGAAGTAGGCGCCGATCAGGACGAGCGCTGCCGCGCCGATACCGATCTTCTTGAGGCGCTCGCGCCACAGGGCGCGCTCGAGCTTGCGTCGCGTTTCCTCACGCATGGTCGTTTCTTTCTACGTTGCGGTTGTAGCGTTCAGGCGGCCATGGCCTGGGTGCCGACCAGGCGCACAATGTCGCTCATGATGTCGTTGAGCTGGAAGTTCTTCGGCGTATACACGGCGGCGACGCCAAAGGCTTTCAGAGTGCGCTCGTCCTCCGGCGGAATTATGCCGCCGACGACGACGGGAACGTCGCTAAGCCCTTCCTTGCGCATGCGCTCCATCACCTCCTGCACCAGCGGCACGTGGCTGCCCGACAGGACAGACAGGCCGATGACGTGGACGCTCTCGTCGACCGCGGCGCGCACGATCTGCGTCGGCGTCAGCCGGATACCCTCGTAGACGACCTCCATGCCGACGTCGCGGGCACGCACGGCAATCTGCTCGGCGCCGTTGGAGTGGCCGTCGAGGCCCGGCTTGCCGACCAGGAACTTGAGGCGCCGGCCGAGCTTGGCGGACAGCTCGTCGACCGAGGCGCGCACGCCGTCGAGCGCCGCGCTATCGCGGGGGACGGCCGCCTGCGAGACGCCGGTCGGAGCGCGGTATTCGCCGAACACCCGGCGCAGCGTAGTGCCCCATTCGCCGGTCGTCACGCCGGCGCGGGCGGCCTTGATCGACGGCTCCATGATGTTGCGGCCTTCCTTCGCGGCCGCTTCAAGGTCGGCGATGGCAGCCTTCACGATCTTGTCGTCGCGCTCCGACCGCCAAGCCTTGAGGCGCTCGACCTGCTGGGCCTCGACGGCCGGGTCGACGACCATGATGGCGCCTTCGCCGGCAGTCAGCGGCGAGGGCTCGGTGTCGGTCCACTTGTTGACGCCGACAACCGTGAGGTCGCCAGTCTCGATGCCGGACAGGCGCCCCGTGTTGCTCTCGACCAGACGCCGCTTCATGTAGTCGATAGCGGCGACGGCGCCGCCCATCGCCTCGATGGTCTTGAGCTCGGCCTTGGCCTGTTCCTTCAACTCGGCGACCTTGCTGGCGATCACGCTCGAGCCGTCGAAGATGTCGCCAAACTCCAGCAGATCGGTCTCGTAGGCCAAGATTTGTTGCATCCGGAGCGACCACTGCTGGTCCCAGGGCCGCGGCAGGCCGAGCGCCTCGTTCCAGGCGGGAAGCTGGACAGCACGGGCGCGTGCCTTCTTCGACAGGGTCACCGCCAACATCTCGATGAGGATGCGGTAGACGTTGTTCTCCGGCTGCGGCTCGGTAAGGCCGAGGCTGTTCACCTGCACGCCGTAGCGGAACAATCGGTCCTTCGGGTTAGTGACGCCATAGCGCTCGAAGGTGATCTCGTCCCACAGCTCGTTGAAGGCGCGCATCTTGCAGATCTCGGTGACGAACCGCAGACCCGCGTTGACGAAGAAGGAGACGCGCCCGACCACCGTGCCGAACTGCTCGGGCGGCACCTCGCCCGATGCCTTGACCATATCGAGCACGGCGATCGCCGTCGCCAGGGCGTAGGCGAGCTCCTGCACGGGCGTCGCGCCCGCTTCCTGCAGATGGTAGGAGCAGACGTTGGTCGGGTTCCACTTGGGAACCTCGCGGTACGAGAAGACGATGGTGTCTTTGATCAGCCGCAGCGACGGCTCGGGCGGGAACACGTAGGTCCCGCGCGACAGGTATTCCTTGATGATGTCGTTCTGGATGGTGCCGGTGAGCTTGTCGCGCGAGGCGCCCTGCTCGTCGGCGTAGGCGACGTAGAGCGACAACAGCCACGCGGCCGTGGCGTTGATCGTCATCGACGTGTTCATCTGCTCGAGGGGAATACCGTCGAGCAGGGCCCGCATGTCGCCCAGGTGGGAAACCGGCACGCCGACCTTGCCGACCTCACCCTTGGCCAGCTCGTGGTCGCTGTCGTAGCCGGTTTGGGTCGGCAGATCGAAGGCGATCGAAAGTCCCGTCTGACCCTTGGCGAGGTTCTTACGGTAGAGCTCGTTCGATTTGGCGGCCGTGGAGTGGCCGGCATAGGTGCGGAAAATCCACGGGCGATCGGGCACCGGATTGGTCCCGCTCTTGCCTTCGCGCATTACGTCAACCTCGGTTAGGCACGGCTGTTGCCGTAAAGTACCCATAACCGTCGGTGCTTTGCAAAATGATCTTTGCCGCAACCGCGGCCGTTCGCGCACCAGAGTGCCGCCTAAATGCGAGCGAGCCGGTGCTTGAACTGGTGCCGCTCGACCCGCAGGCCGCTGACAACGGCGGTGACACGCAGGCACATGAGCAGCACGAAGAGCGAAAGGATCAAGCCAAGAGTGCAGGCGATGACGACGTTGGTCTCGCGATCGGGCGTCGGGTAGATCCCCGCCAGCTCGAACAGGTAGTTCGTTATCAGGGCGCCAAGTACGAAGCGGGGGATGAAAACGAGCGCCAGGAAAGTGCGCGCCAAGACATGCAAAGTATGTACGCCGGCCCACCCGGACAGCATGGCCACAACGACCAGAGTGTAGTGTCGACCATTACCGCTCTGTTCAAGAAATCAAGCATGTGTAGCTTTCATGGGACTGCTCGGCCGGCCCAGCCAACCCTAGGGATTCCTTAGATCGGCCAGGTCTTTGAGGACCGGGCGGATTAAAGGTCCGTTGACACGACCGCATAGCGGCGCCAGAGCCTCTTCATTGCAGCGCGAAAACGTGCTTGAAACGCCGGTAGATAAGTGCGGTCAAGGCGCCGCCAGCCAATAAGGGCCGGCCCGCCGGCCGACAATCCATCACGGGAGCCAAGAATGACGAGCCAAAGCGCCGTTAGGACAGAAGTTGCCATGGGCGCACCGGCGGTTGCCGAAAAGAAGGATCTTTACGAAATCGGCGAGATTCCGCCGCTCGGGTACGTGCCGAAGAACATGTACGCCTGGGCCATCCGCAAGGAGCGGCACGGCGAGCCCGAAACGGCGATGCAAATGGAGGTGCTCCCTACATGGGAGCTCGACAGCCACGACGTGCTCGTCCTCGTGATGGCGGCCGGCGTTAACTACAACGGCGTCTGGGCCTCGCTCGGCAAGCCAATCTCGCCGCTCGATGGGCACAAGAACCCCTATCATATCGCCGGTTCGGACGCCTCGGGCATCGTTTGGGCCGTTGGCTCCAAGGTGAAGCGCTGGAAGGTGGGTGACGAGGTCGTCATTCACTGCAACCAGGACGACGGCGACGACGAGGAATGCAACGGCGGCGACCCGATGTTCTCGCCCAGCCAGCGCATCTGGGGCTATGAGACCCCCGACGGCTCGTTCGCCCAGTTCTGCCGCGTCCAGGACCGCCAGCTGCTGGAGCGCCCGCGTCATCTCACCTGGGAGGAGAGCGCCTGCTACACGCTGGTGCTCGCCACCGCCTACCGCATGCTCTTCGGCCATCGTCCGCACGTGCTGCGCCCGGGCCACAACGTGCTCGTCTGGGGCGCCTCGGGCGGCCTCGGCTCCATGGCCGTGCAGCTCTGCGCCACGTCCGGCGCCAATGCCATCGGCATCGTGTCGGAGGAGGACAAGCGCGATTTCGTTATGCAGCTGGGTGCGCGAGGCGTCATCAACCGCAAGAACTTCGACTGCTGGGGCGAGCTGCCGAAGGTCGGCACGCCAGAATACGACGCCTGGTTCAAGAGCGCGCGCAAGTTCGGCGCCGCCATCTGGGAGGTTACCGGCAAAGGCAACAACGTCGACTTCGTCTTCGAGCACCCGGGCCAATCGACGTTCCCGGTGTCGGTGTTCGTCGTCAAGCGCGGTGGCATGGTCGTCATTTGCGCCGGCACCACCGGCTACAACCTAACCATGGACGCCCGCTACCTGTGGATGCACCAGAAGCGGGTGCAAGGTTCGCATTTTGCCAACCTGTTGCAGGCGGCGCAGGCCAACAAGTTGGTTGTCGAGCGGCGCGTCGATCCGTGCATGTCGGAGGTGTTTCCCTGGGAGCAGATCCCCAAGGCGCACATGCGCATGTACCGCAACGAGCACAAGCCGGGGAACATGGCGGTGCTGGTTTCCGCACCGACCACGGGCTTGCGTACCTACGAGGACGTGCTCGAGGCCAGCCAGCGTCTGCACAAAAAGTAGTCGCAGCAAACTCAACGTCATTGCGGCCAAGGAAGCGGAGCTACTGCTGGACCTTGCGTGTCGAGAGCCAGCGCTCAGCGGGCGCGGACGGGCGCGCGAGCGGCAATGGGGTGGAGCCCCACTGCATTCATACGTTTGAACTCGAAGATGCCGCGATTGAGCTCGGCGCCGAGAATGACGATCACCGCCGTCATCTGGAAGAAGATCATCGCCACCATCAGTTGCGACAGGCCGGCGTAGAAGCGCGTGTAATCGCTCAAGTTCAAATAGTACGAGTAAAGGCCGGCCACGAGGAGCCACAGGGCCGTGGACAGCACCACGCCCGGCCAGACGTCCTGGATGCGCCGGCGTCCGGCGGCGAGCCACAAGTGGAAGGCCAGGAGCTGCGCGGCGATGACCCCGCCCGCCGAGGCGTAGCGCAAGAAGGCCCCCGCCCAGGTCGAGCGCATGAATGTGAAAGACTGGGTCAGCGACGGGTCAAAGCGCGCCGCAAGTGCCGGCCCGACTACCACCACCCAGGTCAGCACCAGCATCGACACGGCGCTGGCGAACACGAACAGCATGCTGCGCAACAGACACAGCAGATAGGGTCGCGTCTCGATCACGCGGTAGGCGCCGTTCAGCGCCGTGCGCAGCGTCTCGATGGCGTTGGTGGCGAAGAATAGCGACAGGCCGGCGCTGACAGTCAGCAAGTCGATGCGCGTGCGGCCCATAATGGCCTCCACCTGCGGGGCAAGACCGGCGGCGACGCCCGGCGGCAGGATTTGGAATAGTTGCTCGACCGCCTGGGCGGCGAGTTCGCGGCCGCCGAATATGCCGGCCAATGCGCCGAGGAAAATGCAGAACGGGAACAGCGAAACAACGAACGAAAAAGCCACCGCGCCCGCCATGGCGAATCCGCTGTGCTCGTAAAGCCGATAAATGGCTTCGAGCAAGGTGCGGTAGCGCTGCATTCCGCTCTCCCCAGATTTCTCGCTTATTTTGGCCGGAACCTATCCGCGCTCACCGTCTAGGTCTATGCCGCGATTGCCGCCCCTGTCCGGAGGCTCGAGCCAGACGCCGGGTCCATTCACCAACGCTGCGTGGACGTCGGATGCAGGCTTTCCTACAATGGCGTCAATTTCGGGATAGAAGCGGTGGCCGACGTGGGCAATGAGTACGACGACCGGGGACGGCAAAACCCCTTCGGGGGCTACGAGCCGACGCGGCCGCCAAGGCTGCGCGGTGCGGGCGATGAGCCGCCCCCCTTGCCGCCGCCGGATGCAGACCACGGCGAAAGCTTCGGACAAGGCGACGAGGATGGATTGCGCATGCTCGCCGCGCTCGAGACACTGACCAGCCTCGAGCCCGATTACTCGGATGAAATCGCAGCCGAAGCCTCCGTCACCATCATTGAGAGCGCCGGCTATGACGCCGTCGCCGAGGCGCTAAGCGGCGGTGCGGGTGGGGGCCGTTCGCTGCGCGCCCCCCCGCACGACTTCGTCGACGCGCCGCTCCATGACTACGACGACTTCAGCGGTCCCGGCGATGAAGCTACGGTCGAGATCGTCGAGGGCCTGCACACTTTTGATGCACCCGAGCCGGCCCGTGGAATGCAACCGGGCAAACCTTCCTCGCTCGGCGAGCGCATCGCCGCCGCTACGGGGCAGAGCGCCATTGGCGGCCGCTTCTTCAAAGCGCTATCGGGCGGCAGCTGACGCCTGCCGCGGCACCAATTGCCTTGACGGCGGGGCCCGTTATTCTGCGACGCAGCACATGAGCGGCGCCGGCACCGGCGGCCGCGTCACGAAATTCCCAGGAGGGTACGATGTCGACGGCGGTGAAGACGACCGAGCAGGACGTGCTTTCGGCCGGCCCGGAGGCCCTTCTCCAGCACGCCGAACGGGCAGTCGCTTCCGCCGACAAGGTGTTGCAGGCGGCCAAGGCCGGGGTGCGGGCCAAGGTGGCCGAGGCCGGCGGCATCGACAATGCCCAGCATCCCGCGCACGGCCTCGCCTGGCTCGCCACTGCCGTCGAGGGTCTGCGCCAGATGCACGTGTGGGGCACGCGCCTCAACGGCGAAGGCCGTTTCGGCGAGTTCGAGCAGCTGATCCTCGCGGCCGCTTTCGGCGAGTACCTGGCGCAAGTCTCCGGCGGCATCCCGATGAGCCAGCTCGAGTTTGTGCGCCCCGAGGCGCTGGGCGTGCCGCGTGCCGACGTGCGCCGCTTCGAGGACGAGGTCGCCGACATGATCGCGGCCGGCAGCACGCAGGAGATCAAGGCGCGCCTCGCGGCTCTCATTGCTGCCCAGCCCAACGCCGCCACCTTCGGCGATTCGGGTCTCGACGAGACGCATGCGGCGATCCACGACCAGATGCGCAAGTTTTCCGAGGCCGAGGTGGTGCCGCACGCGCACGAGTGGCACCTCAAGAATGACTACATCCCGCTCGAAGTGATCGGCAAGGTCGCCGAGCTTGGCGTGTTCGGTCTGACGTTGCCGGAGGAGTATGGCGGCCTGGCACTCGGAAAGGAGGCGATGTGCGTCGTCTCCGAGGAGCTGTCACGCGGCTACATCGGCGTCGGCTCGCTCGGCACCCGCTCGGAGATCGCCGGTGAGCTCATCCTCAACAACGGCACCGACGAGCAGAAGGCGAAGTACCTGCCGCTGATCGCCACCGGCGAGCTGCTGCCCACCGCAGTGTTCACCGAGCCCAACACTGGCTCCGACCTCGCTTCGCTGAAGACGCGCGCGGTGAAGGACGGCGACACCTACAAGGTCACCGGTCAGAAGACGTGGATCACGCACCCGGTACGCGCCGATCTGATGACGCTGCTCGTGCGCACCAACCCGGACGAGAAGGGCTACAAGGGCCTTTCCATGCTGCTGGCGGAGAAGCCGCGCGGTTCGGACGCCGATCCCTTTCCCGCGCCCGGCATGAAGGGCGGCGAGATCGAGGTGCTCGGCTATCGCGGCATGAAGGAGTACGACATCTCCTTCGACGCCTTCGAGGTTCCGGCGGGCCAGCTGCTTGGCGGCACCGAGGGACAGGGCTTCAAGCAGCTCATGAACACCTTCGAGGCGGCGCGCATCCAGACGGCGGCGCGCGCGGTCGGGGTCGCCCAGGCGGCCATGGACCTCGGCCTCAAGTACGCCCTCGAGCGCAATCAGTTCGGCAAGCCGATCTACGCGTTCCCGCGCGTCTACAATAAGATCGTCATGATGGCGGTGGAGACCATGGTGGCGCGCCAGCTCACTTACTTTGCCGCACGCGAGAAGGATGAGGGGCGCCGCTGCGATTTGGAAGCCGGCATGGCCAAGCTCCTCGGCGCCCGCGTCGCCTGGGCCAACGCCGACAACGCGCTGCAAATTCACGGCGGCAACGGCTTCGCGCTCGAGTACCCGATCAGCCGCGTGCTGTGCGACTCGCGCATCCTCAACATCTTCGAGGGTGCCGCCGAGATCCAGGCACAGGTCATTGCCCGCCGGCTGCTCGAAGGCGCCAACTAGGACGGCCGCAATTCCTACTTTGGTCGGAGCGGTGGCTCGGTGCCTGCACAGGGCACCCATGTTTGCGGGGCGCAGTTTCAGGCATTTCAGACAATTTTAAGCGACTATTTCGAAAACTCGATTGATCAGTCAACGGTATTAACCCACGTGTCGCCATACTCGCGAATATTCCACGGACAGCTCCGCGAGCCCCAACGATTGCTCCGCCAGCGCTGTTCTGAGAACAGCGAGTTGAGCGGGAAGTCGAAATGTCGATGTCGCAGCCGACGCCGAGGCCGTCTCCGGCGAGTGAAGGTCAAGTATATGATGCGAACGCGCCCGATTCCGGGGCTATCGCGAAACTGAAGCGCCTCGATGAGGAGCTGCGTCAGCGCCTGCTGCGCGAGCCGGCGGAAATGCCGGTCGAGCCGCCGAAGCCGGGCCTGATGGACAGGCTCAAATCGATACCCGGCCGCCAGGGCGCCAAGTCCCTAATCGCGATCGTCGTCGCATTGGCGCTGGGCTGGATCCCGCTGCAGCGCCTGCTTGCCACGACCAGTGCGCAGGCGACCGTCAACGCGCGCCTTATCAATCTGCGTGCTCCGATCGACGGCAGGGTGACGCTCGTCGCGCCGACGCTAGCCGTCGGCACCGAGGTCGACCCCGGCGAGACGCTAATGTATCTCGCCAACCAGCGCGCCGACCGCGGCCGACTTGACGATCTGCGCCGCACCGTTAACGGCTTGACGTCCGACATGCACGCTTCATCGGAGCGGGTTGCGCAGCTGAAAAGCATTGAGGCCAATCTGTTGGCGCAGCGCAACGCCTTCCAGGAAGGCCGCATCCGTCAGCTCGAAGCACGCGCTGCCGAGCTCACTGTGCAGATCACCACGGCGGAGGCCATGCACGCCGACGCCAAGGAGGCGATGGAGCGCTCGAAGAAGCTGCGGCAGACCGGATCACAGACGATCGCGACGCTGCTGCACGCCGAGCGCGACTATAAGACGACGCAGCTCAGCATTGAGGCGGCACGCATTCGCCTCGAAGGCAACAAGATCGAGCTCGACGCGGCCAAGAAGGGGCTGTTCGTCGGCGATAGCTACAATGATCTGCCGCGTTCGGCGCAGCGCCTCGACGAGGTGCGCCAGCAGATTCTCGACGGCAGTGCCCGCGTCGAGGAGAATAGGGGGCGGCTCGGCTACCTAGAGAAGGAGCTGGCCGCGGAGAAGGAACAGTTTGCCACCCATTCGCACGCTGACGTCAACGCCACCGTGCGCGGCCGAATTTGGGAGGTGCTGACCGCCAACGGCGAGGAAGTGCGTGTCGGACAGGACCTCTTGCGCGTGCTCGATTGCGGCGGCGCCGTCGTCACGGCGACGGTCAGCGAGGCCGTCTACAACAAGCTGTGGATCGGCCAGCAGGCGCATTTCCGCCTGCGCGGTGAACGCCAGGAGTACCCCGGGACTGTGGTCGGCCTCACCGGCCTTGCTGCGGCCGGCTCCAACTTCGCCATCGAGCAGACTGCGCTGACTCGCGAGCCCTACCACGTCACCATCGGTGTGCCGGGCCTCGCGGAACGCCGCGAATGCAACGTCGGCCGCACCGGACAGGTAACGTTCGACACATCTTCCGCCGCGGCCGAGACAGTGAAAACAGCAGAAGCGATCAAGCAGAGCCTCACCAAATGATGGTGGCTTCGGGGGTCAGCTACTGGGATGCGATTGCCCCTGGCCTTGTCATGGGACTGATCGCCGTCGGCGTCCTGCCATGGCTCGACCGCAACAACACGCTCGCGCGCACCGTCGGCATCGGCGTCTGCCTCTTTCTCGGCTGGCGTTACATGTTCTGGCGTTTCACCGAAACGATGCCACCGCTATCTGAGCCCTTAGATTTTTCCATCGGCCTGGTCTTCACGCTGGTGGAGATGCTGTCGATGCTCGGCACGACGCTCGCGCTGTTCTTCCTGACGCGCACCAAGGATCGCACGCCCGAGGCCAACGCCAACGTTCCATGGCTTAAATCGCTGCCCAAGCAGCCGCTCGTCGATGTTCTCGTCTGCACCTACAATGAGGAGGAGGCGATCCTCGAGCGCACCATCATCGGGGCGCTCGGCGTCGACTATCCGCGGTATCGCCTGTGGGTCTGTGATGATGGACGCCGCCCCTGGCTCAAGGAGCTGTGCGAACGCCACAGCTGCGGTTACCTCACCCGGCCCGACAATCGGCACGCCAAGGCCGGCAACATCAACAACGCGTTGAAGCATCTTGCGGCTCTGCCGGAGCAGCCGGAGTTCGTTTCCATTCTCGATGCTGACTTCGTGGCCAAGTCGCAGTTCCTGACGCGCGCCGTTTCGCTCATGCGCGATCCGGATGTGGGCGTCGTGCAGACGCCTCAGCACTTCTTCAACCCGGACCCGATCCAAACCAATCTCAATCTGGTGCGCGTATGGCCGGACGAGCAGCGCTTTTTCTTCGATGTCGTCATGGCGTCGAAGGACGCTTGGGGCGGCGCATTCTGCTGCGGCACGTCATCGGTTCTGCGTTTTGCGCCGCTGGTGCGCGTCGGAGGCTTCCCCACCGATTCCGTCACTGAGGACTACCTCGCGTCGCTGCGCCTGAAGGAAATCGGCTACCGCACCGTCTATCTCAACGAAGCGTTGTCGCTCGGCCTCGCGCCCGAAGGCCTCAAGGAATACGTGTCGCAGCGGGCCCGATGGGCGCTTGGCTTCATGCAGATCTGCCGCGGGCCGAGTGGGCCCCTGTCGACCAAGGTCAACACGGCGCTGCTGGACCGCATCATGCTCACCGAGACCTTCCTGCATTGGTCGGCGACGCACCTGTTCCGCATATTGGCGCTGATCGTGCCGACGCTCTATCTGCTCTTCAATGTCCAGGTTGTGTACGCCGGCGTGCCCGATGCCATCTCGTACCTATTGCCGTTCTTCATAGTGCAGGCGGCGATGATCATGTGGTTGACGAACGGGCGCGTGCTGCCGCTCATGGCGGACTTGAGCCAGCTGCTCGGCGCCACCGATATCACTAGGTCCGTATTCATCGGCCTGTTCAGGCCACAAGGGCATAAGTTTCAGGTTACGGCGAAAGGCGGCGATCGCACCAAGGGGTTCGTACAGTGGCGGATGCTACGCATCTTCCTCGCCTACCTCGCTTTGAACGTGGCGGGAATCATATGGGCGTTCATGCTCGACGACACACGGTCGTTGGCGGATGCCAGCATCATCGCCTACGTATGGACCTGGTATAATATCGTCATCCTGACGATGGCCTGCTTCGTTTGCGTCGAAGCTTCACAGGCGCGCCGCGGCGATCGGTTCTACAGCTCGGGCTGGGCGATCCTCATCATCGGAAACACCCAGCGGCGGATGCCCATTGCCGATATTTCGGTGAGCGGGATGGGACTGCGGGGCGTGGCACCGGCGCCGGTCGGCACCGACGTGCGACTGCAGTTCGACGGCATCGATGTCGCGGCGACCATCATGCGGGCCGATGCGGCCAGCTTCGCCATACAGTTCGCTCCGTCGCAGGAGATGCACGCGAGCCTCGTGCGCCACATCTATGGTGGCCGTTACGGCGGTCACGTACCGGACATCAGCGCCGCGAAGGTGGCGGGGGCAGTTCTCAACCGCGTGTTCCGCTAGAGTTCAGTGCGCGTCTCGTCCGGCCGGCGGAGGATCGTCAGTGTCGCCAGCACCGCGACGAACATCATGGTCAGCAGGCTGATGAGGGCTGCGGTCTCGCGGATGTCGCCGCTGCGCCATGTCATGCCGGCGGCGTCGGTGAGCTGTTCGCTGTGGCCGTGCACCAGGTAGCCAGCTACGAAGTCGAGTGCGACGACGGCGTACATAGCGGCCGCCTGTAGGTAGTACTCCCGCGGCTGCGGCACCGGCTGTTCTGGTCCACGCGCGCGCAGGTATAGCGCGAAGATCTGCATGAACACGTACACGGTTAGATACCAGCCGAGATAGTTCACCAGCGGCACGCCGAAGAAGCCGCCCCCGTGGTGCCAGATCCACCATTGGCCCAGCGTCGATGCCGATGGATCCATTGCCAGGTCCCACAGCACCATGACGAAGGCGCCGATTGCAGGCGTGGCAAAGGTCGACAGCGCATCGGCCCCGCGCTTGACATCGCCGATGAGCACGGTCGCCAGCACCCATGACAGGTAGCCGACTCCGAGATAGGCCGGCCCGATCATCAAAGGCACGTAGCCCAGCTTCGGCCCGAGCGCGTCGGTATAGTGATAAGGGCCGAACGGGAAGCCGGTGGCGACACCCATGTTCTCGAATAAGTTGCTGACCACCAGACAGATGGCCGCAAAGGCCACAACGCCCTCGGTGCCGTAGCGGAAAGCCCCGTGCACGAAGGCGAACGACAGGAGTATCGTAAGGTGTAGGACTGTCAGGGGGACAGTACGGTAGAACTCGCCGACCAGGCTCTCGATGGCGAGGAGCAGGACGAGTAGCCACAGGAGACTGCGTGCCTGCATGTATTGGCTCGCTGAAAGGCGTATGAAGCGGTGGCAAACGCCGAATCAACCAATACCCGCGCGAACATAGCACGCGGCTAGCTCCCGGGCCGATCGAACCCCATGTGTTGTTGTCAGTCACAATCGATCTGAGGCGAGAGATGGCGAACCAGACGATTATCGAAACGCGCCGGCATCAGATGTTCCCGGTGCTTGCGCCCGAGGAGATCGAGCGCGTCCGCCGTTTCGGCGAGCTGCGGAC